>VGFC01000057.1 GCA_016869045.1 Armatimonadota bacterium
TCTACCCCGATGAGGGGGAACCGGTGCAGGTTGCCTTCCCCGAGGAGTTGGCGGACGAGATCCACAGGGCAGCACGCCACCGCGTGCGCGTGACCGGCAACCTGCGGCGGCCGCGGAACGGCCGCCAGCGGATAGAGGTTGCGGACGTCGCGATTGCCGACGGGGTGGAGGCCGCCCGCGCTCTCCTGCGGGAGGTCCTGGCTTCGGCTGGTCCGGCCGAGCCCAACCGCGACCCCTTTGAAGGGGCCAAGCCGATCGAGAACGTGGAGACGTTTCTCGCCGGGTTCCCTGACGAACGGTCGGCAGAGGAGATCATAGCCGACATGGAGGCATGCGAGGTCTGGCACTATCCGCCTTACGATGACGAGGAGGACTAGTGCGCGTGGCGCCCTCCCGCGTAGCATTGGACGCGAACGTCCTGATCTACATCGCCAAGAGGACCGAACGGGGACGACGGTACCAGCGGCATCTGCAGAGCGCAATCCCCGTCGTGCCCTTCCCATCCGCGGCAGAGGTGTTGCTCAACGCCCGGCGTACGAGCAACCGGACATTCACGGAGCGGTTCTGGTGGCAGGAGTTCGCCGTCTGCACCCTCCTCGTGCCAGATCTTGAGACGTGCTCGATCTGGGCCGCACTGGCGGGGGAGACGCGTGAAGAGGGGCGGCCATACCAGGACAACGACATCTGGATCGCGGCGTGCGCCCTACAGCACGACCTTCCGCTAATGACCCACAACCCGCGCCACTTCGAGCACATCGAGGGGCTGCGGTTGATCCACGAGCCGGACCCCGAGTCCTGACGGCCGAAGCAGGATTCCTGCCCCGGTCCGCCCAATCTCCCCCGCGACTCTCGAACACGTCCCCGGAGGTGTAGCTTGGCGCGCAATGTCCGCGTTTCCACGATAGCGTATCAGCCCGTCGAGGCGGGCGACAACTGGATGCCCCGCACGCGCGAGAAGATGGCGGCCCTGCTGGAGGAGGCGGCGCGGGCGAAGCCGGATCTGGTGGCCTTGCCCGAGTTCTGCAACGTACTCGGGCTGTCGATGGAGCAGTGCCTCGAGAATGCGGAGCCGATTCCCGGGCCGACGAGTGAGGTGGTCTCCGAGGTCGCAGCGAAACACGGGATGTACGTGGTGCTGCCGATTCCCGAGCGCGACGGGGAGAAGCTCTACAACACCGCCGCGCTGATCGGGCGCGACGGGAACGTGGTCGGCAAGTACCACAAGTACCAGCCGACCATCGGCGAGATCGAGGTCGGAATCATCCCGGGGGAGGACGCGCCGGCGTTCGAGACGGACTTCGGCCGGGTCGGCTGCGCCATCTGCTTCGACCTGAAGTTCATCGAGGTGGGGCAGCGGCTGGCGGCGAACCGGGCGAGGCTGGTGGTCTTCGCGTCGATGTTCATCGGCGGGCAGCGGCTGGAGCACTGGGCGCGGGACTGGGGCTGCTACGTGCTGAGCTGCTGTCCGGCGCGCAGCTACATCGTGGACATGAGCGGCCGGTATCTGGCGGAGACCGGCCGCGAGATCAACCAGGTGGCCGCGGGGCTGGTGCCGCCGATCGCGAGCGCGGTCATCAACATGGACCGCGAGTTCTTCCACCTGGACACGAACCAGAACAAGTTCCCGGACATCCTGCGGAAGTACGGGCCGGGCGTCGAGATCGTCATCGACTACCCGGAGGCCCACTTCACGCTGGCGAGCAACATGGACGAAGTGACGGTCGAGGACCTCATCAAGGAGTTCGAGCTGGAGCCGTGGCTGGACTACCTGAACCGCGCGCGGGGCATACGGGCGAAGGCGTTGGCGGGAGAGCTGTAATCGGCGTCGGGCCCGGAGGCCCGATCTACGGGAGGGTTCCCCATGGAGAAGACCACGTTCGGAAGCTGGAAGAACTGCTATCGGATGACGAATGGTGAGATGGAGCTGGTGGCGGTGGCGGACCTCGGGCCGCGGGTGATGCGGCTGGCGCGGGTCGGCGGGCCGAACATGTTCGGCGAGGTCCCGGGGGCGGGCGAGGGCGACTGGAAGCTGTACGGCGGGCACCGGCTCTGGCACGCGCCGGAGGGGCTGCCGCGCAGCTACGAACCGGACAACGATCCGGTGGAGGTGGAGACGGCGGATGGCGCGCTGCGGCTGACCCAGAAGACCGAGCCGAACACGCACATCCAGAAGCGAATCGAGATCAGCCTGCGCGAGGATGACAAGTGCGCCACGCTCAGGCACACGCTCTGGAACCGCGGCATGTGGCCCGTGACCCTCGCGCCCTGGTGCCTGACGATCATGCAGAAGGAAGGCTACTCGTTCTGCCCCTGGCCGAGCGGTGAGTTCACCTCGCTGCAGCCCTGCGGCCCGGTGGTCATGTGGCCCTACACGGACATGAACGACACCCGGATGATCGTCCTGCGGAGCGCCCTGGTCTTCCACCAGGACCCGAAGCTCTCGCGGCGGCTGAAGCTCGGCTTCGCCTGCAACGAGGGCTGGGCGGGCTGGACCAAGGGCGGCGACCTGTTCATCAAGCGCTTCGACCACGCGCCGGACGCGATGTACCCGGACTTCGGCTGCTCGGTCGAGCTGTTCTGCAACGACCTCATCGCCGAGGTGGAGACCGTCGCCCCGCTCACTTTGCTCGAACCGGGCGAGTCGGTCACCCACGTCGAGCGCTGGTACGTGTTCAGCGGCGTCGACTTCGACGGCACGCAGGAGAAGTTCGAGAAGAACATCCTGCCCTGCGTCAAGGGGACGCGCTAACGGCGGTTCCGAGTTACGGGTTTCGGGTTGCGAGTTGAACGGCGCTCTGCGACCGGCACGGGCCGCGCGCGGGCGCCGTTCTGTGCTCTCGGTGCGTTAGGCGAATCGGAGGTGTTGAGCTATGCCTGTTGAGCGGACGGTTGTCGAACGTGCGATGCGCGCCAAGGAGGCCTCGCGGGTTCTTGCAGAGGCCTCGGCGGAGAAGCGTGGGGAAGCGTTGGTGCGAGCGGCCGACCTGCTGGCGAAGCGGCAGTCCAAGGTCATGCGCGCCAATGCCGTCGATCTGGAGGGCGCCCAGAGGAAAGGTCTCTCCTCGGCGATGGTAGATCGGCTCACGATCACCGACAAGCGCCTGGCGGAGATGGCGCAGGGGCTGCGGGAGGTCGCCGAGCAGCCGGACCCGATCGGGCGCGTCATCGACGAGTGGACGCGGCCGAACGGCCTGCGGATCAGCAAGGTGCGCGTGCCGCTGGGAGTGGTGGGCATCATCTACGAGTCGCGGCCGAACGTTACCGTCGATGCGGCCGGGCTCTGTCTGAAGTCCGGCAATGCGGCCCTGCTGAGGGGCGGGTCGGAGGCCATCAACTCGAACCTCGCCCTCGCCGCCGTCATGCAGGAGGCCTGCGAGGATGCGGGGTTGCCGACCTCGTGTGTCGAGATGATCCCCGTCACCGACCGTGAGGCCGTCTACGTGATGGCGAGGCTGGACCGGTACCTCTCGCTGATTGTCCCGCGCGGCGGCGAGGAACTCATCCGCGCGGTCGCCGAGGTCGCAACCGTCCCCGTCATCAAGCACCACCGCGGGCTCTGCCACGTCTACATCGACGCGACCTGCGACGTCCCGATGGCGGTGAAGCTGGTGCACAATGCCAAGTGTCAGCGCCCGGGCGTGTGCAACGCGGTGGAGACGCTGCTCGTCCATCGCGCCAACGCGGAGGCTCTGAAGGCGGTCCTGGCCGACCTGCTCGCGGCAGGAGTGGAAGTGCGCGGCGACGAGACCGTGCAGGCCGCCTCGAACCAGGTGAAGCCTGCCACGGAGAAGGACTGGGATACCGAGTACCTCGATCTCATCCTATCTGTGCGCGTGGTGGACAGCCTGGACGAAGCCCTCGGGCACATTGCGCAGTACTCGTCCGGCCTCAGCGAGGCGATCATCACCGACAACGAGGCGAACACGGAGCGCTTCCTGCGCGAGGTGGACTCCGCCTGTGTGTACGCGAACGCCTCGACGCGCTTCACCGACGGCGGCCAGTTCGGCCTGGGTGCGGAGATCGGCATCTCTACCGACAAGTTCCACGCCCGCGGCCCCATGGGCGCCGGCGAGTTGACCAGCTACAAGTACGTGCTCCGCGGGGAGGGACATGTGAGGGAGTAGCCTTCTTTTCTCTCCCGCATGGGAGAGGAGGTATGGCGCTGAGACGCGGGCGCGTGGGCATTGCTCAGAGACTACCCGGCGCCCCGAGCGGAAGCCTATCCTGGGGCGTCGTTCGGTAACGCATGACCGCGAGTGCGGCTGACGCTGGCGAGAGGAGAGAGCGAGATGGAGCGGCGGGTTGCCCAATGGATCCTGTCAGTGACTGTGGCGGCGTTGACGTTGGCCGTCATGTGGTTGTTGGGGGCCGGTCTGACTGGTGGCCCAACACAGCAGCAGCAGCAGCCGGGGCACACCGAGGACCAAGGCGCCGCCCTGCCGCGGCCCAGGCTGTTGCTCACTCCGGAGGAGTTGGAGGCACTTCGCGGGCGTGTGAGGGAGGACCCAAGGTCCCAGGAGCACTATGCCGCGGTCCGGGTGGAAGCCGAGGACACCTTGCTGTCCGCGTGCCTGACCTACCTCATCTCCCAGGATCAGGCAGACCTGGCGCAAGCCAAAGCACTGTTGAACGCTGCGGTCGCGCTAGGATCGGGAGGAAACGTCTACAACACGAACTACCGCTATGCCGATCTGTGCATCGCGTTCGACTGGCTCCATGATGCGCTCACCCCAGAAGAGCGGATGGCGGCTGCGCGGGTCATTCTCGAGTTCACTGAGATCTGGGAGAAGCGGTACCGGCAACCGGATTGGGCGAACCAGACGTACCAGATGAAGGGTGCCAATCTCCTGGCAGGAATCGCGCTGCAGGGGACAAGCATAGACGATGAGCGGGCGCAGCGTCTGCTGACGGAGTCACGTGAACTGCTGCGCGGTAACCTCGTACCGGCCCAGGCGATGATGCTGCGGGGGAACGGCGGGATGATCGACGGCACGGGTTACTGGTTCCGTACCGCCTACTCGTTCATCCTGTTGCTTGACGCGTGGCGCAGCTGCTCCGGGGAGGATCTGTTCGAGGAGTCGGGGATCGCGGGGCTGCCCGACTGGGTGCTGCGGACCGCCCAGCCCCACAACGGGCAGTTCATCAACTGGCACGACAACAGTTGGCAGCGTCAGCTCTGGAGTAAGGAAGTGGCTGACATCATGCAGCCGCTGGTCGCCCGCTGCCAATCGCCGGTCGCCAAACTGCTCGCCGAACGCGGCGGCACCACGGCCTGGCGCCGGTTGCTGTGGGACGACCCTCGGGTCCCGACCGTCGATCCGGATCGCCTCCCGTTGCATCGCCACCACGAGGGCATCGGCATGGTCACCATGCGGAGTGACTGGTCGAAGGACGCGACTTACGCGGCCTTCGTGTGCGGAGACTACGTGGGCTACCACGATTGGGTCTCCGCGAACGTCTTCTACATCTCCAAGCGTGGCAGTTTGGTGGTAGATGCCGCAGTCTACGACGAGAAGAGGGGGCTGTTTGGCGACAAGCATCCGTACGACGCACACAACACGGTCTTGATCGGGAGCGGACCGAGCGGCCAAGGCAAGCAAGCCGCGCGGTGGACCGACATGAGAGAGGACTCGGAGTTCGACCTGGGCGACATCGTCGCATACCAGGAGGACGAGGGGTATGTGTATGCTTGCGGGGATGCGACCCGCGCCTATCATGGCGAAGCGAAGCTCTTCCGACGGCACTTCCTATTCATCCTGCCAACGACATTCGTCATCTACGACGAGGTGCAGACCTCTTCGCCCGAGGTGCCCGTGCGCTGGATGATCCACGGGTGGAACAAGCCGGTGGTGGACAGTCCCAGGAGGCGGATGACGTTCCGCGAGGGGCAGGGAATCCTGACGTGCGCGACGCTGCTTCCGGCCGAGGTGGAGTATATAGAAGGGCTCGGCAGCTACGAGGGGAACGGGCACACGGGCTTTGGCGTCGCCATCCGCCCTGCGGAGCCCAACACAACGTACGAGTTCCTGCACGTGCTGGAGGCGGGTGGTGGAGACCCGAATGCGAACGTGCTCGGCCACGGCGTGCTGCGCCTTGTTACGAGCGGCGGGAAACCCTGGCGCGTGACGTTCAGCACCACCAATGGGAAGCCGAGGGTCAGCCTCGTGTCCGAAGCGCAGGGGTGAACGAGCGTTCCTCCCTACACGATACTGAACTCCAGACTGCACTTCGGCGAAAGGGAAGCATGGACCTTCGGAACTGCAAACGTGCAGTCGTGAAGCTCGGCACGCGGTTGGTCGCCGGTTCGGACGAGGGCGTGAACACGGAGTTGCTCGACGACCTGGGTCGTCAGGCGGCGCGACTGCTAGCGCGGCGGAAGCAACTCATCGTCGTGACCTCAGGGGCGGTGCATCTGGGGCGGCGGGTGCTGAAGCGGCCGCAGAAGCGCGAGGCCCTGGCGTTCCGCCAGGCCGCGGCCGCCATCGGCCAGCCGGAGCTGATGCGCCACTACAGCCAGGCGTTCGCGGCGCACGGCGTGGTCGTGGCGCAGGTGCTGCTCACGATGGCCGATATCGCCGAGCGCGAGCGGTACCTGAACACGCGCGAGACGTTCGAGTCGCTCCTGCGGCACAACACCGTCCCCATCGTCAACGAGAACGACTGCGTATCCGAGCCGAGCGTGACGTTCGGCGAGAACGACAAGCTGGCGGCGGTAATCGCGGCGAAGGTGCAGGCCGATCTGCTGGTCTTCCTGCTCGACCAGCCGGGCCTCTACACGGGGAACCCGAACGAGGACCCGAATGCGGAGCTGGTCCGCGTTGTAGAGCCGACCGACGTCGCCTTCCTGAAGTACGCCGCGGGATCGGGCGGGCCGGAGTCGATGGGGGGCATGGCGACGAAGTGCATCGCGGCGAGGATCGCCGTGGAGTGCGGGATTCCGGTGGCAATGATCGACGGGCGCGAGCGGCAGGTGCTGCTGCGGCTATTGGGGGGGGAGGAGCTGGGGACGCTCTTCCGGCCGGCCCGGCGAATGTCGAGCCGCAAGTCGTGGCTAGCCAGCGCTACGGCGACGGAGGGCACGGTCACGATCGACGACGGCGCCCGGGGCGCGCTTCTGGCTCCGGGCGGACGCAGCCTACTACCCGCGGGAGTGACCGGGGTCGAGGGCGAGTTCGCGGCGGGAGCCGTCCTGGCGGTGTGCGACTCGGCCGGGAACGAGGTGGCCCGCGGGATCAGCAACTTCGGCTCGGACGAGATCGCCCGCGTGGCGGGTACTCACACGAATCAGGTGGCGGCGCTCCTCGGGCGCGAGACCGCCCCCGAGGTCATCCACCGCGACAACCTCGTCATCAGCCCGCTACTTGCCCAGTAGCATCATCTCGCCCTTGCCCACGCCCGCGCTGCTGCCGACGAAGTCGCACTTCGTCAGTAGCAGGAAGAAGAGCGGGCCCTCCGCCTCGTCGTACGACTCGTAGTTCGCCTGGCCCTTGGAGATGATGACATCGGCCGTCTGCCACGCGGCGGTTAGTTCCTGCGTCGTGTCGGGGAAGAGGGGTACCTCGATGACGCGGGCGAGGTCCGTCAGGCCGACCTGCCGGGCGTCGGGGAGCATCGCATCATTGATGAACGGCCGGCCCTTCACCGCGACCGTGATCGCCTTCCCGGGCAGTTCCTCCATCAGGACGCGGTCGAAGACGATCTCGCCCGCGTTGTCCGCAAGGTAGAGCACGGTGCGCGCACGCTCGACGGCCTCGCGGAACTGCAGGAAGTCGTCTCGCGCGAAGGGGCGCTGCAGGAATTGGGCCAGCGTTGCCTCTACGTCGAAGGCCTCCCCGGTTGCGCCCAGGTCGATGATGTTGCCGGCGATGGCGATCTTGGCGGCCGTTAGCAGCGGCTCCGCCGAGGAGCGCACAATCTCCTTCAGCCGTGGGTAGAGTGCGAGCGCCTCGGCATTGGCGCGGGTGCGCGCCTTGCGGTACGGGTCCTCGATGCCGGTCTCGCGCACGACGACCCGCTGCGCGATGTGGCTGAACTGCGCCGGGGTCACTGCCAGGTCGGCCTCGGTCAACTCGGCCAGAAGGGCCTGCATGACGCGCCGATGGACCTGCGGGTCGTCAGTGACATGCCGGACGGTGCGCAGCCCCTGGCCCAGCGTGCACGTGATGCACTCCAGGAAAGCTCTCATGGTGGTTCTCGATGGACTCCTACTGCCCGTTGCCCCCCGCTGGGAGGGCTGGTTCGGGCGCCGGGTCCGCAAGCTTCCGGCGAGCGTCGTTGGGGCGGGTGGCAGCAGCGATCGCGGCGGCGATCGCGCAGGTAATCGAGAGGACAAGAGCGGCATGGAAGCCATGGACGAAGGCCGCCGGCTCGGCTGCGGCATCCAAGGCCCGCCCACTTCCCATGTGACCCGTCGAGATCGCGCGTGCCGCCGCGATGGCGGTGCCCGCGGCAGCGCCGATGACCATCCCCAGCGACCGCATCGCATTCGCCATACCGGAGGCGATTCCTCGGTTCTCCGGCGGGACGGAACCCATGAGGGCGCTCTGGTTCGCCGGGCCGAAGGAGGCGTTCGCGAGCCCCATCATGGCCAGCGGGATCACGATGTGCAAGTGCGAAGCGCGCACGCCCAGCGTCATCAGCACCGCGTAGCTTGCGGTCGCGAGGGTCATGCCCGTGACCGTGGGCCAGAGCGTGCCGATGCGGTCGGAGAGGCGTCCCGTGATGGGCGCCAGGACCGCCGTGAGCAGCGGGATCGTGAAGATCGTGAGGCCGGTGGCGGTCGCGCTATACCCCCGCACGCCCTGCAGGTAGAACGGCAGGAACAGCACGACCGGGAACGACCCCGTGAAGTTCAGCAGGGAGGAGATGGAGGCGGATGAGAAGGTGGCGTTGTGGAACAGAGAGAGCCGAAGCATCGGGCTCTTCGCGGTCGCTTGTCGGAGGACGAAGGCGCCCAGCAGTACCGGCGAGGCCGCGAGCAACGCGACGACGCCCGGCCGGCCCCAGCCCGCTCGCGGCCCGAGGGTCAGGGCGAGACACAGGGCCACCATGGACAGGCCGAGGGTGAGCGCGCCCGGCACGTCGAAGGCGGACAGCCGGCCACGGGCGTCCGTGGTTCCGCGGAGGGCGAAGGTCGCCAGGCCGATGCCGACCACACTGATGGGGAGGTTCACATAGAAGATCCAGCGCCAGCCCAGCGCCCCGCTGATGAGGCCTCCGAGCGGCGGGCCGGTCATCAGGCCGACCGAGACGATCATCCCCATCAGCCCCATCACGCGACCGCGCTGCTCCCCGGGCCAGGCGTCCACCAGGAGCGCCGCCCCGGTCGCCATGGCGAGCGCGGCGCCCAGAGCCTGCAGCGCACGCGAGGCGATGAGCGCCCCTTCGCCAGGGGCCAACCCGCAGAGCAGCGACCCAACCGCAAACAGCGCCAGGCCCCCGACGTATGACCGAGCGCGGCCTACGAGGTCCACGAACGCGCCCGCCGGCAGCAGCAGCGCGGCCACGGTGATGAGGTAGGAAAGCACGACCCACTGCGCGATAGAGACGTCGATGCCGAAGTCGTGGCTGATCGTCGGCAGCGACACGTTGACGATGCTCGAATCGAGCGTGGACATGAATGTGCCGATGGCAACGGCTGTGAACACGTGCCATCGCCGGCGAATGTCGATCACGGGCTGGTTCCCGATGCGGGGGCTCCGGCAGACATGGGCCGCATTGTAGTGGGTAGGGCGAAGCGTGTAAAGGAGCAGGAACCGCCGCGCGCCGGGCGAACCAACCAGGCGTCCGCGTTGCCCGCACCCCGAGCTGACGGAGGCGTTCCATGCGAACCGACATCCTCGTTCCCGCCATCGGCCTCGCAGCCATCAGCCTGTTGAGCCGCAGCGCCTCGGCGGCCCGGCTCATTGAGTTCGGTTGGGATGAGCCGGACACGGCCTTCATGCGCGCTCACATCCGCGAGATGGAGCAAACGCCCTTCGACGGGTGCGTCTTCCACCTGACCTACACGAAGGAGGACGGGTCCCAGAGCAACTTCACCTGGGAGTGCTGGAGCACGAGGACCTTCACGCGGGACCAGCTCTGGCACGCGGTCGATGACCTCAAGGCCCTCCATTCGGAGACGTTCACGAGCAGCTTCCTGCGGTTCAACGTGACGCCCGGCGATGTGGACTGGTTCGACGACTTCGGCCCGATCCTGGCCAACGCGCGCCTAGCGGGGGAGATCGCCAAGGCCGGCAAGTGCCCGGGAATCTCCTTCGACATCGAGACCTACAACGCGCCGATCTGGCACTACCCCAGCCTGAAGCAGAAGGACACGAGGACGTGGGATGAGTACGCGGCGCAGGTGCGCAAGCGCGGCGCCGAAGTGATGCAGGCCTTCCAGGCGAGCTATCCGGACATCACGATCTTCCTGACCTTCGGCTACTCGCTGCCGTGGGTGCAGGCCGGACAGAAGCCCGAGGGCCTGCCAGACGCGCAGTACGGCCTGCTCGCCCCGTTCGTGGACGGCATGTTCGACGCCGCGAACGAGAAGGCGCGGATCGTGGACGGCTACGAGCTGGCGTACACCTACAAGCAGCGCGAGCAGTTCGAGGCCGCACGCAAGCTGATGGCGGAGGGCGTGCTGCCGGTCGTCGCCGACCCCGTGAAGTACAAGCAGAACCTCAGCATCGCCTTCGGCATCTGGATGGACTGCGACTGGCGCAATCGCGGCTGGGCGACGGGGCCGTTCATGGGCAACTTCTTCCACCCCATGGAACTCCAGCACAGCCTCGAGGCCGCGCTCGGTCTGTGCGACGAGTACGTGTGGCTCTATAGCGAAACGCCGCGCTGGTGGAGCGCCGAGGGGCCGCAGAAGCTGCCGCCCGCCTACGAGCGCGCCGTGCGGAAGGCGAAGGAGGCGGCGGGGAAGTAGGGGCTAGCGGCGGATAGAGCAAGTGGTCAGGCTGCGGCTCAGGGCGCCATCGGCCCCGCGGGCAGCCACGCGAACCACGTACGTGCCGTTCGGCGCCGGAAGGCCGGCGTCGCTCATCCCGTGCCACAAGAGCGTCTGCACTCCCTTCCGCAGCCTCGTCCCCCGTGTGACTGTCGCTATCGGGCGCCCCGCGATGTTCGCGACCTCCACCGAGACGTCGGCTGGCGCGCTCAGCGCAAAGGTGATCTGCGCGCCCCCGCCGTGCGTCGGCTGGGCCATGAGGGCGGTGATGGCGGCTGAGCCACTGCCCACCGTCAGACCGGCCGTCCGGACACTGGCCGGGCCGAGCGCCTTGCCATGCTGATCGGCGGACTGGAACTGGTACTCGTACGCGCCCGCCGGGAGCAGCCGCGTAACGAAGTAGAGTACCCCCTCGGCTGGATCGATCGTCTGCGGGCTGGGCTTCATCCCGCAGGTCCGGTAATGGGCGCCGTTCCGCCAGAGGCGGAGCCTGACGTAGTCCGGGTAGTCGCCGTCATGCGCACGGTACTTCACGCGGAACCGGAACGGAGTACCGTCCGCGTGCCCCGTATGCGGCTCGACGCCGTCCTCCTCGTAGCCCGGCTCCTCAGTCCAGGCGAGGAAGGGATGGGACGGCAGGATCGGCCCGATCTTCCGGCTCCACGCGGGGAGCTGGGCCATGCCGTCCGAGTCTGCGGCCACGAAGAGGTACGAGTAGTTCCCGGGCGGCAGCTTGCGGACGCAAGAGTACCGGCGCCCTCGCCTGGTGACCGAGTCGCTGCGCGTCAGGTCCCGCGTGGACCACTCGACCCCGTCGCGGTAGAGCACGAGGCGAACGTAGTCGGGCTCCTCGCCGTCCAGGTCGAGAACGCGGACCTCGAAGTGGAAGGAGGTGTCGTTGGGCAAGCCCACATCGGGTTCGACGCCGTCCTCATGCATCCCGATACGGTAGGACCACGAGAGCCGAGGCGCGGTGCTCCCGTGGGCGGCGAGCATGGCGCCACCGATCTGGGCGACCACCTCGGGGAACTGCCCGGCCAGATCGGTTGTCTCGCCGATGTCGGCATTCAGGTCGTACAGCTCCAGATCACTCGTAGGCGTGGACCGGAGGCCCTTCCAGTTCCCCATGCGGACGGCCTGGGTCCTCTCGTTGGTGGCCCCGTACCCCTCCCAGTACAGGTAGTCGTGCAGCGTCTGGCTCTGCCCGAACAGCGTCGGCGCTATCGAGACGCCATCCGTGCCCGGGGAGGGCGTCGTCCCGGCCAACTCCGCGGCCGTGGGCAGGAAGTCCCAGAAGCCCGTCGGTTCGTCGCTGATGGCTCCGGCCGGGACGTGTCCGGGCCAGTAAGCGATCATGGGCACACGAATGCCGCCCTCATAGAGGTCGCGCTTGCCGCCGCGCAGTAGGCCGGCGCTCCCGAAGAACTCGACGGCATGCCCGTACCCCGAACTCGGGCCATTGTCGCTGGCGAAAAGCACGAGCGTGTTCCCATGGATGCCCAGCTTTGCCAACCTCCCCAGGAGGAGCCCCACATGCGCGTCCATGCGCGTCACCATGGCCGCGTAGTTCCTCTCCTGCTGCGGCCACGGGCGGTTGGTGTAGGGTGCATCAGTCGGTACCGGGCGCGCGTTGCCGTCCTGGGCGTAGGCCACCGAGCTGAGGTGGGGCTCCGGATAGGCCACGAAGAGGAAGAACGGGCCGGCGGCGTGCTCGTCGATGAACCGCAGGGCCTCCTGAGTCAGGAAGTCAGGCGCGTAGCACCCCCGCGCGCCGCCCTGATTCCCGGGGATCAGGAACTCCCTGGCGTTACGGCACATGGAGGCGGGGTAGTACGGGCACCCTGACTGAACGTACCAGAGGAAGCGGTCGAAGCCGTAACTCGCCAGCTGGCCCGGCAGGGACGCCCCGCCCAGGTGCCATTTCCCGACGAGGCCCGTCAGGTAGCCGGCTCCCTTGAGGACGTCGGCGACCGTGACGTCGTCCGGCCCGAGGGGCAGGTTCTCGTTGCGTCGAACTCGCGTGTGCCCAGTGTGCCGTCCCGTCATCAGCGAACAGCGCGACGGGGCGCACACCATCGCCCCGGCGTAGCCGCTCGTGAACCGCATCCCCCCTGCCGCCATCGCGTCCAGGTTCGGCGTCCGGATCTGCGTCTGGCCGTAGCACCCCAGGTCGCCGTAGCCCAGGTCGTCGGCGAGGATGTAGATGATATTGGGCCGCAACGCGGGAGCCGCGCGTGACTCCCGAGAGGGGAAGGCCAGCGCCGCCGCGCCGCTGGCGGCCAGCGAGCCGAGTCTTCCAAGGGCCTCTCTGCGGGTCAAGCGGTCGCTCACCAGACCGACTCCAAGTTCGTCATCTGCGTGCGCAGCGGGGGCAGTGCGCACGATGATACCGCAGTTCCTGGGCTGCTGCAACCTGTTCCTGAGGTTGCGGGAGCATTTCGGAACCGAAAGGGGTTATTAGCTAGTGTAGTGCGGCTTTGGCGCACCCCGAAACAGGGGTGCGCGCGGGCAACGAGGCCCGTCGATGCCCTCATCCAAGGGCAGAGCGGCCGCCGATCAGGAGCCCGGGCGGAACCCGGGCGGCAGTTGGGAGGCGACCCATCGTGCGCGGGAAAGTCAAGTGGTTTGATGCTCAGAAGGGCTATGGCTTCATTGAGCGTGACGGCCTGAAGGACGTGTTCGTCCACTTCAGCGTGATCCAGGAACAGGGGTACAAGAGCCTGGCTGATGGTGAGGAGGTCGAGTACGAACTGGCGGAGACCGATCGCGGCCCTCAGGCGCGCAACGTCCGCAGACTCCACGTCCAAGAGGCCGTGCCCGAGCCTGCCTAGGCCTCGGGGTCTCCGGCGAGAAGGAATACCCGGCGTCCGCCCCGAACAGCGGATTCCCCGCTGCGTGTGCGGGCGCCTTCTGTTTGCCGCCTGAGGAGTGATTGACATGCGAATCGAGTTCACCGGACGCAACTCGTCTCTATCCCCTGCCTTCGAGGAACATGCGGAGAAGCGACTGGCGCGGCTGACCCGGCTTGCCGATCGGGTGGGCGTGGTTCGCGTCGTTGTGTCGGAGCAGCGCGGACGCAAGGATGTTGAGATCACCGCCGACCTCGATGGGACCCTGATCCGCAGCGAAGTGAAGGGGCCCGACGAGCGCGTGGGCTTCGACTCGGCCCTCGACAAGCTCGAACGACAGGTGAAGAAGTTCCGGGCGCGTTTCCAGCGTCGCCGCCGAAGCCAACGCCACGCGGCGCAGGAGGAGGCCGAGGCGGCGGTTGTAGAGGTCGAGAAGGATGCACAAGCCGAACCGGCCGCCGGCGACGAGCCGCAGGTCGTGCGCACGAAGACCGTGACGCTCAAGCCGATGTCCCCCGAGGAAGCGGCCCTGCAGATGGAGTTGATCGGGCACGACTTCTTCCTCTTCCGCAACGCGGAGAGCGACCTCGTGTCGGTCGTCTATCGTCGCACCGACGGGGACTACGGCCTGATCGAGTGCGAGAGCTGAGACCGTGGATGAGAAGCGTGGGCGGGCGCCATGAATGGCGCCCCGACATTGCAGACGCCCGCGGACTGCCGTCATGTAGGGGCACGATTCATCGTGCCCCCGTGTAGGGGCGTGATTCATCACGCCCAATGCCGTGCTCTCGCAGACGCTGGCGCATACGGTTCACCCATGACCCTTGACGAGCTGCGGAATCTGGCGACCGCGCGCTTCGGGCCGCGCCTGGAGAGGGCCGACCCCGAGTCGCTCGCGCAGTTCCTGCTCGAGGTGCAGCCCCTGCTGCCGGGTACACAAGAGGGCGGCCCCATCAGCGTGGATGGCGCCGCGCCCGGATACGTCGAGGCGATGCGGGAGTACTTCGCCGAGACGCTGTACGGCGATCCGGACCGGGTCGCCGCCTCGCTGTGGATCACGGCGGTCGAGATGTGGCTCGGCGCCGTGCAAGCGCTGGATGAGTAGCTCCGAGTCTCTCCCCGCCGACGGGAGGCGCACAACCATGACCCCGACGGTCACGCTCGGCTTCCAGGGCCTGGGCAAGATGGGCCTGAACATGGTCCGCAGACTGCGCGGCGGGAATCACCGTGTCATCTGCCTCGGCCGCTCGCCGGAGAAGCGCCCGGAGGTGGAGGCCGTCGGCGCCGAGTGGGCCTCCGAGTTGGACGACCTCATCGCGGAGCTCCCCGGCCCGCGGATGTACTGGATGATGGTGCCCTCCGACGCGGTGGACGACGTGATCGGCCGGGTCAGTCCGCTCCTGGCGGCTGGCGACATCCTCATCGACGGCGGCAACTCGCACTACAAGGACACGATCCGCCGCGCCGAGGCGCTGGCAAGCGACAGCATCCGGTACGTGGATGTAGGCACCAGCGGCGGCATCTGGGGGCTGGAGGTCGGGTACTGCCTGATGGTGGGCGGGGAGCGGGAGGCCTTCGAGGCGCTGGAGCCCGCTCTTGTGACGCTCGCGCCGCCGGACGGGTGCCTGTACTGCGGCCCCAGCGGTGCGGGGCACTACGTGAAGATGGTCCACAACGGGATCGAGTACGGCATGATGGAGGCCTACGCGGAGGGCTTCGACCTGATGGCCGCCAGCCGCTACGACCTGCCGCTCCGCGAGATCGCCCACCTGTGGAACCAGGGCAGCGTGGTGCGCTCGTGGCTCCTGGAGCTGGCTGAGCGGGCGCTGGAGGAGGACCCCGGGCTGCAGAGGCTCGATGCGTTCGTGGAAGACTCGGGCGAGGGGCGCTGGACGGCGCAGGAGGCCGTGGACTTGGCGGTGCCCGCGCCGGTGATCGTGCACTCGCTGATGCGACGCTTCGGCTCGCGGCAGGACAACTCGTTTGCGCTGAGAATGCTGGCGGCCCTCCGCCGGCAGTTCGGCGGGCACGCCGTCAAGCCTGCTGAGGGGGAGGGCGGCGCATGAGTGGAGCGGTACAGCCCGAGGGCCTGATGCTGGGGCGCGACTGGTGTCCGACACCCCACACCGCGCGCTGCGTGGACCCGGCGGCCTTCGTGCTGTTCGGCGCCACAGGAGACCTCGCACACCGCAAGCTGCTCCCCGCGGTCTACTCGCTCACCGCCGACGATCTGCTGCCCTGCGGGTTGCCGATCATCTGCGTCGGCCGGCGGGCGAACAACCTCGCGGAACTCACCGACTGGCTACGGGAGGGCGTCGCGCAGCAGGCCCGCAAGCGCCCGCTCGATGAGTCGCTCTGGAAGCAGATCGCCTCGCGAATCCAGTACGTGCGCGGCGACCTGCACGATGAGGCGACGTACCGCGCCCTCTCCGAGGTCTTCGCCTGGGCGGACCGTGAGTGCGGCAGCCCCGTCGGCCGCCTGTTCTACCTCGCCACGCCCCCGGAGGCCTTCCCCGACATCTTCCGCCACCTGAGCGCACACGGGCTGGTGACGCCCAACGCCGTGGGTGATCGCTGGAGCCGAGTGGTGGTCGAGAAGCCGTTCGGGCGGGACGTTGAGAGCGCTCGGGAACTGAATCGTCTCGTGACCGGCCTTTTCGCCGAGCAGCAGGTCTATCGGATGGACCACTACCTCGGCAAGGAGACGGTGCAGAACATCGCGGTGCTGCGCTTCGCCAACAGCATCTTCGAGCCGCTCTGGAACGAACGCCACATCGATTCGGTGCAGATCACGATGGCCGAGGCGGTCGGGGTCGAGGGACGCACGGGCTTCTTCGACGCCGCCGGCACGCTGCGGGACATGGTGCAGAACCACGGGCTTGAGATGCTGGCGCTGACCGCGATGGAGCCGCCGCCGTGCATGGACGCAGACGCGCTGCGCGATGAGAAGCTGAAGGTGCTGCGCTCGCTCCGCCCGATTCCCCCGAACGAGGTCGACGAGCACGTCGTGCGCGGGCAGTACGCACCGGGGACTGTGGAGGGCGAGGCGGCGCCCGGGTATCTCCAGGAGCCACGCATCCCCGAGGGGTCGCGCACCGAGACCTTCGTGGCGCTGCGCGTGTACATCGACAACTGGCGCTGGGGTGGGGTGCCATTCTACTTGCGCGCGGGGAAACGGATGAGGCGCAAGCTGACCGAGATCGTCGTCAGCTTCAGGCGTGCGCCGCACGTGGTGTTCGGTGGAGCCCGCCAGGGGGTGGAACAGAACCAGCTGGCGATCCGAATCCAACCGAACGAGGGGATTCGCCTCTGCCTCTCGGCCAAGCGGCCCGGCCCGGGGCTGGAGATCGACCCGGTGCCCATGGACTTCTACTACGCTCAGGCCTTCGCACACGAGCCGCCCGAGGCGTACGAGCGGCTGATCCTGGACGCGCTGGCCGGCGACCGCACGCTGTTTGCGCGAGGGGACGGCGTGGAGGCCTCGTGGGAGTTCCTCTCGCCGATCCTGCGGCACTGGGAAGCGAGCGGCGCCGGCCCGCGCGAGTACGCCGCCGGTTCGTGGGGGCCGGCCGAGGCTGACCGACTGATCGAGCGCACCGGCCACCAGTGGCTCAACCCCGATGACGAAGCCGACCGTTGTCGTAGCTCCTGACGAAGCCGCCCTGGCGCGCCTGGCGGCGGACTACGTGCTCCATGTACCGGGCCAGCGCGAGGGCACGTTCCGCGTCGCGCTCTCGGGCGGACGGACGCCGCGGTCGCTCTACGAGCTTCTGGCGTCGGATGGGTATCGCAGCGCGGTTCGCTGGACGGACTGGCACGTCTTCTTCGCGGACGAACGAGCCGTGCCGGCCGACCACCCGGACAGCAACTTCGGGATGCTCGACGAGCTGCTGCTGTCGCGAGCTCCCCTGCCTCCGGACCGGGTGCACCGCATGCGCGGCGAGGCCGAGGACTTGGCCTCGGCGGCCGAGGACTACGAGCGGGAGTTGGCGGGCTCATGCAGCGCCCGCACACCGAGCCTCGATCTGGTTCTGCTTGGCATCGGTGACGACGGGCACACGGCCTCTCTCTTCTCCGGCACCGAGGGTCTGAGGGAGGAGGAACGCTGGGTGATCGCCAACTACGTACCGAAGCTTGGCGCGCACCGACTGACGCTGACCTACCCGGCTCTGGCGGCGAGCCGTCGAGTGGCGTTCCTGGTCGCGGGGGAGGGGAAGGCGGAGGTCGTCCGCCGGGTGCTCGCCGGTGATGGAGAGCTGCCTGCCACCAAGGCGGCGGCCCACCCACGAGCCACGTTCCTGCTCGATCGGGGTGCCGCGTCGGCGTTGGGTGCAGAATGGAGGGGAGTCTGATGAAGAGTTCCAGGACGCTTGCGACATGGATGCTGGCGGGGCTGATGACACTCGGGGCGATTCTCTGCCCGCCTCGACCGGCCATCCACACTCAGGGCATCGAGGAGGAGGAGCTGTCCGCGGAGGTGCTGCAGCGGGACATCCACTTCCTGCAGATGCTGATGCAGCTGAAGCTGACCGGCGAACAGCGCGCGAGCGCGGCCAAGGCCATCGAGGCGTTCCACCAGAAACGCGAGGCCACCCTGAAGCTCGCCGAGCCGCCGGAGCTGCTTACCGCACTCAGCGCGATTCGCGAGGCCTTGCTGAAGGGGCAGGCGCCGACGCCGGCCATGCGTGAGGCCGTCGAGGCGGCGCGACCGCGGGACGAGGGCTCGCTCGACAAGGCCTTCACCGAGGCGAGGCAGGAGGTCCTGACTGCGCTCGAGTCGGTCCTCACCGATGATCAGAAGGAGCAGCTCGGCATCCTGCCGCTGATCGGGGTGGCGGAGGAGGTGATCGGGATGTGCCTGCACTCGCGGGAGCTTGACACCGCCGAGGCGCGGGAGATGCGCCTGAACGCTTTCCCCGAGATCCGGGATCAGCTCGCCTTCGCGGCGGGCGACGGCTCCCAGCGGGTGCTGGGGGACTTCCAGAGCCTCATCAACCGCATCTCCGCCCTGACACCCGAGCAGGTCGAGCCGCAACGCGAGCAGCTCATCGCGCAGATCGTCACGCTGCTCAAGACCACGTTCGACAAGAACCCCGAGATGTCGGCCGAGCGTCTGCGCGACCAGCTCTGGGGCTGGGTGACCGAGCCGCGCGTCCACGCCCTCCTGCGCGGATCGGCCGCGGCGATGGGAGCGCAGTGAGCGCGAAGGTGGGCCCGAGCCTCGCGTCGAATGGTGCGGCAAGCCGGTGCCCTTGACTTTGGGCTCTGGACTCCCCCTCGGAGCTTGTCATGATCACGTGGGACCAGATCCGCCGTCACTTCGAGCGAGACGGCGTGCCCTTCGTCGAGCGCACGGGGCAGGTCAGGGCCCTGGAGGTGGAGCTTCGGCTGCCCGACGGGACGCTGGAGCTGCAGGTGGCGTATGACGAGGAGAACGGCGTCGTCCGATTCGTCGTGCCGAACGTGAACCTGCCCCGGCGCCTGCCGCGCAACCGCCACGAGATGCGCAAGGCGCTGCTGCTGCTCAACTCGTGCTTCATCCTCGGCGGCTTCAGCGAGGACCCGCAGGGGCGGGTGTCCTTCTGCATCACCATGCTGATCGAGGGCAACGAGCTGACCTACCCCGCGTACCGACGGCTGCTCAACTCGTGCGCCGCCTCGGTGGATCGCGCCCTGCCGTGGCTGCGGCAGGTGTCCACGGGCGCCCTCTCAGCCGAGGATGCGGTGGAGAACATCCTCGACATCAGCCGCCGCATCGAGCAGCGTCACCACTCCCCCAACGAGCCGGAGCTGGCGCCCGCCGCGGCCTCCATCACTGAGGACGAGATCGAGCAGTTCGGTCGCGCCCTCATGGACGGCAAGCTACCCCCGCCGGAGCAAGGCTGAGGCCACTGACCAAGCAGTCACGACTAAGGTCGACGCGGTGAGGCAGCGCGGACCGCCGTTTGAGGAGGGACGGCGGCCTCACGGGAGTGAACCCCAGCGCACGCCTGCGCGCCAGTGTGCGCGGAGCCCCGAGGGGCCCGGACGCCCTGCTCGGTCACCAGTCCCACGTCACCACGGAGTCGGCTTGTTGCGTGTCAAGCACCAGGTGGCACTTGGCTTGGCGTGGGACCCCGGGCGGAGGGTCTCGAAACCGGAACGAGACCTCCACATGGTGGTGTCCCATCGGGTACTCCGGCGGCACGCCGGTCCAGTCGAGTGCGGGGTAGAGCTTGCGGCCCGTGGCGTCCGTCACGACGAGACCCAGAACAGCCCCGAGGGTCAGGAAGGCCTGGTCCCGGGCCTCAGACGTGAGCGGCTGGGCCGTCTGAGAGGAGGGGACTTCTCTTTGAGAGCCGGTCCAGGCGGCGGCGCCCGCCACGGCGAGAGGTGGCAGCCACTGGCCCCCAACGCGGGGCCGAGGGAGCCGCTCGTGGAACAGGATGTACCAGACACGGGAGTCGACTGCCATGACACTGAAGCCCGGGCCTACGCCATGGTCGTAGTGCCAGAGACGGCGCGTCCCGCAGACCCCACGCGGCTTCTCCTGGCTAAGTCGCAGGTGTCGAGGGTCGATCCTCAACTGCCCGCCTAGCGCCTTCTGCTCCAAGTCGCGGGGGAGAGTGCACCGGCGGCAGACCAAGCCGACCACGAGCCCGCAGACCACGAGCAGGATGGCTACACGCGCGAGCCATCTGCACGAAGGTCCGCCGTTGCTTTGAGAAGCCATTGGGATACCGTCCCGCACAGCCCGCATCAAGGAGTCACCGGTAGTATCCGGGCGTTGATTGCGTCAACGAAGAGTGTCTCTCCTCTCAGCGTGACGCCCCCGTGCAGCCGGGCGATGTTCACTGCAACTACCCACACCGGTCCGTTGTCCGGAGCGTGGCGGGAACTCAGGATCAGGTCTCCTTGGGCCACTGATGCCTCAACCCCAGGCGGAAGCTTGGCCGCCACCTCGGCCACTGCGACCTCCCCGGCCTCTTGCGCCGAGACGCGCACTGCCGACTCGGGCACGTTCCGAAGCGCCTTCTCCTGGACGAACGACACGATACCTCCGCGCTCGGAGTCGACGAGCACTGTGCACCACCCCCCCTCCCAAGCGCCTGACTCCAGCAGGTTGGCAAACGCGAGCAGATGCGTCCCCGACTCCTTGCGACGCTCCTTCACCGGACGTGTGCGGTTGGACCACTGTGCGAAGTGTTGCTCTGCAAAACGCTCCGCCTCCTCCTTCACGGTCTCGCTGTCGAGACTCCCAAGCGCTCTCAGGGGAGGGTCATTGCAGGAGACGAGGGCCACGAAGGAGTCGTCGAGGTCAACGACGGCAGAGAAGCGCCGCAGGAACTGGCCCGTCTCGGGGTCCCTCTCAGTGCCGAGGTGCCCGGTCGCTCGGACACGCCCAAAGGCCAGCGCTTCTGCCGCATGCTCTACTTCGAGTTGGGCAGGAGTTCCAGGCAGGAACGACGCGAGCAACTCCCCCACCTGTCGGGCGATGTGCCCCCGATCGCTTGTTCCGACTCCGGCCTGAGCCGCGACCGCGCCTAGCACGAATGCGAAGAGGGCCGCCGACATCGAGGCGACCGGTATGGCAAGACCCCTGCCCCAACGAGCGGTTCGCTCGGCGCGCGTGCCCTGTGTAGCCGAGGTCGTGCGCCCACCCGCGCTGCACAAGGGCTATCACCTCGCCTTCTTGCAGCCTTCGTTCGGCGCTTCACTCAGGGCGAGGCCTGACCGAACCTGGCCGGGCGCAGCCTCAGATCCCAGTTGTTGCACCAGAAGCTGTCAACGCCGCCCCACAAAGACGGTGGGAACAGCGACATGACTTCGTCCATCGCGCGGTTGTCAGCCTCGCGCATGTTTGCGCCGTACCACTGGGTCTCTGACCAGAAGCGCCCGAGGTACATGCAGAGCTGCGCGGTCATCAGGAGATCCTCGAACCCGCCAACGCAATCCGCGCCCTTCGACGCCGTGGCGTCCATCAAGGGACGCATGCCGCCCCCTGCGTCCATCGCCGTGTTGCAGCCCGTGTAGAACACAAAGAGGCAGTGGTCGAATGCCTTGGGCCCACCGATGTTAGGAATGCGGTAGTAGTGTTTCTCCGGCTCGTCTGCCCCGGGCCAGGCCATGAGGTTGTAGAGTTCTGGCTCCCCTTCTGGCTCTGGGTGATCGAAGGAGAGCCAATCCTGGGTCGCGTGCGTGTTGGTGTGAACGATGGCGCACTTCTCTAGTTTGTCCCTCACAACCTCGACCTGAGCAAGCCCAAGTCCCCAGTCCCCCCAGTATCTCGTGTTGTCCAGATATGGGGAGTTCCATTTGAGGCAGGTGTTCGACATGTTATTCATGTTCATCTCCATCACGACCGGGTAGTCCAGCCCCACGGCTCCCCAGGCAGGCGGCCAGATCTCGCAGACGGCGCCGTTCTGTCTCGCCTCCCTCGGCAGGAGGTCGCGGTTCGCGTAGCCCGCCTCCTGCGTTTCCGTGGCGAAGACCACGAACGTGTAGTTGCCCATCATCTGCGGGTCGACGTTGAACTGAACGATCTGCTGGTGGGTGCCGCCGTCGGGGTCGAGGAGCCCGTCCTCCGGCTCGATGATGTCGCCTTCGGAGAGGTCCGGCTTGTAGAGCCTCACCCGGCAGGCCCCCGCATCCATGGACAGCGTGTAGTGGAGAGTGACCGCCGCGCGCGTGGGGTAGTGCGCGTAGTTCCACTGGAAGTCGGACGCCCACACATTCCCGATCTTGAGCCAGTGAGCCTTCTCCAGGTCGATGGGCGTCACGCGGAAGTTGTCCTCGAAGAACTCGCACTGGCAGAACTCGGTCTCCGGTTCGCCCAGGCTGCCCCCGTTGGCCACCAGCACGCGGTAGGTGTAGATGCCCTTGGGCACCGGGACTTCGCCCATGTAGCCGGGGATTGTCTCCCCTGACCAGGTCACGGTGTCGGAATCGTTGTAGGTCCGGTTGTCCAGGTGCGTGTGCCAAACGAGGCCGCCGCCGAGGCCGAACACCTTGACGCACACGGAGAACTTGGTGTGCACTTCGCAGCAGGAGACCTGCCTGTGGTCGATGCCCCACGGAATCGAGCACTGCTCAAGCCCGCTGCCCTCGGTCGGGTCGTACCGCAGGATCCCGTCCTGCCGGTTGACGGCAACGATGTCGTACCTGGTGAACCAATGCTCGACCCACTCCACCGGCCCCGGCGGCATGCCCGTCTGCTGGACAGCCGCCCTCCACCTATACGGGACGTTCTGCAGGCAGCCCATCCAAGGCCAGTAGGCCCTGTACTCCGCGAATGCCGCTCCCGGGGGCGCGAAGTTGCCTTGCAGCGGCTCCATCGGCTGCCAGATACCCTCGACGATCTCCATCCAGAACCCCACCAACTCGTAGTCGTTCGGGCACTTCACGCACACGGCGGGGGTGAGGCACACGATGTCGTCCATCACGCGCTCGCCGCCGGGGTATGGGCATCCCTCCCGGCAGAACAGTTCGCACTCGGGTTCCGGCGGCGGTTCCCCTCCCACCTGGGCCGTGGCCGAATCCTGAGCCTGCTGTTCGCCGTACGTCGCGATGATCGTCACCGGGTACTGACCAGTCTCAGTGAAGGTGTGCTGGGTAGGATTCCCGGTGCTCGGAGGGCTCCCGTCGCCGAAGTACCATGCCCAGACGACCTCGCCCGAAGGCAACTGGCAGCCGTCAGCGTAGGCCACAGCCTGGAAGTCAGTGGGCTGGTCCACCGGCGTGGTGAAGGGGTCGCAGGCGGGGACGACGATCTCGACAGTGAAGGAGGCGAACGCGTGGGCAGACAGGAGGCTGGCGGCCAGCAAAGCGAAGGACGGCCCGACGACCCAGAGGAACCTCCGCGACATTGCACTCCCCCCAATCCAGGACTGCGCAGCGTGGAAGGCCCCGTACGCGAGGACGAGGAACCTCGCCGCGGCACATCGGTATTCGGTTGTGGGAGCGGCTCTTGAGCGACCGACAAGACGTATTGTAGACGCGAACCACCCTTGCGTCAAGTGAAACGAGGAACTCGCCGTGATCTTCTTCGTAGTCTTTGCACAGGACGACGAGGTTGGTGGCGCGGGAGCCGGGTACTTCCAGCAGCAGCTGCGCTTCGAGGAGCTGTCCGGCGAGCCATGCCTGCTGGTGCGCTACAAGAGCTTCAACCCGAAGCTCGTGGCGGAGCTGAAGCCCACCGCCATCCTGATGAGCGGCTTTGGGCGGAGCTTCGAGACCTTCGACCGCAGGCATCTGGTCGGCGTGAGTGACGCGGTGAAGCGGGCGGAGGTTCCGATCCTCGGCATCTGCGGCAGCCACCAGCTCAACGCGATGCTCTACAGCACCAACATCCGCAAGGTGACGCAGTTCGAGGACCTGCCGATGCGGCAACTGCGGCCCGGTGAGCCCGACCTCCAGCCGGCCTATCACCCGGGCTACTTCAAGGAGACCGGCTTCCACCATATCCGAATCGTGCGCGATGATCCGCTGTTCCGGGGCTTCAAGGGCACGTTCTTCTGCCTGGAGTCGCACTACTGCGAGGTGAGGACGCTGCCGAAGGAGTTCGTGATCCTGGCCTCCACGGACGAGTGCCGCGTGCAGGCCTATCGCCACCAGCGCAAGCCGCTTTACGGCGTGCAGTTCCACCCCGAGGGCTACACGGACGCCTACCCGGACGGGAAGCGGGTCATCGAGAACTTCTTCCGGATTGCGGGAACGAGGCGGTTCGGCTGAGCCGGGGAAGAGACGAGAGCGAGGGACGGCCCACTGGACCGCCCCTCGCAGGTGCGCCTACGCTGATTCCGCTCAGACGACCGTCTTCACCACGTCGCTGACCGACACGATCCCCTGCACCTTCCCCTCGAAGATGACGGGGGCGCGGGAGAGGCCCATGTTGGCCATCAGCCGCGCGACGTACTTAACATCCAGGTCCGGGTTCACCACGACCAACGGCTTGCTCATGATGTCCCGGACGAGAACCTCGTCCGGGTCCTCGCCCGCTGCAATCACCTCGTAGACAATGTCCCGCTGGGTGACGATCCCGTAGGCATCCTTCGGTTCGCGACGATCCACGATCAAGGCCCGGACACCCTTCTCACTCATCATCTGTGCGGCCTGGCGCGCCGTCGCCATCCCATCAATCGTCGTTACATCGGTTGTCATGACGTCCTTGGCTGCCGGCATGTCGATCCCCCCTTATGGTTGCGCCGGTAAACGGCGGTTGGCGAGTTCGCAAGTTGGCAAGTTCACAAGCTGGCAGGGCCAGCCCCGTGCGACGCGAACCTGTCAACCTGCCAACTTGCGAACTTGCCAACTGCCGTTCAGACGTTCAGCACGCTGGCCCTGAGCCAGGCGTCCAGGTGCTCGCGCGGACCGAGGCGCAGCTCCGTGCCCTGCGCGATGGCGTTGGGCAGGATCGCCGGCCAGGAGCTGAACGGCTCCAGGCAGACCGTGTTCAGGCGACCCCAGGACCAGAAGCCCTTGTTGCCCCCGAACTCCATGTACAGCCAGCAGTGGCGGAAGACCTTCACATCGAAATCCAACCGGAACGCGGCGCCGAGCCTGGGGTTCTCGATCTGCGCCCAGCCCTCCTCCAGGTCGGTCAGGTACAGCATGTCGGAGATTCCACTGCCGTGGCCGGGGAGCTGCGAGATGTCCACGTCCTGCCCGTTGCGCGCCTTGCCGACCGGCCACGCGAACCGCTGCCGCGGGTCAAAGCGGCTCACCTCATCGACGTTGGCGTCGCACACGACCTCGCACTTGGGCATGCGGATGATCGCGTGGCGATCCACGAAGTGCGGGGCGAACGCCGGATGGTGCCCCCACATGAGGGGAATCTCGACCTCGCCCTCGTTCGTGACGGTCTCGCTGATCTCCAGAGCCGGCTCGCCGCGCTGGAGCGTGAGGGTCTTCTTCAGCAGGAAGGGCGTCCGGTTGCAGCGTACCCACAGCTTCGCGCTCACCGAGTCCGGTCCGTCTGCGACAATCTGGTGCTTCCAGGGGAGCGCCCACACCTCGCTGTGCAGGCCGAAGTGCGCGCCCTGGTGCTCGCACACCCGGCCGCCGTTCGGCAGCACCTCCTGCCACCCGCCCTCGTGGTAGTCGAGGAACGGGCCGACCGGGTCCGGGAAGCTATCGAGCCACGGCAGGGGTCTCACGCCGCCGGGCGTGCGGAGCATGAAGTCGAGGTCGAGCGGCTTGTACAGGAACTCGAAGATGTCGGAGCCCTTGTCCAGCAGGATCGACACCCGCAGCAGGTCATTCTCCATGACCAGGACCCGCAGGCCCCGGTAGACCCACTCGTCACTGATCCGGCATCCGTAGTTCCGGTCGTGGCTCTGCATGAGCGATGGTCCCTTTATGAGCCCGTAGCCAGTTTCGAGATCCGCCGC
>VGFC01000058.1 GCA_016869045.1 Armatimonadota bacterium
ACGCTGACCCACCCGCGGACCTCGGTGTTCATCAAGGACTGAGAGGATGTATGAGAAGCGCGGCGTCGGGCGTGATGAATCACGCCCCTACACTCGGGCACGATGAATCGTGCCCCTACATGACGGTCATGCGCGGTCGTTCGTGATGTAGGGGCGCGATTCATCGCGCCCAATCGTGTAGGGGCGCCATTCATGGCGCCCGGCCACCCTTCTCCTGCACGCTCTGACAATCCCGGGGTTGCGCACCCGGGGCACAAGGGGGACGTCACCGTGAAATGCCCATCGTGCGGGAATGAGAACCGAGAGGGCGCGGCCTTCTGCGGAGGGTGCGGAGCGCGCCTCGCCGCGAAGTGCGCGTCGTGCGGCGCGGACCTGGATGCCGGCGCCAAGTTCTGCACCAGCTGCGGCACGCCCGTCGCGGCAGCCCCGGCGCCGTCCGCGCCGACGCCGCCCGCGCCACCGGTTGCGGGGCCGGTGGCGGTTGACGACGCGAAGGCCACCGTGATCATCGGCAAGAGCGACACCGCCGGGCCGGTCGAGGTAGATGACACGAAGGCCACCGTCATCAAGTCCGTCAAGCCGCCTACGACCCCGACTGCCCCGACCCCGGCGAAGCCGGCCGAGGAGCCGGCGGACACGCCGCGCGCGGCGTCGGCGCTCCGCATCGGCGGCGACTCGGCCTACACGGTGAAGGAGCTGGTGGAGCTGTGCTGGCGGCACTGGGATGAGGCCAAGAAGCAGTTCGGCGCCGGCAACTTCGAACCGTGGCTGGCGAGCATGGGGCTGTCGGAGCTGGCCCGGCAGTGCGAGTCACTCAGGAAGGCCAGCCGGGAGGACCTGACGACGGGGATGGAGGACCTCCTGCGGGCGACGAAGGTCTCGGTCGGCCGAGATATCGTCGCGACGCTGCCGCCGCGCGAGCAGGCGAGGCGTCTGGGCATCAAGGCCGACATCGTCTTCTGCCTCGATACCACGGGCAGCATGTCGGCGATGATCGAGGGGCTGAAGGCCACCGCCGTGAAGTTCGCCGGCGAGGTCGCGGACGCGGTCATTGACTACCGCCTCGGACTGATCGGCTTCGGCGACCTGTTCATCAAGGAGGAGATGTCGGTCTACCCCCTGACCGACGACGTCCATGTGTTCCAGAAGCGGGTGCAGGACATCCCGAGGACCGGCGGGGGCGACATCCCGGAGTCGGCGCTGGAGGCCGTGAAGGAGGCGATGGACTTCAAGTTCCGGCCCAAGGCGCAGAAGATCGTCATCCTGATCACCGACGCGCCGCCCCACGATCCCGATTCGCAAGGCTCGACCGGCGAAGAGGTGCTGCGGCAGATGCTCGGCAAAGAGGTCCTCTGCTTCGTCATTGGGCCGCGCATCCCACTCTACACGCGCTTCGCCGAGGAGACGATGGCGGCGTTCTTCCAGATCTCCAGCGACGCCGACTACCTGCCGATCCTCGGCCGGCTGGCCGGTGCGGTGACCGCCTCAATGCTCGGAAGGCTGAAGTAGGTGATGGGTGATGGGGACGGCAAGGGTGGGCTCTCGACTCCGGACTGCCTCTACGGGAGTGTGAACAACAGACCATGAGTATTACGCCCAGCAGCCCTCCGGGCCCAAGGTCGGACTCGATCGTCTCGGCGCCGAAGTTCGCGGTCACGCCGACGGGCTACGACGACATCGCCGCGCTGCTGGAGCGGATGGGCACCGGCTACCGCTATGCGCCGATCGACCTGCAGAGCCTGGGCGATCCGGCGCGCGTGGACCCTTATCAGGTGCTCTTCATCAACTGCGCGGAGGACTGCAAGAACCAGGACCTGGTCCGGGCGGCGGCGCCGGTCCTCCGGCAGTACGTCGAGGGCGGCGGCACGCTGTACGCTTCGGACTGGGCGGCGGGCTATGTGAACATGGCGTTCCCGGAGCCGGAGTACATCCAGTTCGTCATCGAGCCCACCGACGCCCAGCGGCTCGACGCGCGGGTGGAGGACCGGGGGCTGGCGGAGTACCTCAAGGCGACGCAGGTCGCGCTGACGTTCGACAAGAACGCGTGGGTGCCCATCGGGTCGGTGGGCTCGGCGTGCACGGTCCACTTGACGGGAACGTACACGTGCGAGGGGGACATCCTGCGGCCGAATCGGCCCCTGCTGGCGTCGTTCCAGTGCGGGCAGGGGCACGTCATCTACACGACCTTCCACAACGAGGCGCATGGAGGCGGGGTCGTCACTCACCTGACGTGCCCCAAGTGCCAGCACACCACCACGCTCGAACGGGCCGTGAAGGGCGGCGAGCCCTTCACTTGCGGCAACTGCGGCTTCACGGCGACGGTCGAGGGCCCCGAGGAGCCGGAACGCGCCCTCGATGCACCCAAACTCGAGCAGCAGATCCTGCGCTTCCTGATCCTCAAGCCCGTGACGGCGGGCCTGTCCTCCGCCTCGACGGTCACGATGCGGAAGGCCGACTTCCTGGTCGATCAGCACATCCCGGGGATCGTCAGCTCGGGGGAGACCTCCGAGCGGTACGACTGCCCGGCGGCGGGCAACAAGACGCTGCGGATGACGCTCAACTGGACGGGCGCCGCCCGGCTGAGACTGTCGGCGTACCGGCCGAGCGGCGAGCTGCACGACGCGCAGGAGGCGGAGGCGGCGCCGCTGGTCATCGAGGTCCCGCGCGCGACGACCGGCGTGTGGTCGTGCACGGTGACCGGCGTCGCGGTGCCCTACCCGAACTTCCCTTACGCGCTGGATACGGGCCTGAAGCGCGGCGACGACGCGGCCGCTCCACGCCCGGCCGGCGCCGACGCGTTTGCGCTGACCTCCCCGGTGCTCGTGACGTTCCGCGACGGAATCACGACGAGCCCGACGTACCCGATCGACCCGGCGGGGACCCCTATCGGGCGGGGGCCGGACCACAAGATCGCGCTGGATGACCCGACGGTCTCGCGGAAGGTGAACGCGATCATCCGCCGCCAGGGAACGGACTTCGTGATCGAGGCCGGCGCGGGGCTGGCCAACCCGGTGGAACTGAACGGGAAACCGCTGCGCGAAGGCGAGGCAGTGGTGTTGCGCTGGTGGGATACGTTGACCTTCGGCGGGCTGTCGTTCTGCATCGTGAACGAGGGGGATGGGCCAGCGGGGAGCGGGAGCTAGAACGTGCAGGGGGGGCGTCATTGGGGCGTGATGAATCACGCCCCTACACTTGGGCACGATGAATCGTGCCCCTACATGACTACACCTGCCCGCGGCGTAGGGGCGCGATTCATCGCGCCCGACCGTGTAGGGGCGCCATTGATGGCGCCCGACTGTGCTGACGGCATTCACGCGCGAGCCGCGCGTGCCACGAAGGACGAGGTGCCAGCATGAAGCTATGGTCGGGGCTCAAGAAGGCCAAAGATGTGACGATGAAGGCGGTGGCCGCGGGGACGGAGCGGGCGAAGGAGATGATCGACGAGGCGGCGCTTCAGCGGCAGCTCAACGAGGCCTGCCTGGAGCTGGGTCAGAAGACCTTCGAGCTGATGGCGGCGGAGAAGCTGGACAGCGCGGAGCTGACCGAGGCATTCGTCAAGGTGCGGGAACTGAACGAGAAGCTGGAGGCCGCCCGCGCGGGGGCGGAGGCGGGCAAGACGCGCGAGTGTGCGGCCTGCAAGGCCCCCTTGGACGCTGATGCCGCCTTCTGCACCGAGTGCGGGGCGGAGGTCGCGAAGGCCGCCGCCGCGTCGTAGCCCGCAACAGACCAGGAGGACGCAGGGCTCGTGGCAACCCCCAAGCCGATAGCCGGCAAGAACTGCGCGTGCTGCAAGGGTAAGAGCACGTTCGGGACCGTGACGATCGCGTCGGGGCTGTACTGGATGGTCGATAAGGGGCGGCCCTGCGAGGTGGCCAACCCGGAGGATTTCGGGTGCTGCAGCCAATGCGGTCGGATGATGATGTGGCTGGAGGACAAGTGGTCCGAGGTCGTGACGACCGACGGGGGCAAGCGGCGGGCACGTCGCCTCTGGTGCCCCACCTGCGGTCAGGACACGGAGGACCACCACTTCGAGCCGGCGGAGTACGACGCCGTCAACGAGGAGGGGATCATCTCCGGGGATCGCTACATGGTGGACCGGAGGACCGGGGAACAGGGCATCCGGTGCGGCAAGTGCGGGCGGATGGCCATGTGGATCGAGCCCGAAGGTGAGCGCCCCCCCCACTGGCAGTGGGTGAGGCGGGTCGAGCGGCTGCCCGAGACGCGACCGGCGGCGGCACCGGCTGCGAGGCCGCCCGCTGAGGACGCGAAGGACGCCAAGAAGCGGGCTGAGGCAGAGGCCCGAGCAGCCCGCGAGCGGGAGAAGGAGAAGGCCAGAGGCCTCGCTGCGGAGGAGAAGGAGGCCAGGAAGAGGGAGGCCGAGGAGGCCAGGGCCGCAGCGAAAGAGGCCGCTGCCGCGGCGAAGGCGGCCAGGCCTCCGCGTACGGGGCCGCCCCTCGTCCTGCAGATCGTCACGGCCCCCTGGCATGCCTTCTGTCGCCAGTGCAGCCACGTGGAGCTGCGCAAGGACATCCCCAAGCGGACCTACAACACGCTGGCGATCGCCACGTTCGTCGCGTTCGTCGCCACGTGGTGCATCCTCACCTACGGAGGCTTCGTCAACCTCTCGTTCATCCCAAGCCCCAGCAAGGTCATCCAGGCGGGGCGCTTCCTGTTCGCCGAGGACGACTTCCTGACGGACGTGCTCTGGAGCGCGAGCCGGATCTACGGGGGGTTCGCGGTCGCGGCGTGCCTGGCGATTCCGCTGGGCATCTTCATGGGGAGCTTCAAGCGGATCGAGGCCCTGATCTCGCCGTTCTGCTCCTTCGTGCGGTATATGCCGCCCACCGCCTTCGTGCCGCTGATCATCCTGTGGTTCGGGGTGGGAGAGGTGGAGAAGTGGGTGGTCATCTTCATCGGCGTGTTCTTCTACCTGCTGGTGCTGATCGTGGACGCGGTGGCCAATGTGGAGATTCCGCTGATCGAGACGGCCTACACGCTGGGCGCCTCGAAGACACAGGTCCTGCGCAAGGTGATTCTGCCGGCGGCGTGGCCGGGGATCATGGACGCACTGAAGGCCATGATCGGCGCGGGCTGGACCTACCTGATCGTGGCGGAACTCGTGGCGGCCGAGCGGGGGATCGGGCACATGATCAACTCGATGGCCCGCACGATGAACACCGCGGCCGTCATGGCGGGGATCATCACGGTGGGGCTGATCGGCGTGGTGACCAACGCCCTGTTCGAGGGGGCGTACGCGCTGCTATTCCCGTGGAAAAGGAAGGTCGCGGCAGCCGACTGACGGCCGCTCACATCGGATGAGAGACTTCGAGTATCTGCAGATGGAGAACCTCGAGAAGGCGTTCGGCGGGTTGACGCCCGTGCGGGCGCTGGGCGGCGTGAACATGAAGGTGGCGCAGGGGGAGTTTGCGGCGCTGGTGGGCGCCTCCGGGTGTGGGAAGAGCACGCTGCTGAGGATCATCGCGGGCCTGGACACGCCGAGCGCCGGGAGGGCGTTCTTCCACCGAGAGGACGGCGACGAGCCGATCGAGAGCCCGAGCCGCGACCGCGCGATGGTGTTCCAGTCGTACACCTCGTTCCCGTGGCTTTCCGTGCGCCGGAACGTGGAGTTCCCGCTGCTCCTGCATCCCGACGGAGGAAACCGAGAGGAACGGAAGGCGAAGGTAGACCACTATCTGGAGCTGATGGGGCTGACGGAGTTCGCCTCGCAGTACCCCAACACGCTGTCCGGCGGGATGCGGCAGAGAGTCGCGATCGCCCGCACGCTGGTCAACGAGCCGGGACTGCTGCTGATGGACGAGCCCTTCGGAGCGCTGGACGCGCAAACGCGCTGGCAGATGCAGGACCTGCTCCTGAATGTGTGGGGCAGCAGCCGCTGCACGGTGTTGTTCGTGACCCACGACATCGAGGAGGCCGTCTACCTGGCCGACAAGGTGTACGTCTTCTCGCCGCGGCCGGGCGTGATCCGCGCCGTGAAGGACATCGACTTCCCGCGGCCCCGCGACCCCGACATCAAGCTCACCGACAGGTTCAAGACCCTCCAGGTCGAGATCCTCAACGTCATTACCGAAACGGTGATGACCGCCGCGAAGGAGACGGCGGCAGGAGGGCGTGGACCCGAGGATCTCAAGAAGACGTTGGTGGAGAAGCCTCACCACGGGGGTGACGGGGCGTGACCACCCCGGCACATCGCGCCCTTCAGCGCTGTGAGGCGTTCTTCCGCGCCCACTGCCACTTCCCGTGCGTGGTCGCCCAGGAGAGCACCTGGAAGGCGGAGCCTGCCCGGCGCTTCTACGAGGAGATCGCCTCGTGCCTGGGGCTGCCGGACCGCGTGGTGTGGGCCCTGGGAGACTGGATCGACGTCGCCGCCGAGCGAATCCGCGTGTGGGACGGGTTCATTGACGAGCAGGGGCTAAACCCCGTGGCGGCGCGGGCAGCGGCGTTCGGGGGAGGGCCGGGGTCGTACGGAGATGAGATGAGCCCCAGGGAGGCGCAGGCGGTTCGAGCGCTGGGCCTCGACCTCGACGCCTATGCCGAGTACATGGGTCGGGCCTACGACGAGATCGAGGCCTACTTCCATGCCGAGAAGGCCGTTCTGCAGGCCGAGAGCCTCTCCCGCGAGGAGACCCTGCGGCTCCTGCAGATGGGCAACTGCGACTTCTACGCCTACAACCGGGTCGCCGACCGTGTCTTCGCCCAGCAGGGCATCCCCGCCGAACTGATCGAGCGATCGGAGGCCTTCTGGCGGGCGTACCTCGTGCTCGATCTGATCGCCGACCACGTGGCCGACCTGCGGGAGGACCTGGAGGCCGGGGCCTACAACCTGCTCCTCCTCTGGCACAAGACCCACGGGGGTTCTCCCTTCCGCTGGCCGGAGGCCCACCAACGCCTGCGCGAATCGGGCACCTTCGCGGCGTTTCTCGAGTTGGCGGAAGCCGCCGCGGACGAAGCCCGGGCCGCGCTGGCCGGGATCACTGACCCCGCGCTCCGCAGGCTGCTGTCGGCGTACCTGGAGGGCGAGGCAGAGGGGATGCGCGCCTTCGCGGAGCTGGACTACCTGGCGGACCTCCCCTGGACCTGCCACGAGCCGATGACACTGCTGCTCATGAAGCCCCATCCGTGGGAGCGGACTGGGCTGCAAGCGGTCCGCTCCGCCTGCCCGGACTTCCCGCCGCTCACCCTGTCGGCGAGGCCCCACGGCGCCGCCGCGGCGCGGGAACTGGTCGTCGCGACGTTGGCCTCCCTTCGCGAGAGCACCGCCATCGACGCCCGTCCCTCGGAGCCGCACACGGGCCTCCTGGACCCGTGCCCCGAGTACTCGGCGGCAGGGCCGTGCCGCCGCAGCATCATCGCGATCCCCTCCCGCGGGTGCCGCTTCGCCGCCGATCCACGCACGACGTGCACGCACTGCGCGGCCTATGCCAGCCGGTTGCTGGCCGGAGACCTCGCCGCAGAGGACATCATTGGGCAGTGCGCGGCCCAGCTCAGCAGCCTCGACGGCAAGCTAGCCCCTGTGGTCTGCCTGTACGTGAACGGCAACTTCCTGGACCCGGCCGAGATGGACGATGATTCGCGGCGCGGAATCCTCAACCTCGTGGCCGAGCGGCCGAAGGTGCGCAAGATCATCGTCGAGTGTCGCCCGGAGCTGGTTACCCTGGACGCCGTGCGCGAGGTGCGGGGCCAACTGCCGGATCGGGAGATCGAGGTGGGCCTGGGCTATGACTCGGCCACGGAAGCGGTACGCGAGCTGTGCCTGAACAAGCCGGTTCCGCCGGGCTGCCTGCAGACGGCCATCGAGACGCTCCATCGCGTCGGGATGCGCGCGCTGGTGTACGCCTCGGTGAAGCCGCCGTTCCTGACCGAGCAGGAGGCCATCGCCGACGCCGTGCGGACGGTGAACGAGGCGTTCGACCTCGCAGCCGACGCCGTCTCACTCGAGCCGGTGGCCGTGCAGCGGGGCACTCTGGTTGACCTCCTGCACCAACGGGGTGCCTACACGCCCGCCTCGCTGTGGGATCTGGTCACCGCCATCCGGCAGACCCACCACCGGGGCACGATCAAGGTGGGAGGGGAAGTCTTCGACCCCGCGCCCGTCGTCGCCCCCGCGAACTGTGGCCGGTGCGATGCGACCGTACACGCCGCCCTGCGCACCTTCTCCGGCACCCAGGACATCGGATGTCTCGACGGTCTGCACTGCGACTGCTACCGTGAACCCTCTCCCCCGCAAGACGGCGACCTCCGAGAGGGTGTGCTGGCGGAGAGGATCTGCGAGGCCCTGGCTCCCGCGTGGGCCCGCTGACGGCAAGACGAAGAGGTCTTGGCCCGATGAACGCAGAACCGCCCATCCGCCTGATCCCCCACTACAGCCAGCACACGGACTATGGCGATTCGAAGCTGCACATGCTCTTCTTGAGCGATCAGGTACGTGTCGAGGCCTACGCGCAGGCGATTCGCGAGACGGTGCAGGCGGGGGATGTGGTGGTGGACATCGGGACCGGGCCGGCGGTGCTGGCGATGCTGGCAGCCAGGGCCGGGGCGCGGCGGGTGTACGCGATCGAGGGGGAGGCTCGTGTGATCCCGATGACACAGCAGATCATCGACCAGGCCGGGTTGGGGTCGGTCATCACGCTGCTCCAGGGGATTTCGCAGGAGATCACGCTCCCGGAGCCGACGGATGTGATCGTGTCGGAGCTCATCGGCGGCTTGGGGAATGATGAAGGGATGGTGCCAGCGCTCGAGGACGCCCGCGACCGCTTCCTGCGACCCGAGACAGGGCGGATGGTGCCGCGAGCAGTGGACGTGTACATCGCCCCGGTGGAGGCGCCGGAAGCGCACGCACAGACGGCTACGGTGTATGACCACGACCTGGTCGTGCCTCCAGAGGGCGCCCTGGGGCGCTTCGAGGCCTACTATAGCTTCCTGGGAGGCGTACCGCCGGACCGCCTTCTTGCAGCAGGCCAGCCGGTGGACCATGTTGACCACTTCGGCACGACTGAGGCCTCATTTGCCCGCACCCGGGTCTTCGAGATCTCGAAGCCGGGCGTCTTCAGCGGGTTCGTCGCCTGGTTCATCGCGCGCCTGTCGGACCACGTCGTGCTAGACGTCTCCCCCGGAAACCCCGGTACGTGCTGGGGTCAGGCCTACCTCCCGCTGCCAGAACAGGTGGTTGTTCAGTGCGGAGATAGGGTAGAACTGACCTTCGAGGCCATCTTGGACGCTGGGGAGACGGTGCCCCACTACTTCTGGACCAGCCGGATCACCCGCGAGGACCAGGAGATTGCTGCCGGGTGCGCAGGGCATCCGCGCTAGCCGGCGGCAGGAGTCCGCGCGCGGGGCACGAACCAAGGGATCGCGCCTCAGAGGGTGTATGAGAAGGACGGCATTGGGCGTGATGAATCACGCCCCTACACTCGGGCACGATGAATCGTGCCCCTACATGACGACGCACGGTTAGCTCTGATGTAGGGGCGCGATTCATCGCGCCCAATCGTGTAGGGGCGCCATTCATGGCGCCCGCCCACGCTTCCCGTACACGCTCTCAACAGGGATCTGAACCGCTGACACAGCCGGGGGGCGTCATGCGGCTTCTTCCGGGGGCCCTGAGCGCAGAGGCTCGGCGACGTTGTGGGATCGCCGAGCGGCCGTCGCGCGTGCGGGTCAGAGCGCACTCGCGGGGGCGGGTCCTGCCGATCCTGAGCGCCGTGCTGGGCGCGCTGGTCGGCGCCATCTACACCCACGCCGTGACGCCCCGCGTCGGCTGGACGGTGCTCGCGACCGGCGCCGTGGGCGGCGCGTGTGCCTTCTACCTCCTGTTGGCGGTCCCCCGACTGACGTGGATTGTCGTGCGCCGGCAATGGCTGCGGTTTGCGCTGCGGTGGTGCGTGGCGCGGATGGAGCGCAACCTGTCCCGTGCCGAGGGAGCCGTGGCGTCGGCGGGTGGCGATCTGAAGGGAGCTTCAGGTGAGGCGCTGTGCGACCTGGCCGTCATCCGCTGCCTGCGGAACGACTATGAGGGCGCCCACGAGATATTGCGGCAACGGTACGAGGAAGACGAGTCGTCGGCCTGGGGCGAGAACCTCCTGGTCGTGCTGGCCGAGACCGGCCAGTGGAGTCAGGTGGGGTGGCTGGTCGATCGGGAGCTGAACCGGCCGGAGGGCCTGAGCGACGCCAACCTCGCCCGCGTGGCAACCCAGGCCCCCTACGGCGTGCTGATCGAGCGCCTGTGGATGGTGTGCCAGGACGGCAGCCTGCCGCTGACGCTGAACAACATCGGCGTGCGCCTGCTGCAGCTCGGCGACTTCATGCGGGCCGAGGACGCCTTCTCCCTCGCCAAGCACCAACACCCCTCCTACGCCCCAGCGTACGCCAACGCCGGCGTGCTCGCGTACCGGCGGGACGACTACGCGCAGGCGGTGGCGGAGGTCGGCTCGGCGGCGGCGCTGGAGTCGGGCGAGGGGATGATCTACAATAACCTGGGCGCGGCGCTCTGCCGTACGGGCAACCTGGGGCTGGCCCGGCGTTGGCTGCGCCGGGCGCGGGCGCTACTGCCGGCCAGCGGCGAGGTGCTGGTGAATCTGGGCAACCTCGAGGCCCTCGAGGGAGCCTACGCGCAAGCCCTCGACCGGTACGGGGAGGCGTCGCGGCTCGAGGACGAGGGTGTGGCGGCGGCGCGCCACAACGCGGCCCTGATGCTCTGCGCGCGCGACCATCCGGAGGCGGCGCTGGCCGAGCAGCAACTGGCCGCGCAGGCCGAGGCCGACGAGCCGGAGATCGTGCAGAACCTGGGCTGCCTGTTGTGGGTCCAGGGCCGGCACGATGAGGCCCGCTCGTGCTTCGAGCATCCCTCCCATTCGACCTACGACACCGCGGTGAAGAGCAACCTGATCCGGACCGAGCTGGCGGCGGGACGGCCGCGCCGGGCGCTGGACCTGCTGCTCCGGGTGTCGTACGCGGAGGAGGAGATGGACTTCGACCGGGGCCTGGCGTACCTGCTGACCGCCGCGGAGGCGGGACACGAGGCCGGCGGACGCGACGCCGTCCGCGAGCGGGACCTGGTCGAGGCCATCGCCTGTTTCCACAAGGTCATCAAGGCCGGACGCGCGGGCACGGCCGAGGCGTACCTCAACCTGGGGATCGCGCTGTATCTGAGTGAGGAGTACGAGGACGCCGCCGAGGCCCTCAAGGAAGCCTCGTCGCGGGCCCCGACGCACGAGACGCTCGGCTATGCGATCGCCACCTGCTACCTGACCGCGGCCTGGCGAGTCCAGCGCCCCGAGACGGAGGTCTACGGTCCCCCACCCCCCCGCATGAGGGAGCTGCTCGAGAAGGCCCACCCATACCTCGAAGCCGCCATCGGGGTGAAGAGCATCGCCGACAACGCGCGGTTCAACCTCGGGGTGCTGCAGTACATCCTGGAGGATTACTACGGAGCCATCGGCGTCCTGCGCCCCATCGCCCGCACGGACTCCCCCTGGCAGATCCTCAACGTCCTGGGCATCTCACAGGCGCGTCAGGCCCGGGAGCTGCAGCGCTCCATGCAAAGCGCGGTGCTGGTCCGGGTCACCCGCCAGCGCCAGGTCCAGGCCGAGATTGCCAAGCTGCTGTCGGCCGCCATCCACTCGTTCACCCAGGTGCTGCGCCATCAGTCCGACAACGCGATCGTCCACGCGAACGTCGGCCTCGCGAAGTATCTGCGCAATCGCGGGGAGGACGTCGAGCAGGCGCTCCAACACTGGCGGCGGATGCGCGACATCGGCGGGGAGTGGGGGCAGCGCATCTTCGAGATCTTCAGCGACGCGGTCGGTACCGAGCGGGCCGGCCGACTGTCCTTCCAGGATGTGGAGATCAGCTTCCGCCCACTGCCCCTCGAGGACTGGATCGTCTGCGCGCCGCCCCGCATGGCCGGCCTGCAGTTCCCCGTGCCGGAACTGCCCGACATCCCCCTTCCCGACCTCGTGGCCTACCACCCCGCGCTCAAGCGCGCCCTCGCCCAGCGCGACAAGGCCGAACGCCTCCGCAAAGCGCTCCGAAGACTGAGGACCTGAGGACCAGCGAGCGGGCCCGCGAGCCCCGACAAAAGACAACAGCCCCAGAAGCGGCTCTGGGGCCGTTCACACGGGCTCTTGGTAGCGCGGGCTAGCTTCGTCGCAATGCACGATGCTCTCGGGGCGTGGCTGAGCCGCCGGTGGCGCCTGCCTACCAACGGCCGGCGTTACCTCAGACGCCGCTGAGAGTGCTACTTCCCCGGCCATGTCTGCCACGGCGTCCGGGTGCCTCAGCAGTACCATTCCCGTCCGTCATCCGAACACAAGGCCTCGGCCAGCGGGGCAGGTGGGGAAGGACAGACCTTCGGGCCGCTCGAAATGGGGGCCTGAGCGCGGTAAGAGGCTCCTCGACCGGCGCTGAGGGTGGCCCAATGCATCGGTACCGGGACGGGCTGCCGACATTCACGACCGGCCCCCGGGCGTGGCTACATGGCTTCCTGACGGCCTCGCTCATCGGCATCCTCTTTGTGGCGGCCTCCCACTCCGGGCGGCTCGACTCCCTCAACCTCAGCTGGCTGGACGCTCTGTTGTTCGTTCGCGGTGCAGCGACGCCGACGGAGGCCATCCGTATCGTCGGAGCCACCGATGAGGACTTCAAGCTGCTGGGGTATCCGTCGCCACCGACGCAGATGCCGCGCCAGCAACTGGCGCAGGCCATACGGCGCATCGCCGAGGCGCAGGCCCGGGTCCTCGTGCTTGACGTGCTGCTGGACACACCGGACGGAGGCCAAGGCCAGCGGCAGGAAGAGGAGTTGGTCGCCGCGCTGGCCGCCGCCCGCCGGCTGGGGCTGCGGATGACTGCTGCGGCCAGCCTTCAGGGAAGCGACGGTGAGATGACGCTCGCGCAGCCAGCGCCCAAGTTCGGCCTGCAGGAAGACATCGGGCTGGCGGATGTCGTGTTGTGGCCCGATGGCGTGGTGCGCTCGTTCTGCCTGCTAACCGAGGCCGACGGCAAACCCCTTCCCGCGCTGGCCGCCCGAGCGGTGACGCTGTACGACCCCACGCGTCACGAGACCATTTGGCGGCACTCGCGGGAAGTGATGATCGACTACCGGGGACCTGCCGGCACCTTCCCGGCGCTGCCCTTCTCCGCACTGGTCAAGGACCAGATCCCTCCGGAGTGGCTGAGAGACCGAATCGTGCTCCTGGGGCGGCTGGACTACGTCGCGCGCGATCAGCACCGTGTGCCCCCGATCGCCGGCGTCGGAGCCGAGACGGGCCACGGACTCATGTCGGGGGTCGAGGTCCAGGCGAACGCGGTCGCGACACTGCTCAGCCGTTCCGCGCTGAAGCGCACGAGCTTCGTGGGGGACGTGCTGCTGCAACTGCTCATCGCGGCGATCGCATCGTACGTCGCAATGCGGCGGGGCACTATGGGTGTCCTCGCGTTCCTGCTCGCGGGCCTCGTCGTGGCGATCCCGCTCAGCCTACTGCTGCTTGCGTCCGCCAACTACTGGGTGAACGTCGTGCCCAGCGGCCTTGCCCTCGCGGGCTACGCAGTGGTGACCGAGGCGAGCGATCGCCGGAGGCTGCAGGCGCTATTCGGCCCGTACGTAGGGCCGACGATGCTGAAGCAGCTGTGGCGTCAGCGTCGCGCTCTGGAGCTTGGGGGGCAGGAGCGCCTTGTGACTCTGTTGGTCTTCGACATCCGCGACTCGACGACGGCCGCAGAGCGCATCGAGCCAACCAAGGTGGGGGCGCTGCTCAACGAGTTGTTCTCGGCGGTTGCGCCCGCCATCTGGGGGCATGGCGGGGCAGTGAACAAGTACCTGGGGGACGGACTTCTGGCGACCTTCAATGCGCCGATGGACCAGTCCGGCCATGCACAGGCGGGAGTCCTGGCGGCCATGGAGGCGGTCCGCACCGCCTCGCGGCTGGCGCCGCGCTGGAGGGCCGAGACCGGTTACGACCTTGTGGCGTATGCCGCGGTTCACACCGGCAGAGTGCTGGCGGGGAACATCGGCAGCCCGAACCGGATGGAGTACACCGTTGTCGGCGACAACGTCAACATCGCATTTCGAATGATGAACTCGTGCAAGGAGCACGACGCCCTCATCCAGGTCTCGGAGTCGACCCGTCAGGCTTGCCCCCGTGCCCTGCCCGGCGCGCGGTTCGAGGTGGAACTGCGTGGAAGGCCGGGACGATTCGTGCTGTACGCGCTGCAAGGGTTCCAGATGTCCAGATTCCTCGAGCTGGCAGGGAGTGAGACAGAATGAGAGCACGCATCCTCGCTGTGGTCGTCATGCTGGTGGTCGGCCACGTCCAGGCGGCACGGCTGTGCGCGCAGCCGGACGGAGGCCCAGACGCCATCGTAGCCTACATGACCGGCAAGGCCTTCGTTACCCATGCGGACAGGACGGTGGAGGCGTTGGCTCCGGGCACCCCGCTTCAGATGGGCGAACGGGTCTGCATCCACCCGGGTGGGCGGGCGACCATCGTCTTCCCCGACCGACCGCAACAGGTCTGGGCAGGAGGCGCAGCCGGGAACTCGTTCACCGTGGCCCAGCCCTCTGCGCCACGCGGCGGCGTGATCGGGCGGGTCTGGCGGTACCTATGCGGCAAGCTGCGGCCACGCCCCCAGTTGACCACGCTGGCCGCTTCCCGAGGGGATGAGACCCAGGCGCTGGGAGGTCTGGAACCCGCCAATTCCCTGGAACGGCGCACCCCGGTGCCCTTCTGTTGGGACGCCACGCCGGGGGCGACGTACACCATCGAGGTCATGGATGGAGGCGCGGAGCCGCTCTGGAGAGCGACGGACCTCAGCGAGAATCGGGTGACCTACCCCACCGATGCACCATCGCTGACGGCCGGCGAGCGCTACTACCTGAGGGTCACCGCCAAGGGGCCGGGCGACCTTCGGGCTGAGCGGCCGCTGGTCTGGTTCGAGGTGATGGATGAGGAACGTTGCGCCGAGGTCGAGCGGGCCCTGCACCGCGTGGACGTGGGCACGCGGGGCATGCCGGAGCCGTTGGTCCATCTACATCGGGCGGCCGTGCTGGCCAGCTACAAGCTGCAGGCCGAGGCCCGCCAGGAGTTGGCTCTCGCGGAGAAGGGGGGAGAGGGACGGGAGTGGGGGCAGTTCATCGAGAAGGTCACTCCATAGGGGACAAGCGAGGAGACTCATCATGGTTGCACGCGTCATCTCGCTATTGGCGTTGCTCGCGGTGACGCCCGCAGTTGGGGAGGCCCAGGGCGAGGAGGCACAGCCCAAAGCGGACCTCGGGCCGCTCGTGACCGAAGTCCTGGGGGCCGCCGACGAGGCCGCCCGCGCGGCGGTCCTCGCCGAGCACCCGGAGGCCCGGACTGACGACTTCGTCTTCGCGATCCTGACGATGGCGGAGGACCTGATCAACAAGGGCGAGTTCGACCGCGCACTTCAGGCTCAAGGGATCGCACGGGCCATCGCCGTAGACGCGAAGCTACCCCCCTTGACCATCGCCATCTGCGACTGGATGCGGTCCATGAGTCTGCAAGAGGCCGGCCGGCTCGCGGAGGCCGCGGAAGTGCTGGCCTTGGCCAACCAGGCGGTGCAGGACTCAGGCAATGCCGGCCTGATCTGCCTGATCCAGCAGGACCGGGCGCAGGTGCTGGAGGACCTGGGGCGGCTGTCTGAGGCCAGGGAGGTCGTGGGTGCGACGCTGGAACTCGCACGCAAGGTTGGGGACGCCGATCTGATCGTAGATGCGGCGGCCCGTGCCGTGAGCATCGAGACGGCGCTGGGTGACCTCAACGCGGCCCTGAGGAGGGCACAAGAGGCTGCTGAGGCTTCGGAGACCGCGAAGAAGGCGTCCACCAAAGCCCATGCCCGTAAGGCGTTGGGTGACGTCTACGCGGACCTCGGCGACCCCGCGGCGGCCCTCGAGAGCCACACCAAGGCACTCCAGGTCTACCGCGAATCCGACAACGTGATGGGCACTGCCAGCGCGCTGAACGCCTGCGCCGTCGATCAGAGGAACCTGGGCCGCTACCGGGAGGCCTTGGCCTCCTACGAGGAGGCCATGCAATGGGCGGCGCGGGGCAAACGTCCGATTATGATCGCGACGGTTCAGGACAACATGGGTTCGGTGCTGCAGTCGCTGGGGGAGTACGAGAAGGCCGCCGAACTGCACGCCAAGGCGCGGGACACCCATCGGGAGATCGGCGACCCCGACGGCGAGGCGAGCGCGCTGAACCACTTAGGGTTACTGGAGAAGCGCCTTGGGCACCTGGAGGCGTCCCTGGGCTACTACACAGAGGCGCTGACGCTCTACGAGAAGATGGGCTCCGTGCCCAACCAGATCACGATCTTGGTGAACCAGGCCAACATGCTGGATGTCGCCGGCCGCCGCGACGACGCGTTGGAGCGGGGCCGCAAGGCCATCCAGCTGTGTGATCTGCTTGCCGCAAACCCGGAGCTGGCGGCGGTCACCTACTTCAACGTTGCGCAGCTCCACCGGAACCTGGGCCGTGAGGACACGTACCGTGAGTGCCTGGCCAGGGCGGACGCGCTGTCACGGCAGAACTGCAGTCCCGCCACGCGGGGCGCCATCCTCGGCTCTCTGGCCGAGGTGCGAGAGGCCGACGGTGATCGCGAGGGTGCCGACGCTCTGCGGGAGCAGGCCCTGGCCCTCTCCCCGGCCAGCAGCCCGGACTACCTGGACGTGCTGAGCAGCCAGACGCGGGCGGTCTCTTTCCGCAGTGAACGAGCGCGAGCGGTTCAGCTAGCCGAACAGGGGCTTTCGCTGGCGGGCGATCTCAACGATCGACGCCACCGGCTCACCTTCCTGATCCTCCTGGGCACCGCGCTGCTGCCCCACGACAAGGAGCTGCCGAACGAGGTTCCGCCTGAGCCGAGTCGGGCCGTCGAGTGCCTCGAGGAGGCCGCCACTCTAGCTGTGGACCTGTCCGCGCCCGACATGATCCACATGGCCCACTACCTTTGCGGCAAGGCGTACGTGTGCCTGGACGATGACCGTAAGTGCCTCGACCATTTCCTCGCCGCGGCGGATGCTCTGGAGGGCATGCGCCGCGAGGTCGGCGGGCCGGCCCAGCGGCTTCGCCTGACGGCCGACTCGGCAAGGCTCTACCGGCGGATTGCGATCCGCTACGCTGCCCTGGACGATACCGCTAACGCTTTTGCCTACGCCGAAGGCACGAAGGGCCGCGTGTTGGCTGAGATGCTGGCGGAGCGTCAGCTCATGCAGTCAGCCGGCGGCGAGGGGAGCGCCACCCTGCTGGAGCGCGAGCAGCAGGCGCTGGCCCGGATCGGCACCGCGTCGCAGATGCTCCGGGACGAGGAATCGAAGCCGGTCGAGCGGCGCAACGAGGAGGCCCTGAAGCACTGGGCCGAGGTGCGCGCACAGGCCGAGGATGACACCCGCTTCGTGCGGCTGGAGATGCGCCGCCAGCACCCCGGATATGCCAGCCTGCGCTACCCAGAGCCGGTGGCGATGGCCGAGGCGCAGGCGCTCGTACCGGACGGGTCGGCGCTGATCCAATACGTGCTGGGGGAGGAGAGCGCCATCGCGATCGTGCTGACACGGAGCCGGGCGGGAACGGTGGTGCTCCCCGCGACGCCGCGAGAGATCGCCGACGCCTGGGCCAAGATGAACGCGACGCTGCAGATGTCCAATACCCGCGACCCCCAGGCAGACGCCTCGGGCTTCGCGGGGCGCGCCCACGAGCTGTACGTAGCATGCCTGCAGCCCGTGTTGGAGGCCTTGGGTCCCGGCACCTTCCGCCTGATGATCGTTCCTGACGGGGTTCTGCACCACGTGCCCTTCGCCGCTCTGGTGAGCGAGGCGCCTGGGCCGGGGAAGGCGAGCTACAGCAGCCTCAGTTACGTAGGGCTGACGCGCACGATCTCGTACCTGCCGTCAGCGACGGTGCTCAAAGTGCTGAATGGCAGCCCGCCGCCGGCGACCGACACGCGCCGACTCGTGGCCTTCTGCGACCCGCTTCTGGACACGTACGCCGGAGGCGAGACGGTGGCTGCCCGTCCTGCCGACGCGGCGGTGACCCGGGCCCTCGACACCTGGCAGCCTCTGGCACAGGCCCGCAAGGAGGGCAGCCGCGTGGCCTCGCTTTGGGGCCAGGATGCGACGGTGTACGTCGGCAAGCAGGCTGACGAGCGCACCGCGAAGGCGGAACTCCTCCGGGCGGGTTGCGCCCATTTCGCGGTCCACGGTGTCGCCGACGACCAGAGCCCGCTTTATTCCGCCCTGGCGCTGACCCCCGCACCGGCAACCGAGACCGAAGCGGCGGAGGACGGCTTGCTGTACGCCTACGAGGTAATGGCCCTGCAACAGATGCCCTCGCTTGTCGTCCTTTCGGCCTGCGAGACAGCGTTGGGGGCGGAGACAGAGGGCGAAGGGCTCGTGGGGCTGGTGCGGGCGTTTCTGGCCTCCGGCAGCCGCGCGGTGGTCGCTTCACTATGGAAGGTCGATGATCAGGCGACGGCGGCGCTGATGAGGGAGTGCTACCAGCGCCTGCGCGGAGGCCTGCCGCTCGACGAAGCCTTGGCCGAAGCCCAGCGCAGAGCCGCTCGGGGCAGCCTCAAGGGCGCAGGCTATGCCTCGGGGCCGCACTTCTGGGCAGCCTTCGGAGCGTACGGCAACCCGCTCTACGAGTGGGACGCAGGCCGCGGGATGTAGCCACGCCCGTCTGACGCTCTGACAGGTTCCCAGGCCTCACATAGCGGAAGGCGTCCACATCTCCGAGACCTGCGTGCCGAAGGGGGGATGTCCCTTGCCTCGACCCCGGTTACTCCTCGCCCTCCTGGTGCTGTGCCTCGCGCCCCGGTTGCATTCTCGCAGCCAGGAGTTGCCCGAAGTCCAAGCTGAGGCGCTGATCCAGCAGGTGAGCACCCTCGCCAACGACCTGCGCGCGGAGGCGGAACGGCTGATCAAGGAAGAGGGTGCTGACAAGGCCATCGAGCGGCTCCGCGCCGAGGCGACGGCCGACGAGAAGGTCGCCTTCCGGCGACTGAACCTGGCCGCGGTCGTGGCCGCCTTGGGTGGCGATGAACAGACGGCCAGGGCCATCCTGGCGAACGTTTCTGCGGCTGCCGACGAGGAGATTCCGCTGGCTTTGGCTCGGCACAAGCTCCTCATCGATGGCGGGCACAACACGGCGCGCGAGGCAAGCAACACGAATATGACGTGGCAGGGCAGGCAGGCAGACTCACTCGAGGGTCAACTGAAACGGCGGTGGGTCATTCTGGCAGGCCTTCAGCGCCTGGCTCCGGATTCCCTCGACGTAGCCATCTCACTCGGTAACATGGGCTCAGTGTACCATGATCGCGGCGATCTGGAGGCCGCGCTAAGCTACTGCCAGCGCGCCCTCGCGATCAGGGAGCGCCTGGCGCCAGACTCCCTGGACGTGGCCATCTCACTCAACAACATCGGCGCAATCCACGAAGACCGCGGGGACCTGGACGCGGCGCTGGACTACTACCGGCGCAGCCTCGCGATCCTGGAGCGCCTAGCGCCGGACTCCCTGAAGGTGGCCATCTCGCTCAACAACATCGGCTCGGCCCACCATAATCGCGGCGATCTGGAAGCCGCATTAGGCTGCTACCAGCGGAGCCTGGCGATCATGGAGCATCTGGCGCCAGAGTCCCTGGAGTGGGCCGCCGGCCTGGGCAACCTCGGCATGATCTGTCAGGCACGGGGGGATCTTGATAGGGCGCTCGACTACTGCCAACGAAGCCTGGCGATCGAGGAGCGCCTGGCGCCGGACTCCCTGAAGGTGGCCACCTCCCTCAGCAACATCGGCCTGATCTACTCCGACCGGGGCGACCTGGATGCGGCGCAGGAGTATTACCAGCGCGCCCTCGCGATCAGGGGGCGCCTGGCGCCAGACTCCCTGGACGTGGCCAACTCCCTCAAGAACATCGGCACCATCTTGTTCGACCCTGGCGACCTGGATGCGGTGCAGGAGTATTACCAGCGCAGCCTGGCCATCGAGGAGCGCCTGGCGCCGGACTCCCTGAAGGTGGCCACCTCCCTCAGCAGCATCGGCACCATCTTCTTCGACCGTGGCGACCTGGATGCGGCGCAGGACCATTACCAGCGCGCCCTCGCGATCAGGGAGCGCCTGGCGCCAGACTCCCTGGACGTGGCCACCTCCCTCGACAACATCGGCACGGTACACCGGGACCGCGGTGATCTGGACGCCGCACTGGAGAGCTTCCATCGCAGCCTGGCCATCTGGGAGCGATTGGCGCCGGACTCGGACGGCATGGCCGGTGCCCTCCGCCACATCGGCCAGGTGTACCGCACTCGCGGGGAATCGGCGGCAGCGTTAGAGCACTACCGGCGGGCGGTAGCGACCATCGAGTGCGCGCGGGGGAAGAGCGGAAGCCAAGAAGAGGCCCGGGCGATGTTTCTGGCCCAACACACCGACATGTACGGGGCCCTACTGACGGCTCTCCTGGCCGACGGCCAGGTAGAGGAGGCGGCGGACGTGGCGGAGCGGATGCGGGGACGGAGCTTGCTGGAGATGACAGCGGAGAGGCGCCTCGGCGCAGCCGGCAGCCCGGAGTTGGTGACGAAGCAGCGGATGCTGGACGTTCGGCGAGATCGGCTGTACAGCGAGTTGCAGGGCGCGGGCAGGACGGCGCCTGACGAGAAGCGGACCGAGGAGATCACAACGGAACTGCAGCGCGTCCGGCTGGATCAGGAGACACTGGAACGGGAGATCAGACAGTCGGACCCCCGATACGCCGCGCTGGAGTATCCCGAGCCGATGACGGTGGCGCAGCTAGGAGAGGCGCTCGACCCGGGTACGGTGGTGCTGCTCCACGTAGTTGGCGAGCAAGGTGCGCAACTGTTCGTTTTCGGTCCCGGGCTTGAGACCAAGGCCCACGAGGTCAAGGTGACCTCAACGGATCTGGAACAGAAGGTGCGGCTGCTGCTGAACCTGTTTGCCCAGAAGCAGGACGCCGGAGCGGTCGCCCAGTCACTGAGTGAGCTGCTGTTGAAGCCGGCGGCGGATGAGATCGGGAAGGCGAAGCGGTTGCTGATCCTGCCGGATGGGCCATTGTGGCAGCTTCCCTTCCATGCTCTGCCGATGGGCAAGGGGACCTATCTGTGCGATAGGGTCCCGGTGCATTACGCGCCGTCGGGGACCGTCTTTGTGGAGGGACGCACGTTCCGGGAGGGGAGCCGAAAGGGGAAGCAGCTACTGGCCTACGGCGCCCCGGACTACTCCGGCTGGGCAGCGCGAGCCGAAGGGCCGGCGCCGCTCCTACCGGTGAGGTCGGGGGTCTTCGAGGCGGTGCGAAGCGGCCCGGAGGGCACGAGGTTTGCGCAGCTGCCGGAATCGGGGGTCGAGGCCAACGCGGTGGGGAAGCTGTTCGCAGGGGAGTCGGACGTACGCGAGGGTGCGGCGGCGACGGAGACCAGCGTCCAGAGCGAGGGACCGGGAAAGCGGGTGCTGCACGTGGCCTGCCACGGATTGCTGGACCCGGCCAGCCCGATGGACTCGGCACTGGTGCTGTCCATCCCCCGCGAGCCGGCGGAGGGCAACGACGGCTTTCTGAAGGCGTGGGAGGTGTTTGGCTTGGACCTGGCCGGGTGTGATCTCGTTACCCTCTCCGCCTGTGAGACCGCGAAGGGCAAGACGCTCTCCGGAGAGGGTGTGGTGGGCCTGACCCGAGCTTTCATGTACGCCGGCGCTGCGAGCGTGCTGTGCACGCAGTGGAAGGTAGCGGATGACTCGACGGCGGCGCTGATGTACTGCTTCTATCGGCACTACCGAGCTGGGGAAAGCAAGGACGTCGCCCTGCAGCAAGCAATGCGGGAACTGCGGACAGGCCGAATGGCGAAGGGCGGGTCCCTGAAGCTGCCGGCCAAGTTGGGGCCGTGGAAGCCCGCCTGGTCAGACCCCTACTACTGGGCGCCATTCATTCTCATGGGGGAGTACCTCCAGACATAGGGCGTCTCCAGGGGGAGGCCGCGACCAGAGGTTCTGACACGGTCTCGGCTGCGTTGCCTCCTCTGCGGGAGCCTTCCCCGCCTTCCGGTTGCTCTACGCCTTGTAGGTCGGGACTCCAGTCCCGACACGCCTTCCAATGCCGAGCCGTCCAGCGGGACTGGCCCGCGTTGTGGCGCCGCACGCGCTCCTCAACGTCCTCGGACACCCCGGTGTAGAAGCGGTCCGCTTCGCCACTATAGAGCACGTAGACCCAATAGGGCCTGGCTGTGTCGAGCATGGGCCGGAACACAAACGGCCACCCCGATCAGATGGCCGTCGCGTTGCAGTGGTAGCGCGGGAGGGATTCGAACCCTCGACCTCAAGGTTATGAGCCTTGCGAGCTACCTGACTGCTCCACCGCGCAGGCAGAACATAGCACATCACGTGCGGCCTGTAAACCCCCTTGCGCCTCCGAGGGCCGACAGACGGCCCTCCTTACGCAGTGTCGGCGTCATCGGCTTCTCGGCGCAGGTACTTCTCCTCATGCTCGGGGGCGGCGGGTTTCCAGCGGTTGTGGAGCCAGAGCCACTGGTCGGGGTGGGCGAGGATCTGCCCTTCGAGAGCGGCATTGATGCGCCGGGTGAGTTCCACGGTGGCCTCGTCGCGGTCGCCGAGGCCCTCGGCATCGATCTCGGGGAGGACGATCACGCGGAGGGCGTCATCGGGCTCGCGGAGGCAGAAGGCCGGGACGATCGCGGCGCCCGTGCGAAGCGCGAGGAGCGCCGGGCTGCGGATGGTCCAGGCCGGGCGGCCGAGGAAGTCAAGCAGGATGGAGCCCTTACGCGCATGTTGGTCGGGGAGGATGCCCAGGATTCCGTTGGCGCGCAGGTGAGCGTTCATCGTCTTCAGGTCCCGCTTCCCGAAGACCTTCATGCCCAGGCGCTCGCGGGACTCGTTGATGAGTGACGTGACCCCGGCATCGGAGGCGTCGCGGGCGACGACGCCCAGGTCGAACCCCTCGCTCACCAGGCGCGCCCCCAGCAGCTCCCAGTTCCCGAAGTGCCCGGTGATGATCATCGCCCCGTTGCCGCGTGCGAGGGCCTCGCGGAAGCGCTCCATACCCTCCGCCGGGACGAGGTCGCGGATCTGCTCGCGGGTGAAGGTGCTGGCCTTGAACAGCTCCACGAAGACCTTGCACATGTTCTGGGTGACCGCCAGGCGGATCCGGCGGCGCTCGCGTGCCGAAAGGCGGTCGCCAAAGGTGGCCGCCAGGTTCCGATCGGCCAGTCGCTGCCGCCGGAGCGTAAGGGCGCAGAGCAGGTAGCCGTAGAGGTTCGCCAGACGCCGCCCGAAACGGAGCGGGAGGGCGCGGATGATCCGGGCGAACGCGGCGGTCAACAGGCGCGTGACCAGGCGCTCCGTACCGCGACGCACCGCGGTCTTCCGACGGCGCTTCTCCCGGCCCGGCGGCCTGGCGGGTTCGGCGGAAGGCATGGGGTTGTTATACAACACGGCACGACGAACGGCAACGGCTGCGCGCAAGGGTGCGCGCGGTCCCAGGGGACGGCGACGGCTACGAGACGGCTTCGGCGGCGCGCCAGGTGAGCCAGGCGGCGAACAGGGCCGCGAGGCCGCAGGCCCCCACTGCAAGGCCGAGGGAGATGGTGTGCGCGTAGGAAACACCGGCGAAGAGGGCGTCGGCCGCGGGAGAGGAGGACCAATTCAGGGCCGTCAGGACGAACAGGGCGAGCAGGGGCAGCGCGGCAGCCACGGTTGCCAAGGGGGCCACCCGCTCCAGCGAGAGCAGCCACACGGGTCGCCGGGGTGCGCCCATCACGCGCACCTCGGTCATCACCTTACGCACGAGGCCTTCGTCGGCCACCACCCGCTCGCCGGCAAGCAGTTCATCCAGGGCACGGTATTCAGCCAGTTGCGCGCGGCAGGGCTCACAGGCCGCCAGGTGCTCGGCGAGCCGGAGGCGTTCATCGCCCTGCACCAGCCCGGCGCTGTACTCGGCCAGCTTCCTCTGCACGTGTTCGCAGTTCATGCCAGCCCCCTTTCGCGGGCGAGTTGCCGCAGACGTTCCCGTCCACGCGACAGTCGCGCCTTGACCGTGCCGAGCGGAGCGCCCAGGGTCCGCGCGATCTCCTCCAACGAGAGTTCCTTCAGGTGGAACAGCGCCAGGGCCTCCCGTTGATCCGCCGATAGCTCCTGGAGCAACTCCGTGAGAGGCGCCGGATCGTCGGTGGGCGACTGAGCCGAGGCTTCGGCGGCAGCCAGGTCCCGCTGACGCTCCCAGCGCGCCACGCGCCGCTGATGCCCGCGCAGGTACAGGCGCGCCTCGTTGATCGTGATACGGTATAGCCAGGTGGCGAACGCCGATTCCCCGCGGAAGCGATGCAGCTCGCGGTAGGCCTTGATGAAGGCCTCCTGCGCGATGTCCTCGGCGGCGTCGCAATCGGCGACCATCCGGCGCGCGAGGTTGAGCACGCTGTCTTTGTGCTGCCGCACCAGGGCCTCGAACGCGCCGGCGTCGCCGCGTCGCGTGCGGGCCACCAGCGAGGCCTCGGGCGAGAGAGGGTTGCGGATCGCGAGCATACGAGGTAGCTGCAGGAGCCTTGCGAGTGCCATGTCAGTCGGTTAGATGCCGCCGACCGGGCATCCGGTTGCACTCGCCGCAGGGTTCTTCGCAGGGAATCGTGATGCAACCTTTGGGCCGGCGAGCGGCATCCAAGTCGGTGATTGCACTCAACACGACGTCGCATGGAGGTTCGAGATGGTTGACGCGTTCGTGATGGTCATGGTCTGCAGTATCTGCCTGATGCCGTTCCTGTTCGTTGTGGTCATCGTCTGGATCAGGGCCAACGCCCGCAACCGGGAGCTGGCGCAGATCATGGAGGAGCGGAAGCTGATGATCGAGCGCGGCATGGAGCCGCCCCCGTTGAGGCTGCCGGAAGAGGGCCGGAAGCGCAGGGACCCTCTGGCGAACCTCAAGGCCGGCGTGATCCTGCTGGCCATCGCGATCGGTCTGCTGATCTCGATGCTGGCCTGGCCGAACACCGGCTTCATGGGCGGTCATCACATCGCCCTGCCGGCGGCCGTTGTGCTGGCCGTCCTGGGCCTGGCCTTCATTGTGCTCCACTTCCTCGGGCGGGCCTATCGCCCCACGAACGGCTTGGACGAGACGACCGAGGCTCCGGAAGAGGAGGCGAACTGACATGGGTACGCAGCAGCCCACCTGTGAGTTCACCCTCGGTCCGACGGGCCCCCGCCTGCGGCTGGTCATGGAGGAAAGCGGAGCGGTGCTCCCCGTCACCCCAGTCCCCCTCCGCTGCCTGTGCCGCCATCCGCGGACGAGCCGGTCGCGGACCCCATGGGGGGCTTCTGCGCGCACTGCGGCACGAGACTGGGCGAGGGCTTCGCCTACTGCCCACGCTGCGCGCGCCCCGTGCATGTCACCGGGCGCTGCACCGCCTGTGGCGCCGACGTCTGCGCGGAGTGCGGGAAGGAGTTCCGTCACTGCCCTGTGTGCGGAGCAGAGGCAGGAGTGTAGGAGAGGCGGGAGCGCCGTTGCTGGGAGCGCCGGCACCCTTGCCGGCAGAGGTGGCGGGTCGTTAGCCGTTGTCGTACGTCACGGCCAAGGCAACAGCCCTCGCCACAGCAGCCGGCAAGGGTGCCGGCGCTCCCAGGAACGGCAACATCGGGATGCGTCAGAGCAGAGCTTGCACCTGGTTGACGAGGGAAGAGGTGGGCACGGTCTGTTGGGTGCGGGTGCGGAGGTCGCGGACGGCGGCGGAACCGGCCGCTTCTTCGTCGGGGCCGATGATGACCGCAACCGGGATCCCGCGACGGTCCGCGTAACCGAACTGCGACCGGAGGCCGTCGGAGCCCTGGTAGACCTCAACGTTGATCCCGGAGGCACGGAGCTGCGTGGCGGCGCGGAGTGAGGCCAGGCGCGTGGACTCGTCGAACACCGTGACGAGGACCTGGCACTGGCCCTGGGGAGTGGGGAGGAGGCCAAGCTCCTCCATCGCATTCGCGACGCGGTCCAGCCCAAACGATGCGCCGGTCGCGGGAATCTCGCGGTTCAGGAAGATTCCGATCAGGCGGTCGTAGCGGCCGCCTCCCGCGATGCTGGGCGTGCTGAG
>VGFC01000059.1 GCA_016869045.1 Armatimonadota bacterium
GCTCCAGCAGCGGGCCTTCGACCTCCTTGGAGTCCGACCCTGATGTACCCAGTACGACGACACCACCGATGACTCGAAAACCCCCATTCCTCGGCACTTCTCCGGGTTTGGGGGGACGGAACTTCGGTCTAGGCCATCGCGGAGTCGAAGGGGTTCACCGCGGGCGCGGTCGTAGGGTACTTCCTGGGCTTCTGCGCGATCGGGTTCCTGTACGACCAGCGCGACCGCAGAAGGGAGGCGGAATCGGCAACGGGCCTGGGCCCGGATGAGGGGTGAGGCCCGTCCCTGGGCTCAGCACTGCCGCGGCGGGCCGTCGCGGGCCTGGTGATATGCGCTCGACCCCGGGAACGGTTGGGCGTGCTCACGTAGCCAGTCTGCGAACTCCTGGAGGCCCATACTACCCTCGACGAGGGCCAGGACGGCGGCCTCCTGTTCGTCTGTGGCGGCCTGCAGTATCCATCCGTTACGTACCAGTACCGCCTCGGCGACTAGGCAGGCCGTTCTCTTGTTCCCGTCGACGAACGGATGCCACGTGGCTATCGCGTGAGCAAGGGCCGCCGCCTTGTCAAAGGCCCCCTCAAACAGCTCAACGCCCCCAAACCCAGAGTGGGGGCGTTGAACTGCTGCATCCAGCACGCGCGGGTCCCGCACTCCGGGAGACCCACCATACTTCTCGAGCGCCTTCGCGTGCGCAAGCAACACGAACTCAAGGTCAACGAGTCGAACGCTGCGGCTCACCGCTGTGCGAGCCGTCGCATGAGGTCATCGTTCTTGCCCATCAGACCATCTACAAGTTCCTCGTCTGACAGCTCCCCCAAGGTCGTGAGGCTGCTCACAGGTATCCGATCCGGGGTCGACGCCCCGGACGGTTGGGCGGCGTATAGCCAGAGGCAGTAGCCGGGGTCCACTGCGGGGCCCGTGGCCCCCGCGCCGCTTCCGCCTGCGAGATCGTGGTACTGCTTTGCGCTGAGCACTGCTCTCACCCCCTACCTACGCGGACCATATCGGACGCGCGCGCCATTCCTTCCGCCTGACCCACTGGAACTGGCGTGGCCGTGCAGAGACTACCGCCACGTCGATGTCACCTCCGCACAGGGCGGGGCCAACCACGAAACGGAAACGGCCGACCACGACACCGACGAGATAGAGAGCAAGGTCAATGGCATCCTGGATCGGCATGTGGTCGTACGCTGCCGGGTACTCCAGCCCATCCAAGACGCCACGTATCTGCTGGGGTGTCAACCCAGCCTTCTGCAGCCTTGCGTCTATCTGGGGGTCAAACCCCTTGTAGAGCCGCAGGATCGCGTCCGTCTGACCATACCAATTGGCCCCGTACGGCGGTATGCCCTCCTTGCGTGCGGGTCCAGGTTCCGGTTCGAGCGGAAGAAGACCGACGTACTGCTCCACGTCATACCCCTTGGGCCCAGCCCCCACTACTAGTAGCCCGAGGGCGGGGCCCCGCTCCGAAGGCACCTCGACGGCGCCCTGGAATGCCTCTCTGTACCGGTGGGTGACGAACTTGTACACCCGATCGGCCACGTCATCAACGGACCAGGAGGCCTTGAGTGGCTCGTTATCCGAGAACTCCCCGAGCAGGCTAGCAACGCTCCTGCCGCCGAGACTGCCCACCCCCCACGTAGCTACCCCGATCGGGTAGTCGCCGACCTGGAAGATCTTGTTCCCGTGTTCATACACCTGGTGAACGGCCATCCGGTCCGGTTGTTGAGGCGAAAGCGGCTGCGCTACGGTGATCGCGCTGTCCGCGGCAATCACGACGCCCTCGCCCACCTTGACACTGACGCAGATGGACACTTGGAGCCCTCCGGGCATGGGCTATCGGACTGAGTTATCCAAGCAGCGCAGACGCCCCAGGTCCATAGACGGCCAAGTCACCAGCGCAGTTCCTTGATTGTACCCCATCCCCCTCCTCGGACCCCCGAATCCCTCGCTGCTACTATGGAGACGGGCTATGGCCTTCCCTGGTCCGGCGGTCCTAGCAGTGCGCCTGTTTGGCGCGTGAAGTACGCCCTTACCCTACGCTTCAACGCCGGCCGGGGTTGCCTTCTTCACGTACACCCTCCTCCGCCCATCCTCCCAGACGCGGTAGTGGCACTCGTAGTCGAGGGCTTCGGCGAGGGGGCGGAGGTCTACGCGCGCGACCCCGTTCGCCTCGGAGGCGTGGCAGGGGATGACCTGGCCGTCGAGGCCGACGACCTCGAGGCCGGGTTGGGGTTGGGGATCGTGGCGGGAGGGGAAGACCGCGTAGTAGCCGGTGATAATGTGGCGGACGCTGGAGAGAGGGGAGAGGACCGTGCCCGGGGCGCGGGTCGGGCGGCTACGTCTTCGCGGTAGCCGGGCATGGAGGGGTTCCTTTGAACGGCGACGGAACGAAAGCGGGAAGATTCGAAGATTCGAAGAACGGCCGAAGACGGCAGGGCCCGACCGTCTTCGTGATTCAGGGGGTCTGGGTGGTGGACGGAAGGACGCGGAAGGTGCAGACGACCTCTTCGCAGTCCGTGCCGAAGTCGGCGCGGTAGATGAGGACGCGGCGGCCGGGGGCGCCGGTGGCGTCCTCCGGGGTCAGCTGGATGCTGGCTTCGTTCTCGAGGATCGTCACGGCGGTTTGGGGGAGGAGGGGGTGGCCCTCGATGCGGTAGCCGTCGCCCTCGGCGACGGCAATGGGCAGGGGGTAGAAGGTGAGGGTGTTGGTGGCCTGATCGAAGTCGGAGACTTCCGTGCGGTACTCGCGGCCGTCGGCGGCGGTGGTGACCACGAGAGTCATGCCGACCCAGAAGTCGTCGTCCTCGTCGCGGTCGTCGTCCACCAGCGTCGAGTCGGTGCCGTCGTGGGCCACGCCGGCTGTTCCGCGATCGGGATCGAAGCACAGGAACGTCCCGCTGACGGGGTTCTTCGGGTCGCCGGCGTGGTCGCCGGAGGCCACGCTGGTCGCGATCGTGATGGTCTTCTCATCGCCGACGCGGAGATCGTCAAGGACCAGCTCTCTGGGCATGTGGAGTCACCTCTGGGCAAGGTGATGGGTGATGGGTGATAGGTGAGGGGAACGGCAGACCCCAGGCCTTGAGGCCTCTGCTTTCACCTGTCACCCATCATCGGTCACCTGGATATGTTGCGGTTCTTCGGTGCGATCGGAGAAGGTGGTGCCCGGGGTCGTGTCTACGAAGACGAGTAGGGGGCTCGCGCTCGTGAAGCGTGTGCCGGGAGTCAGGTCGGCGGGCCACAGCTTCGTTGTCGCATCGGCGAAGGTGACCGGGCCTGGGGGGTTCACCACGAGAACCGCGGTGAGGGTGAGCGAATCGCCGAGGGCCAGGTCAAGCGCCGGCAACATCCGCGCGCTGAGGAGGTCGGCAAGAGGCAGGTCGTCCGCGAGGTAAGCGCGATACGCCGCGACGGCGGCGAGCGCATCGGCAAGCGATAGCCCGTCGGCGAGGCTGACCAGACAGAGAGTTCGGAGGTCATCCGACGGGCCGAACGCATCGGCGAGCGTCGCAGTCAGGGACGCCTTTGCGGAGAGGCCGTCCGCAAGCGAGGCGCCATCGGCCGCGACGATCACGAAGTGCGCGCGCGGGATTGGGCCGTCCTCCCAATCGAGGGCCTCGGCGAGGGTGGCGCGGTAGGTTGCGGCGGCAGCGGGGAGACCGGTCAGGGAGAGCGCTGCGGCGAGTGTGACGCCATACCGACCGGCAAGGGTGGGGAGGTCCGCCAGGCCGACGTCATCGGCGAGCGAGACGAGATGCGAGAGCGACCACGCCGCCTGCTGGTCCTCGAGGTCGAGGGGAAGGAAGTGAGAGCGCCACAGGAGGCTCATCAGGAATCACGCCCGATCGGCTGATACCAGGTGCGCGTCACGGAGTCGATGGTGGCCGTAGCTCTGGCGAAGTAGGCCGCCCCGCTCGCTACGCGGTTGGTTCCCTCGCTGTAGCGGTAGAGGCCGGTCGAGCCGACCTCCGCCATCGCGGTCTCGCCGACGAGGTCCGTGCCATCGGCGGCCTTGATGACATGAATGGTGGGCGACGTGATCCCCGAGGTGATCGGCTGCGAGTTCCTGAACCAGGCGACGACATAGCGGTCGTTCGAGCCTTCGTCGTCGTCGATGAACCAGACCTTCGCCTGGTAGGTGTCCATGGACGAGTCGAGCTGGTCCGCGCCGATCGCTTCGTCGGCAAGGTACGCACGCCCATCGGCATCCGTACTGATCGTCATGCCGCTGCCCCGGGTGATCGTCACCTTGCCCCCGCTGTTGTCCGTCAGGCTACAGAGGCCGCGCATGATGACGTTACCGCCTGTGCAGCCACTGTCTACGGTGAGTCCCCCGGTAATGCAGTCGTACCGCAGGATGTGCTCGGCCGCCATGTTGAACACGTTCAGCCCGCCGGAGTAGAAGCGGAACCAGAGCCTCGTCGTGCCCGAACTGAACGTGTAGTTCGGGGCCGTGGTGGCCGATGTTCCGGGGTAGCAGAAGGCGAAGGTGTGGTTGCCGGTCGCCAACGTGCAATGTCCGGCGAGCTGGCAGCGGACAAACATGCCGCTCAGCCCGGTGATGGCCCCGATGATGCAATCCACGCAGGTCATCGCGCCCGAAGCGGTTCCGGACAGCGAGCAGTTCTCGAAGCGGGCGCCCGTGACGGTCTGCCCGTTGAGCGCAACCGTGCCCCCGCGAATGGTCCAACCGGCCACGGAGGCCGTCAGCGTCACCGAAGAGTCTGGCGAGAGATGGAGGCTGCGCAGGCCCACAGCCGTCGCGATGGTCAGCGCGTCGGCCAACGTGTTGACGGGCTTGTCGGCGGTGCCGTTGACGTAGGATGTGGTGCCCGCCGTCCCGCCCACCGTGTCGATCCAGACGGCCCCGTCTTGGTAGCCCATCGGCTTGTTAGTGAGGGTCGTCACCGTGGGGATCGTGACGCCGGTCTGCGCGTTCGCCGACAGGAGCACCTTGCTGTCGGAGCCGAGCGCCCAGTCCGCGAGCTTCTTGCCGATGCTCCCGGCCGCGGTCATGGCGGAGGTCAGCGCATCCCAGATGGCCTGCACCGCCGCGGAAGCCAGCTTGACGGCCCCGCTGACCAGGTCCAGCTCTCCGGTGCCCGTCCCGACCTTGATGGTGACGGCGGGATAGCCGGCGGTGGCCGGAGTCGCGAGGTCGGTTCCGAGCCAGCGACCGACATTGGCGTGCGGCATCCCGGAGGGCAAGTAGATGTCGTAGGTTGTGTCGTTGCTGGGCGTTGTCTCCCACTGCGGGAAGACGGTCGCCACCTTCGTCGAGTTGTTGTAGTCCGTGATGACCCGCAGCTGATTGCTCTGCTTGCCACTGCCGCCACCGCCGCCGGTGCCGCCGGTGGTGCCGATCAGCATCCCGCGGTAGAACTGAGAGATCGCGCTGGCGCCGGAGGCCAGGGTGATTGTGGTCGAGGCGCCGGCCTGCGCCGTTCCGCTCTCGACGGTCGGGAGCACTGTCGGGACGAAGGCGTACTCGGAGGTCTTGACGGTAGCGCCGGTGTCCTTCACCCGGACGAGGGCCAGTGCGGTGTTGGTCTCGTCGCCCGTCAGGGTCAGGTAGCCTTCGCCCGCGGCGCCGCTGGGGGCGACGACTTCCTCGGTGCAGTCGGCGAACGCGCCGCCGCCCGTGCTGATCTCGCTGTCCCAGTCGGAGGGAGCGGTTGGGTCGCCATCGGCGTCGAGGAGCACGACGGGCAGGGTGAAGCGGTACCCGCGCACGCAGTAGGGGAACGCATGGTAGGTGGAGCTGGCCATTGCTGTCGTCCTCGGGAGTGAGCATTGAGTAGTGAGCATTGGGAATGACGGCCTGGGCCAAGGCTCGCTACTCGACGCTGAGTGCTCGATGCTCGGTGCTCAATGCTGCCTACGGCTGTCTTCTCGGTCGGAGGAACTTGACTGCGGCATGGGGGAAGCTCTGGTGACGCAGAACCGTGGGCTGTCCGCTGGGGACCGTGTAGTACACGCGGACCTTGACGCAATCTACGCTGGCGGTGAGGGTGTCCGGAGTGGACATATCCCAATCCAGGTACGCCGAGAGATCGACGCCGAAGTCGGCGCTCACGATGTCCGTCTGCCCAAGGCCGGCGCTCCAGGTATCGGAAGCGCCGCCATAGGTGGCTTCGGCGTCAGACGTTGGCCAGGATGAGACGGAGGCCTTGTTGTCGCCGACCTGCCCGGAGGTCTTGCGCAGGTACAGTGCGTCATCCCTGGCGAACTTCGGTGTGGTGTGACTGGCCTTCCGCTCGATGACGACCTCGATCCCATCGATCGTGGAACCGCTGGGGATGTCCGAGGCGGTGAAGCCAAAGCTCGTGCAGCGGAGCCAGTGGGTGTAGAGGTCCTTGTCCGAAGTGCTCGCAGTGGCATAGGCATTGTCGCTCGCGGCAGCGTTGCTCGGGTCGCTCCAGGGAGTCTCGTTCGCCACGCCGCGGGAGACGGAGGCGAGGGCGCCGGGGGTCTTGTAGGCGGTGACGGCCATTCACGCCACCTCCAGGGTCTCAGTGGCACGCGCGGCCCGCGCGTGAGGGGGTGGAACATCATCGCCCACAGCACTCATGGGCGGGCCGCCCATGCCACCTTCCTTCGCCCGGCGGAGCAGACCGTTCCGGCGGCGATACTCGAACTCCGGAAGGCCGTCGGCGATGGGTAGCAGGAGCGCGTCCTCCTCGTCGCTCAGCCACGGCGTTCGTTCGTAGAAGGACGCGACCCACGTCTCCTGGCCCTCATGCTTCGCCAGCTTGGCCAAGAAGCAGCGCCGGCACTCCGGGCAGAAGCGAGCGCCGAAGTTCTTCAGCAGCCACCGGGCCCACTCGACCGGCACGACCGGGTCGTCGCGCAGGGCCTCGACGACCTGGCGCACCGTCGCCTCCGGCCCGAAGCGCGCGAGCCACGCCGCCCCATGGCGGAAGGTCGGGTGCGCCATCACGGCCGCGATCGCCGCCGCGGCCCTGTCATCCGCGCGGAAGTCAGGTTCGTGTCTCATGTCACGCCTCCTTGAGGAGCGAGAAGCGAGGAGTGAGGAGCGAGAAACGACACTGCCGGGCCGTGCTCTCACCCCTCGCTTCTCTTCCCTCACTCCTCACTCAGGCATCCGCCAGCTGGAGGTCCCAGGTGATCTGGATCGACTCGCCGTTGTCCACGGTCTTGGAGCTCGGGCCGCCGGAATCGCCCGTGCTCACCCGAGCGAGCATCGTGCCACCGCTGGGGGCGCTGAGGATTCCGTACTCCTGAACGGTCTGCTGGCTGCCGCTGTTGTTCGTCCAGGTGCCGGTGAGGCGGTACTCGCGCGCGTTGTCGCCCTCGCCCTGAGTGGCGACCAGCCGCGCGTATGAGCCGCCGGTGATCTCCGCCTGCAGGGCCGTCATCCCGGCCGTCGTCGCGTCTCCGTTCGTGCCAAAGCCCACGTACCTGAAGTCGTCGATGGTGCCGGTCTGCGACTGGAGTTCATCCACGATCTTCTCGAGCCCCGCGTACACCACCATGTTCGGCCCGTCGTAGAGCACTTCTCCGCTCAGGCGGCGCACGCGCAGATGCCCGCGCAAGCGGATGCCGCCCACGGGCGCGGCGCGACGGCGGGCTCGAACGGCCAATCTGTCCTGCGTTCCAACTGCATCCATGGTTCGGTCTCCTTCTTGGTCTAACAGGATGTACAGGATGGGACAGGATAACGGATTGCATCCTGGGTATCCTGTCCATCCTGTTCGACTACCGCGCGCGGGCTTTGATGAGCACCGTGAGGTTGGCGCCGGGGGTGCCGGGTACGGCATCCACCTCGACGACCAGGTGCTCGCCGGCATCGGGCCTGCGGTCGCCATCGGGGGTTCCGCTGACGGCGACCGTGTAGTCGGCAGTGTCGTGGGCGAGGCTCGGGCGGTTGGCCTGCGTGGTGAAGATCGAGTCGCCCTTCGCTCCGTCGGCGCCCAGGTGGACATCGACGGTCGTGGCACCGGAAGTGCCCCCGTTGTCGCTCAGGCAGATCCGCACGTCCTCGATCCACAGGTCGCGGATCACGGGCACGACGGCCTTCACGCCCGTGCTCACGGTTCCCGGAAGCCCGACGACGATGTCGCACGCCTGAAGGCCGAGCACCTTGGCAGAATCGTCGAGGTTGCTCAGTGTATCGGACCCGTTCCAGTCCACGGTGCAGAGGGTCAGCTCGCCCGAGGCGGGAGCGGAGGTCTTCGCCTTGTACGGGACCTCATCGTCGGCGGAGTCGAGGTAGACGTGGTAAGCGCCGCCGGACCTGCCGGCGAAGTCCACGGTGGCGCCGCCGCTGTAACGTTTGCCGCCGACGTACGCGCGGCCGGAGGCGATGGCGATCTCCGTGTCGTCGATCGAGCACGCCATCCCGGAGACGACGCCATCCAGGAAGCCGTCGCCGCCGCGCAGCTCGAACTCCTCCTGCACGCCCTGCGCGGGGTTGTTGATCTGCGTGGTCGGGTTGAGCGCATCCCCGTTGGACACGCTCGGCTTGCTTGCGAACTCCTCGTAACTCATCGCTTCCTCCTTGGTGACGGACGGGACGGCGCACGTCTCGAACCACGAAGACCACGAAGAAGGCACGAAGACACACAGAAAACGGCATGGATCGTCTTTGTGGCTCTTTGTGCCTTCTTTGTGCTCTTCGCGGTTCAGGTCGTTGCCGCTACCAGCGCAGCCAGAAGTCGGCGCCCCAGCAGTGGCGGCCCCAGTAGGCCTGGCCGGTGTACCGATCGATCGACAGGGGATCACGGCGAGGATCGGGTCGGCCCCACTTGAGGGCCGAACTCCAGCGTGAGACGCCCCAGACGCCGACGCTTGTAGTATCGACGGGCCCAGGAACGGCGGGGCTGGGTGGTGTGCTCATCAGGTGCCCTCCGTCTCGAACTGACATGCGAACTCGGTCACGAACTCCCCGTCGTGGGTGGCTTCCCAGCGCTTGCGGATGATGCGGAAGACGCTGCCGGAGGGGATGTTGATGCCGGTGGCTTCGACGCGGACGAAGTGGTCGGGGAAAAGGCCGGGCTTGCCGCCGTCCGCTGGCGTGCCTTCCTGTGTGAAGGATGCACTGCAGGCGCGAGCGAATGAGCAAGCGAGAGACAAGAACCAAGTGACGATTACGGGCGACCCGACTGCTACGGATTGGTGATCCGCCATGCTCGCCGGAGACAGGGGTGATCGGGGCCCTGGTCCAGCGCCCGACAGAGACGGAGGTTGCGCGAGTGCGCTGTGTCGCCTTGTACTCGTGGCTGGCGGGCTCGTATGTGTGGCCCTCGCGGCGTGGTCAGCGCGGCAGTCGGCTTGGTCACTGGGCCCCGAAGAGGTGGTCGTCCTCGCACTGGGTGCGGCACTCCTCGTCATGAGCGCCGTGCTGAGCGATCTGTTCAGGGACGTTCGGCGCTGGCTGTCCGATCGAGGACAGCGCGCCCACCGAGCCAGCGCAGTCCTGATCGCCCTTGTCACCTCGATCACAGCATCATATGGCGTGTCCCAGCACTGGCCGCTCTGGTTCTGGGTCAACGCGATCGCGTGGACTGTTCTCGGGTGGTGGTTCTTTGATCGGTGGGTCGAGAGGGAGGTACTGGCGCGGGAAAGACTCGCCCGCAAACGGCGCGACATGAGCCGGCTTCTCGACAAGGTCGCCGCCTGCCTCGAGCAAGACTACCCGGGCACCCTCCCCTCGGTCAACCTCATGGTACCCACCTCCCACGACACGCTCGAAGTCCACTCCTGTACGGACGACATGCTCTGGAGCGGAATGGCTGGCACTGCTTGGCGGAAGGGCGTAGGCTGCGTAGGTCGACTGTGGCAAGCCAACGGCGACATCGCCTGCGCGATCCTGCGCGGATCGGAGTCACACGCTGACTATGGCCTCACTGGCCGGGAGGCAATGCTCCACAAGGACGTGACGTGCGTACTCTCGGTAGCGGTGCGCTATGGGGTGGGGGAGGAGCAGGAACTGCTGGGGTTCCTCAACGTCCACAGCGCGTCCCCTGAAGCACCAGGGCAATGGATCGTTGTGAGGGAGGTAGAGGGGGAGGCGGTGGCGGATGTCGCCCCGCAGATGAAGGACTTCCTCATTCAGACCGTAATGTGGATCGCCAAGGAGCTAGGGAGCCAGTGACCCTTTGGGCATCGGCTTGGCACGTCGCTGCTCGGGCTGGGCCCAACGGGCTCTCTCGCTTTCGTATTCCTCCCGTATCCTGCCGACGCTCTTCTCCGCTCGACGCGCGCGCCTGTAGTCCGAGTCGGTGAGCTCGTGCACGAAGACCCCGGACGGCACCCTCTTCTGCGTGTCTGGCATCGCTGGTCTCCTTCCGGGCTGTTGGTGCGCTGTCAAGGCGCATTATAGCAAACATTGGCCCAGAGCGCCAGGTTTCCAGATGGCTCGCCCTCCAGAGGGCTCGCAAGACCCCCAACCCGCCGCACGCAACTGTGATCCCGTGCCGGGGCCCCGGCGCTACCCGACCCACTGGCACGCGAACTCGGTCACGAACTCCCCGTCGTGGGTGGCTTCCCAGCGCTTGCGGATGATGCGGAAGACGCTGCCGGAGGGGACGCTGATGCCGGTGGCCTCGACCCGGACGAAGTGATCGGGGAAGAGGCTGGGCTTGCCGCTGCAGCGGAAGTGGAGCATCTTGCGGCGCTGCAGGCGGTCGGCGAGGATCCGCTCGGCGAGGGCCGAGGCCGACTGCTCGTCATACCCGACGAACACGTGCCACCAGTCGTCGCCGATGAAGGCCGCATCGTCGGAGTCCTGGTGGGAGCCGACGTCCCGCCGCCAGGCGACCTCCTGCTCGGCGCCCCGGTCGATGCGCACGAACACCGAGTTCGCGAAGCCCCGCCTGCCGGGCGAAGTGGCGCGAACGGTCTCGGCCCGCAGGGCGAAGGTCACGTCCTCCGAGGTGAGCGTGTCATCGTCGAGGGTGAAGTCCGGCGTGCCGCCATACTCCAGGGGCGGGCGGCAGAACCACGTTCCCTGCTGATCCACGCCCCACACGTAGCCGCAGGCCTGGATGAGCCGGTCGAGGCCTTCGGGCACAGTTGTGTCCTGGGGGAAGTCGAAGCGCAGATCGGCCAGGCGCGGGCCCTGGGGGATGACGAGGTTACTGTCGCCGGTGAAGCTGACCTTCGCATCTGGGATGCCGCACTGGTTGAGCACCCGGTGGAACGCGTCCTCGAGGCGCCAGCCGGCGAAGCTGCCCAGGTACTGCCAGCACTTGCGCTCCAGGCGCAGGAAGCCGTCGCGCGCATTGAGTACGACCGCGACGCGCTCGGGCGTGCGGCCGATGCGCACGTGGGCCGATTCGACCAGGTAGCCCGTGAACTGGGTGGCCACGTCGGTCGAGGCGCCGTCGTCCCAGCCCGCGGTCACCGTCACGAGGTTGTTGCCCTTCCACTCCGGCAGGTCGCCGACGGCGTTGCGATCCGCGTCGAGCATCAGCCGACAACGGCCGCGACGCCAGGTGTTCGTCAGCTCGCCGCCGGCGCGCACGATCACGTTGGCGCCCTGGGTCTCGTAGGGGTCGCTCTCGCCCTCGGAGATGGAGGGCGCGAAGTCCATCTCGTGCAGGTAGGCGATCGCGCGCCGGTAGTTGCTGCTGCTGGTGAACCAGATGCTGGGCACCCAGCGGTCCTCGTTGCCCTCCGTCGTCACCGACGCCCCGGCATTCGCCGCCGTGCCCCCGGGCTGCCAGGCCACAGCCGCGAGCGAGGGGCTGCTGCCGAAGATCGTGTTGTCCACGGCGAAGTAATCCGCGCGCTGCACGCGGCACTCTACCAGCTCGCCCAGCGGATAGCGGATGGGTGTGAGGTTCAGCATGGCCGCGTGGCCGTAGACAATGATCCGCACAGGCCCGGCGGCGACCAGCGGCTCGTTCGACACGCGGAGGCTGGGGGGTACGTAGAACACCTGACGATGGCCGTCGATGTTCAGCAGGAAGTGCCCGTCCACCGTCTCCCAGGTGACGATCTGCTCGAAGGGCTTCTGCCTGAGGGCGGTGATCTCGTGCGGCGCGGTGCGGAACTCGCGCAGGACCTGCCACTCATCCTCGGCGGTCCGCCGCCAGCCCAGCCGCGGGTAGCGGGCCTGCTCCTCGGTGCCGGCCATCGGCAGGCCGAGAGACCACTGGCCGGTCTCCGAGTCGCCGAGGAGCTGTAACTCAATGAAGCAGTACCGCGCGCTGGGCAGCAGCGGGTTGGGCGCATAGCGGTAGGCCTGCAAGATGAAGCTGGGGTCCTCCGGCCAGTCGTACCGGGACGTAACCTCGCCGACGTAGCCCACACTCGCGTCATACGCCCCGCGCGCATCGTAGTAGAAGAGGCACTTCGCGCGCGGATGGCCGACCGGGTACACCTCCTTCCACAGGTTCGAGCAGTTCGGAAGGCTCGCATGATTCGTGCGTTCCCAGTCGCCCGTCTGCCCGTCGTAGAGCGTCATGTCCTCTCTCCCGCAGATGCCCCGCGGCCCGACCGCGTTCAGCTCGGGGATGACCTCCACGTTGTACTGGGCCCCGGATGACAGGTCCCACTCGGGCGCCGGGTGGCGGCTGAAGTCCCCCGGCCGCGTCTCGAAGTGATCCACGAACCGGAACTGCTGCAGCAGCCCAAAGCCGCCGTCGAGGATGATCCCCTCAGCATGGGGGTGATCGACGACGGCCTGGCAGACGGCGCGGATGTGGGGCATGCGGGCACCTCGGACGGCAGGAGTCAGGAGCCAGGAGTCAGGAGAACGGCAACGGCGACGGCAGGGGGGTCAGCGAGAGGCGGCGGCTTTGCGGGTGGGATGGGTGACAGGAGGCTTACGGCGACGGGAGGGCTTGGCGCGCTGCGCGGCCTTGCGCTGCTGCACTTCGTGAGCCGCCTGCGCGCGAGCGCGCTCCTCGCGGACGCTGCTCGGGACGAAGAGGTCGATCCCCTCACCCAGCGCGACGGCGATCTGGGTGAGGGTCTTCAGCGTCATGTTCGGCTGGCCGTTGAGCACCCGCGTGACGTAGGCCCGGCTCTTCCCCAGGCGGCGCGCCAACTCCGCGCGGCTGACGTCGTGCTTGTCCATCAGCTCGCAGATGCGCTCGGTGGCCGCCAGGAGGACGCCCTCGAGGATGAAGTCAGGGTCCTGGTCCCATTCCTCAAACCACTTGTCGAGTAGGCCCGGCTCGCTCATGCTCGTCACTCCCTGGTGGCTAGCCACAGCTCACGTATCCGCCTCGCTCGGGCGATCTGCCGCTTGGGGGTCTCCGCTCCCCGCTTCCAGAACGCGTTGGTGAGAATGATGGCGGTCGCCGGGTCACCCTCGACAAAGAACAGGACGCGCCAGTGGCCCGCCTTGAACTCGTAGAGGTTCTCATCACCGTGGAACCTGCGGCACTTCTGATCGTTTCGCAGACAGGCCGGCCAAGTGTCAGCAGCGCGCCCCAGCTCACGGTACAAGCGGCTACGGTCCTGCTTCGGCAGTTCGAGCAGGAGATCCGCGACTGGGTGATCGGACCCCTCGGCCCATGTGTAGACCACGAGCTTCGCGCCGGCACGGACGCGTAGGCGCTTCATACCGTAGTACGTCCATGTTAACCTATAGGTTTACAGTTGTCAACCGACAACTGCACTCCGACTCCGTGATGCACCGAGGGATTCGGCCTTGGGGGGCAATGCACCTGCCTCTCATCTCGATGCCTCATCTTGCTCGCCAAGACCGGGGAGAGGATGTTGGAGGTCCGTCTCCGCGCGTCTGACCTTCACCCTCGGCAGCAGGATGGCGTCTGCGTTCACACGCTCGGTGGCGAGGCGTTGCTCGGCGAGGCGGCAGAAGTCGGGGTGGAGGTCGATGCCGAGGTAGGTGCGGCCGGTCGAGGCGGCGGCGAGGCAGGTGGCGCCGGTTCCGTTGAACATATCCAGGACGAGGTCGCCCTCGAAGCCGGCCTCGGGCACGCCGCGAAAGGTGTACATCATGATGAGGCGCTGTGGGAGCACGATCGGGAAGGGGCAGGGGTGAGCGCCGGCGCGGCGGATGTCCTCGGGGTAGATCGGCCAGACCTGCATCGAGAGGTTCAGCCACTGCTCCTGGGTCAGCCGGCTGGCCTCCTTGACCCGCTTTGGTACGCCGATCGGCGCGCCCTCCTTGACGAACACGTTGATGAACTCGACCGTGTTGTCCTCGTAGAGGTTCGGGGGATAGGGGTAGCTGCCGAACATCTTCACCGTGGTCTGCTTCTGCCAGACGAAGAGGCTGAAGCGCTGGAGGGAGGGGATCTCAGCCAGGATCGTGTGCTCGATGTCGGCGGCGAGGTTCTTCAGGTGGCGCGTATGCTGGTCGGGCATCACGGCCTTGGGAATCGGCATGATCGGCGTCACGATTGCCAGCTTCCCGTTCGGCAGCAGCACCCGCTCGGTCTCCCGCCACACCTCGACGAGCTGCGCGAGGTACTCCTCGTACGTGCACTGCCCGATCTGCCCTTCGACGCCGTAGTCCACCGCATTCCAGTACGGAGGGCTTGTCACGGCAAGCGCCACGCAGCCCTCCGGCAACTGACGGAGGACATCGCGGGCATCGCCGCAGATGATGCGGTTCACGAAGGCGGTGGGTGGGTTGAGGGGATCGAGGAGTCTCACGGCGCTGTAGGGCTTGCAGGATGCACAGGATGGTCAGGATGACGGCAGGGCAGACTGCCTGATCCTGCTCATCCTGCACATCCTGTTGGGCCAAGACCGCGCATCCCAGTTCGCTCAGGTTGCTCCGTCCCCTTCACTCCACGGCACCGATGAACTCCCAGTGCTCGCCTTGGTCGCGGGTGACGTAGGTCTTTACGAGGGCGGTCTGGGCCAGCGCCACCACGATCTCGCCGGTCTGGAGCACCTCGATCGCGGGCTGCTCGTCATCGCAGGACTCGGCGCTGATGAGCTTCGCGGCGGAGCCGTCGCGGAAGGGGGCCTTGGTGGCGCCGGAATCCTGCGACCACTCGAACCAGGCCTGACCATCGGACAGGCCGGCGGCGTAGACCAGTCCATCGCGTTCGCAGATCTGGGCCTTCGTCAGGTCGTCGGCAAGCACCCGGATCACCTCCTCGGGGCACGGTACGGTGGCTCTCGCTCGGAGCAGGACACACGTCGACAGCAGGAGAGGGGCACATCGGACGCGAATGGTCTGGGCGTCCAGTGAACACCCGAGGTGCGACAGCTCGCGGACACTCGCGAGTGAGGGAGGGACCGGAGCATGGCTGGACAGCACCCGAAGTGCCCCTCGTGCGGCGGTGCAGTGTTCGCAAGCGATGATGTCTGCATGTCATGCGGCGCGTCACTACGTGCCCCCGCGAAGCCTCCAGCCCAACGTGCGGCACCAGATCAACCCGCGAGGGGGGCGCCCCGCCCGATCACAGCAACACCCACTCGACGGGCCAAGCAGGCCCCGCGTCTCCGAGGAGACAAGGCCGGGCGACGGGGCCTAGCCCGGGAGCTCGTCGACGGCATGATGTCCGATATCGAGGGTATCGCGCAGGAGCAGAGGGACATCAGCGACCCTGACTGGGGCCGTGGGGGAGGTCACCCCTATGGCGACCCGGACACGAGCGTCGGCTGCAGGAAGGCAGTCGCAGTCGGTGGGTGCATCATGCTCATCCCGACCATCGCGCTGGCAGTTGTGGCCTGGGTGGTCGGCGGCAACAAGGCGGATGGCTGGATATGCGGAGCGCTGCTGAGCGGCTTTGTGGCCGTTGTACTCTTTGTGTGGGCGTATACGGGAATCAGCATACCCGGGCCCACCTACTGGGTCAACCTGAAAACGGGCGAACGTAAGTACTGGGACGACGCACCCCCCAAGGACCAGCGGCTCTAGCGGTCGATCTCGCGCAACCGCATGGGTACCGGTCCCTCGTCGGAGCGGACGCTTCCAACATGCGCCTCGTGGGCAGACAGGGAAGGGGGTGAGCTGCCGCCCATCCCAAGCTGGTGGTACCAGCGGACGAGAGAGTACCCCGAAGGGTCTCGAGGGTGCCTCAGTGGGCACAGTCACGGGCTCAGGCGGCAGCTCGACTCCCTACTTCGACATAGGAGGCGGAGATTCCTGCTGGGGAGCGCGGCAAACACCTACGTGATAGACCCCAGCGTGCGGACCAAGCTGGGAACGTCCGACTGTCGGCGTTGGCGCACGTAGGTAGCGGTGATGCCGTGTCTGCGCCAGTCTTCGTAGCGAGCGTACGTGCTGTCCTGCTTCAGCCGCCTGTACAGATGCTGGGTGGCAGCAGGGATCTTCCCGCAGTTCACCATGGCATGGAGGCGCTCACTATGGCTGCCCGTTGGAGGCCGTCGGTACCCGACCCGGATGAGGCACGCCTCCAAGTGGTGGACTGCGCAGTAGAAGAGGAGCGTAGCGGCCCAGTCGGGGAACTGAGCTACATCCAACTGGTCAAACAGCCGCAGGTTATGCTGGCCCTGCTTCAGGTGCTGCTGTTCGGTCATGCTCCGTCAGTGCCGTCTCCACAGCACGGCGTCTGCCAGGGAGAGGAGTTCACTCTCGAGCTGTGAGCCAGGAGCGCGGATCTGGAAGTCGATCGGCATGTGACTGAGATGCTCCCGGTATGCCGTCAACTCACACTCGATGATCCGGTCCTCGGCTTCGCGATCGTAGCCATCCATCACAGTGACCACGACCAGACCGTCACGCTCAGGCCACGCGGCCACGGCCGCGACGCCCGGCAGATCGCGGACGCGCGAGACGTAGTGCTCGAGCACCAGATCACGCCATGGCGTCGGGATGCGGGGCGGGCCGGTGCGCTCAGCCTGGAGGCGGGCGACGCGTGCCCGGAGTTCCTCATTCCGCTGGCGCAGGTCTGCGAGGTCGCGCTGCAGGCTTTCGACGGCCGTGTTGAGTTCAGCGAGCGGCAGGTTGCCGCCGAACCTGGCCATGGCGTGCCTCAGGGCCGGCGATATACATCACGGCGGGGGAGGATGCGGAGTAGCCCTATGACCCGGTTGCCGTCATCCACATCGTAGACGATGCGGATTCGCCGATGTCGGTATCGCCAGAGGCAGTGGTCTGGCCCTTTGAGGTGACCGTAGGTAGGGCGACCCCCGCGAGGGCATTCGGCGATCTGGGCAATGGCCTTGTGGATCTCACGCCAAGTGGAGTCGTCCTGGTGCTTCAGCCAACGTCGACTCTCCCCGGTGATGTGGCGATGATCCACAGAGTATTGGCCCATGGCGTCAATCGGCCAGGAGTGCCGTCTCACGCAACTCCCGGACCGCGCTATCGACCGGTAGCCCCAGAGACTGCGCCTGGCGGAACGCATCCCGGCGCAGACTCTCGCTGCCTCCAAGCGCCTCCTCGATCGTCGCCTGCCAGTCGAACAACACGTCAAACAGCTCGCCGATGCGCCCTGCTTCAGCCCGTGCCTTCGCTTCCTTGAGGTCGACGCGCATCTCATCAAGGTGAGCTGGCATCCAGGTGGCTACGATGGCTAGCAAGGCGTCGGCGTAGCCGAGTGCGTCGGCGATGTAGGCGGCCAGGCAGGCGAAGGCGGCCACCGCGGGTGGGCCTGCTGCGGCCGAGGTGCTGGACGCCTCGAAAGTTGGCCAGCGCCACCGCACTAGTGTGGACCCGACAGGTTCCGAAGAGATGTCCGAGAAGGGGTCGCGCACGCCTGCAACGGATCCCGTTGTCCAAGCCCCAGGAGTCACCATCTAGCACGCCTCCTTCCGCTCCCACCCTTGGCTCACGATTTCCTGTTGGTAGCTCTCTACCACAACAGGGGGCAGACCTGGCGCCGGTAGCTGCGGAATCGCAACGCGCTTGATGCGCTTCCGCTGCGCAAAGACGTCGCTTGCCGATGTGCTCTCAACCATCGCCAGCGTCAGTTCAGCGTCAGCCTCAGTCTCTTGCCCTAGGGCTGATTGGGGCGTCCATGGCTCCAGGAGCCGCAGATCCTGTCGGTAGCTCTCATAGAGCGCCCATAGGTCGTCCTCAAACTCCGCGGTCACATGCTCTGCCCCCCGAACCGGCAGCTCCATCGCCTGAGCTTCCCGACGGCTGACCGGGTAGTCGTGCGACAGAAACTCCTCCGTGACCTTCCTCACGATCTCATCGATCCTCTGGTCATGCGGCTGCATGTGGAGTTCCAAGAGCCTCCTGGCAAGCATCCGTATCTGCTGCCGAGCGCGGTACACGTGCCCGAGCGCGAGGGGATGGACCTTCCGCGCCAGGAGTTCGAAGACCCGCGCCCCGACCTCCTCCCCCTGGAGTTGCGCCTCCTTGCGGGCGAGGTCAATGTAGGCCTTGACGTCCTCGACCATAATCGGCTGCGGCGCCATGCCGATCTGTGGCACGGGGTTGAAGGGAGAGTGAGTGCTGGGGTCGACGGGACTGAGTTCCCCGGAGCGAAGCATCACTATCTCACTTGCACCCAGCGCGATCAACGTACCCGCGCTGTGAGCCTTGTGCGGAACGAGCACCGCGAACCGGTCGCAAGCCTCGCGCAACAGGGCCACAACACGCCATGCAGCCATTGTGGCTCCGCCCGTTGTGTACAGGAAGAGGTCCAGTTGCGGGCAGTGGGAGATGCCCTTGATGTGCTGGTACAGCCACGGGATGGCGTCAGACGCCATCTGGCCGGACGCGTCCTGGCGGTCGCTGGTGACATAGCAGACGAGCTTCGACTCGCGACAGGTCTCTATCCTGCGCATGAGTTCGACTCGATGGCTCCAAGACATGCCCAGGCTCCTTCCGACGCGCTGGCGCTGGCACATCCCCCCTTCGCCACGGGCAGTCGGAACACCTGCACCATGCATCACGACGCCGACCTCGGTCACACGCGCAAGAGGGGGCGCTGCTCGGCTGCCTCGCGAGAGCGCCGTCTGTGTTGATTCCCAACGCCCGACGACCGGCGGAGGTTCGCTTCGGTACCACCGCGGGACCCCTACTGAGGGCCCGATTCACCCCCATCGCTCCCCATCGTCTCGCGTCCTCCAGAGCTGCGTGGCGCCGAGGGTGTGGGCGGCGGCGAGGAGTTCGGCGTGGGGGAGAGGGGCGAGGCTCGGTTCGGTGCAGGGGTGGGGCCAGTTAGCGAGGGCGGTGATGTTGGCGGGATGGCTCCAGGCGGCACAGGTGCCCTCGAGGGTGCGGTGCAACAGCTGCCCGTCGCGGATGTAAACAAGATGTAAACGGCCGCCGAAGTCCTCGACGAGGAAGGGGTCACGGCCGCCGAAGGCCACATCGCAGGCGTAGGGCGAATGGGTTGCGCGGAGGACCTGCACGCCCTGGGTCGAGTGCCAGGCGGGTCCGTCGTTCACGACGCGCCCGGACACCGCGCCATCGCCCGCGACCTTCTCGATGCCGGTGACGTCGGTGTAGTAGCCCTCGGGGTAGCAGTGATGCGGGCGCCAGGCGAGGGGGAAGAGGTCGCCGGCCCGACTTCCGGCCGCAATCGTGACGATTCGGGCCTCGCTCCGGCCATCGAGACGGGTGCAGTGGATGCGCAGCGTCTGGCCGGAGCCCTCGTAGTCCTCGGTCAACTCGAACTTGAGCATGACCGGACCGACAATGCGGCCGAGGCGGGCCTCCGCGTCTGCTATCGACTCCCCGTCGGTGAACGCATCGTTCGCCCAGGTACCGAGGACGAGGTGTACGGCCACCCAGCGCGGGATGCCGAGGTCCTGCCAATCCCAGACGAGGTAGTCGTCGGTCTCGTCGTACTCCTCGGGGCGCGGCCAGCCGCGGATGAGGCGCTGCGCGTGCGCGCCGGCCGTCGTGTTGCGGACCCAACGGGTCTGCCAGCCCTCGTCGGCGGACAGCGTCGCCGTGATGAAGTAGGTGCGGGAGTCGGTCTCGATGCCGAAGTCTGCGCACTGCATGCAGAACCCGCGGCCGTAGCCGTCCGCGTCGGGGTTCAGCCACGCAGGGCCGCCGCAGTAGGGGCATTCGAAGGACTGGAAGGTGAGGGCAGCCTCACCCCCCGGCCCCCTCTCCGTGCCGGAGAGGGGGGGAACGACGCTGGAGAGGGGGAGAACGGCGCGCGCTTCGAGGGGTTGGCGCCAGGCGCCGAACTCCAGGCCCATGCGGAAGGCTTCGGGGAGGTTGTCGGGGGTGATCACATCATGGCGTGAGGCTTCGACGACGTTGCCCTCGATCTTGCCGCCGAGGACCGCCTGCACAGCAGGCCCGTGGGTGCCGAAGTTGCCCGTGGGACCCGCAGGAGTTGCGTCCGAATCCAGCGCCCAGGTCGGGTAGGCGGGATCGCCCTGGTCGATCACGGTTCCGTCTGCGTCGCAGAGGGAATACAGAATGGCGCTGTCCAGCGTCCAACCATACCCGTTCATCGGGTCGTAGGTCTGGGTGACGAACGCGCGGGGCAGCGGGTCCGTCATCAGGCCATTGCCTTCCGTGGTCTCCTGGAAGTAGTGCTTCTCCCCGGTGTCCGTTCTCTCCACGTAAGCGGCACCCGACGGGGGCAGCAGGTTCGGATGGAAGCCCGCGCAACCCCAGGGGTAGAGGCCGATTGCCGGCTCGAAGACCTCGGGGGGAGCCGGCGGATCGCCAAAGTCCTTGATGTTGAGCGCAGCCGACGCGGCGACCCTGGCCCCCAGCACGGGGTCCCAGTAGCGGTTGACGAGGCTCGTGTGCACCCAGCCCCCGAGTTCCGCGTCCGCGACCATGAGCTGCTGGGGGAACTCGCCGGCCTCGTAGGCATACTCGAAGTAGCCATCCCCGTCGGTCGTGCCGAGTTCGATGATCCACTGATAGGGGCTGACACCGTTGTTCACCGCCGCGTAGACCGTGAGCCCGACGGCGGGCGTCGCCCCGTAGAGGTAGACATGCCCGGCCGTCATCCCGCCCGTGGTCTTGACCGCCCAATCGGAGCCGAAGTCCGCATCGTAGGTCTCGCCCGACTGCCCGCAGTCCACGTACTGACGGGGGCTGCCGTTGAGGTGGTTGGAGCTGTAGACATGCACCGTCCAGCGGCCAAGGGGCAGGTAACTGAGTGTCACGTCGCCGCCGACAAGCTGGCCCGCCAAGTACTCCGGCCCGTCTTCCCAGAAGATGCGGTAGTAGGCCGTCCCGTCAGCGGGGCCCGTGATGTGGAGGCTACACGCAGCGACGTTCAGCGTGGCGCCGAGGCCCTCGCTGATCTCGACATGCTCCTGGAGCCACCAGACTTCCGCGCGGGTTAGCACGCGCTCCGGCGTTGGGGCGGAGGGCCAGGTGTCCTGCTCCCGCTGGGCCAGCGCGGCGAAGCCCCGGGGCAGGATGATCGGCTCCAGCGTTCCGTCCGGGTCATGGCGGTACAAGACGCCGTTCGCATCGGTCTTGAAGCAACCGAGCTTGTGGGGGCCTCGAAGGGGCACGCCCTCTTCGTTCACCTGCAGGTCATTGTAGGGATACGCAGGCTGATACCACGCCTCCTGCGCGCCCTCGTGGGTGTCGTAGCGAAGCACGAGGTCAGCAAAGACGTCAGCTTGCGCCTCCCCGCCGATCCGGATCGTGATCTCCCCGGGCCGCCAGCCGAGCACGAACACCACGGAGTCCTGCCCCTCGAGGTCGGCGGCCTCGCGCCACCGGTCCTGCTGAATCCAGCGGCCCCATCCGCTCGGGGCGGGCAGGTCATCCACGACGAGACAGAACCACGCCGGGGCGTCCTTGCGCTGCAGCAGACCTACGCGGAAGTACGTGTCCGCCGTCGCCACCAGCGGGACGTCAGGCCCCCTCGCCTTCAGCACCCGGAAGCGGAAGGTCTGCCCCTCGTAGGTGATCGACCCGCGGCCGTCCGCGCCGGTCGTATCGGTCACCGCCACGATCCGACCCGGCGCGCCATCGAAAAGCAGCTCGTCACCAACACGCAGCGACATGGGTGGCCTCCGGCGAGGAGTGAGGGAAGAGGAGTGAGGAGTGAGAGACGGCGACGGCAAGGCCCTACGGAACCGGGACCGGGAAGGGAGGGGAATGCGACGGAAGGCCTGGCAATCAGGGAACGGCTCCGGGAAGGCTATGGACGACGGAGAGGGCACGAGGGAGGCGACAACAGATGCTCAGCACGCAGGCGGACGAGTTCATGCAGCTCATGTGGACCGTGATGCTCGCCATCCCGGCTATCGTTGCGGTCCTGCACGTTCCGCTGGTGGTCGAGCGGGCGTGGCGCCGGGCGGCGAGGTAGGGGATTCCCTCTGGGGAGCGAAGTCAAGGACAGTCACGTCCTGAAGGGGGCGGCGGAGTTGGGTTGGGTACTGCTCCTGCTGCTGATCGTGGTCCTTCCGGTGCTATCGCTCATCGCGATGGGCATTCGGTGCCGCGATAGGGCCCTCTTCGTTCTGGCCACAGTGGGGAGCGGGGTGCTGGCCGGGACCATCGCCGGAGTGGTTCTGTGGGGAGTGGCGCAGGGCATGGGCCCCGAGGCGGGCTTCGGTGCGCTCTGCGTGTTCGCCGTAGGGACGTTCGCGGCGGCGATGTTGGCGGCCAACCTGGCCGGGGTCCTGGTCTGTGCGTCCACGAGGCGCAGACCGTGGGAGAGGGAATCTGAACGCGGTTCGGAGGGTGGACCTGGCGCGGCGAGGTGAGCAGAGGTGAGTCGCCGGTGCATGGCCTGCCATGGCCTGAGGTAGCTCGAGTGGGATGCACTCGGAGGTGAGTGGCAATGGAGAGGACGATGGTGTGGCGACTAGCGGCTCTTGCGGTCGCGGGGCTGCTCGGGGGCCTGGCGCAGGCTGACGGGGCGTACCGAGTGGAGGAAACGCGCCTGGCGCCGCTTCCGAAGGTCTGCCGGGACCTCGTGCTCAGCCCGGACAGCAAGCACATGGGCTACGTGGCTCGGCAGGGCAGCAAGTGGGTGGCGGTCGTGGATGGGGTGGCTGGTGAGGCCTACGACACGATCAGGGAGGACAGCCTGGTGATCGGCCCGGGCGGGCGGCGTGTGGCGTACGTGGCCAGCAAGGGCAAGGGTCAGGGAGTGTTTGCGGTGATCGACGGACAGCCCGGGCCGGAGTACGCCGGCATCACTCGCCCAGTCATCAGCCTTCAGGGCGACCATGTGGCATACGCCGCGGCACGGTCAAAGAGCGGGCCGATGCAGATGGTCATCGATGGGCAGCCGGGCCCACAGTACGACGATCTCGGGCTCCAGGAGATCGTGTTCAGCCTCGATGAACGACACACCGTCTACACGGCAAAGGCCGGGGCGAAATGGCAGGTGGTCATGGACGGTGTTCCGGGTCCTCGGCACGACGGCATCATGGACGGGAGCCTTCACCTGAGCTCGGATGGCAAGCATCTGGCATACATGGCCTACAACGCCGGGAAGTGGCAGGCGGTCATTGATGGCAGCCCGGGGCCGGCCCACGACTCCATTAGCGGGGTTGACTCTAAGCCCGGAGGGTGACCACGCAGCCTACGTCGCAGGCGACGCAGGCAAGTATCGGGTAGTGCTCGACGGAGTGGCCGGTCCCCCACATGATGACGTGGCGATCAACTCTGTGCTTGCCGTGACAAAGGGCGATAGGGGATTGGTATCTGTCTGGGAGTCTGGCCTCGTCTTCAGCGCCGACGGAAGGCATCTCGCCTACGTGGCCCGCGATGGCGACAAGTGGCTGGTGGTCACCGACGGGACGCCCGGGCCGGGGTACGAGGAGATCGGAAGCAAGTATGCCGTGTCCAGCCCGGATAACAAGCATCTAGACCGCTCGGCCACCACCGACGCCCGCCCGATGAGCGAGAGTCCCGTGTTCAGCCCGGACGGCACGCATCTGGCATACGCCGCGTGCCGGGGCGGCAAGTGGTTCGTCGTGAGGGACGGCGTCCCCGGAGAGGAGTATGACAACGTCGCGCGCCTGGCCTTCAGCCCGGACGGCGAGCACCTGGCGTTCAAGGCCTGTCAGGGCAGCAAGTGGTTCGTGGTGAGGGACCAAGCAGCCGGGGCTGGATACGACGAGATCTTCGGGGCCCCGCTGTTCGGACCTGACGGGACACACCTGGCCTACGCCGCCTGCAAGGGGCAGAAGTGGCTCGTAGTGGTCGACGAAGTACCGGAGCCCGCATACGAGGGCATCATGGTGCCGGGGCCCCTGTTCGGACGAGACGGTCAGCATGTCGCCTACATAGCAAGAGATGGCGGTAAGTACTTCGCAGTGGTAGACGGGGAACCCGGCCCGGCATACGAGGGGATTCTTGGTGAGTTCACTGGCTTTGGCGACGAGGGCGCCATCGAGTATCTCGGCCGAAAGAGCAACGACAGGGCCCTCTACCGAGTCAGGCACGCGCCGACGGGTCAGTGAAGGGGAAAGGGGGGTACACGATGAGACAGACACGAGGCATCTCAACGCTGGCAGCGATCGCCCTGACCAGCCTGGCGCTCGGCGCCATGCTGCAGGAGCGCCTACCTGCCCAGGAGGGCGCCGCCCAGGTCACGGAGGAGCGACTGAACCCGATGAAGGGCAAGATCGCCAAAGGCACGTTTGCCCTCAGTCCAGTCGGCGCTCATCTTGCGTGGGGGGACGTGAGGGGGCGGAAGTGCAGCATACTCGTCGATGGGCAGGCAGGGCCCGAGTACGACCAGATCAGCTCCGTCGTTTTCAGCCCCGACGGGACGCGCCTGGCCTACGCTGCCACACGCGGCAAGCACCCATTCATCGTCCTGGACGGGAAGGAAGGCCCGACATACAGCGAGGTCCGCGAGCCGACGTTCAGCCCGGACAGCCAGCGCCTGGCCTACATTGCCTGCCGGGAGAAGAACTACTGCGTGGTTGTGGACGGGCAGGAGCAGGCCCTGTATGAGTCGATGGACATGGCTAGCCTCGCGTTCAGCCCCGATAGCCGGCGGCTGGCGTATGCTGCCCAGCTGGGGGGACAGTGGCGAGCAGTCGTGGATGGCCGGGAGGAACCGGCGCAGGACGCTATCCTGCCGGGCACGCCTGTCTTCAGCCCCGATGGACAGCACATTGCGTACGGGACCCAACGCGGCGGGAAGTGGCACATCGTGGCCGACGGACAGGAGGGCCCCGAGTATGACTACCTCGGCGCGAGCCGCCTCGGCCCAACCCTCCTGGTCAACGGACTGAGCGTCCTCAATGCCAACCTCGGGCACCTGGCGACCGGCCTGAACGCCCCTCAATTCAGCCAGGACGGGCAGCACTTGGTATACGCGGGCGAGCGGGCCGGCCAGTGCTACGTGGTGGTTGACGGTCAGGAGAGCGCCCCGTACGAGGCTCTGGCGGAACGCACCCTCGCAATGAGCCCTGACGGCCGCCGCGTGACGTTTGGCATCAAGCGTGGAGACAGGTACCGGATGGTGGTGGGCGGAGTTGAGGGCCCGGAATATGAGGCCTTGCAACCCGGCAGCCCCTGCTTCAGTCCTGACAGCCAACGGTTCGTCTATGCCGCCGTGCGAGAGGCCAAGTGGCACGTTGTCATCGATGGCCAGGAGGGACCGGCGTACGACCGGCTCGGCTCGGTCGGGCCCCACTTCAGCCCTGACAGCCGGCACGTGGGCTACGCGGCGGAGCTGGATGAGCAGTGGCGCGTGGTCATTGACGGCCAGGAGCACGGTCTCTACAAGGACACCGGGTTTGCCACCCCAATCTTCAGCGCCGACAGCCAACACACCACCTACTGGGTCACGCGTGACGGCAAGCAGTTCGTCGTCCTGGACGGGAGGGAAGGCCCCAAGTACCGCGGTCTCGCTCTGGGTTGCAGCCCCGCCTTTCGGCCGGACGGCTCAGTGGAATACATCGCGAGCAAGAGTGACGCCTTCTACCGGGTGGTGCAGCGGTAGGGGAGAGGCGGGGGAGCAACGGGGAACGTCAGCGACGAAGCCCTGCCGTTCCCCGCCTTCCCCCTGTCGTTCCCCCGTCGCTCCCCCGACATTCCCCTGCCTGTCAGTACAGCGGCTCGTACTGCTCCGCCAACTGCTTCCGCCGGATGACGGCCTCCACCGCATCTTCGAAGTCCCAGTCTGTGTCGAGATCGGGATCGTCCAGGAGCGACGGCGGTTCGGGGTTCAGCGTTCGGGGTTCGGCGTCGGGGGCCGTGTAACCCTGAACCCCAAACCCCGAACCCGGAACCTCTTCACGCGCGAGGGCGCCCGTGCCACGGTCACTGGGAGTGGCATGAACGGCTCGCT
>VGFC01000060.1 GCA_016869045.1 Armatimonadota bacterium
CCAGAGCGCGCACCGGGATGAACGGCTCGCCATTCACCAGTCGCACAGGCCCCGACAGTTGCCGCGGTGCCTCGTTCACCGAAGCGCGCGAGCTGTCCGCCGCGAGCCGCACGAGGCCGCTGTCGCTGATCAGGACGCCCGCCTGTTTGCCCTTGTCCCACCGCTGGTCCGCGCCGACCATCCGACTCGCCTCGGTCAGCGACACGTAGACGGCATCGCCGATGTTGCGCCCGCAGACCGTGTCGCCCAACCCCTCGCCTACCCCCGCGATGCGGCGCTGGAGGTCGTTCTGAGGCGTGGGATCGGGCGGCGCCGCCGAGGCGTCCTCGGGTTCCAGAACCGGAGTGCCCTCCTCCGCCTGGGGAAGGGCGGCCACTTGCGTTCCGGTGGGTGACGCCTGGGCGGCCTTCGCGGGCATTCCCGTGTGCTTCAGTGCCAGCGAGTCGCCCAGGTACGCGTACACAATCCCGAAAGTGAGCACCGCGACCAACAGGACCGCGTCCGCGATGTTGCGGCAGCGTTTGCTGCGGGCAAGGGCTTCGAGGGCCGACGTCGGCGACGACATGCCGCGACCACGCCCGATTGGGAGGATGACGCAGTGCTGCGTTCGAGCCGAGTATATCAGAAGGCCTGTCGGGCGGTCAACGAGACCACGAGACGGCTTGCGTCGCAGCTCGTCCGTGCCGACGCCGCCGTCCGCCCGCCCTGAAACTCCACCCCGCCTTCCAACGTCCAAGTGGCTGAGGCCTGCATCACACAGAGCGTTGAGAGGGCGGAGAGATGCGTTCCAGGAGCAGCAAGCGAATCGTCCGCCTCGCCGTCGCCACTGCGCCCTTGTGCCTGTTCCTCGCCGCACTCGCCGCCACACAGCAAGTCCAGGAAGCCGTCCCGCAGCAGGGGGAGACCGAATGGCTTCCGGTTGGCGCGCAGACGTTCACCTTCGGCGACGACGGGAGTGCCGTCCCGCCTGAGGCCAAGCAGATCGGAGGCACGGGCGGCTGGCCCTTCTACGGTCCGACGGGCAAGCCCGACGTGATCGTCAGCAGCATCCAGCGCAAGTGGCTGGCGGCGCCGGCCGATGCGGCGTCACTCACGGTGCCTCCGAAGGACCGCCGCCTCGCCGTCGAGGTCTACGTATGGTTCGAGCCGGGCGGCGGCGGACGGTGGAGGTACGGACGGGCGCGGCTCGAGGTCGGCTTTGTGGACGACAGGGGTCGTGTGACCACGCGCCTGGAGAAGCACACCAGGGCCGCCGAGGCGATCTGCATTAGCTACGCCGGGCGCGCGGGCGAGCGCCTGGTGCTTACGTTCCCGGAGGTCCCCAACGCCCTCCCGGTCAGAGGGTACATCCGGGCGGACGTAGTGGCAGCCTCGGGCTACGAGCCCGAGGACTGGCAGTTCCCATACCCCGGGTTCGGCTCCGACGACTGACCCCGCCGGTGCGGGCGTCCGCTGCCGCCGCTAAGGAACCGCGCCCCCGTGGTGCGTGTTGACGCCTACGGCGCATTGTATTAGACTCCCGATACCGAAAAGGCATTGGCTTCCCAGCCGCGGCCCGGGTCGCGGCCATGTGTGCTAGCGGTGGCGGTTTGGCCCATGAGGCTTCTGGCCGCCGGGGTGAACCACAAGTCCGCCCCGGTCGAGATTCGAGAGAAGCTGGCTCTGCACCCGCAGCGTCAGACGGAGGCGCTGCAGGACCTCGCTGCACTCCCCGATGTTGCCGAGGCCTTCGTACTGAGCACCTGCAACCGCTTCGAACTGTATGTCGCCGAATCGGCCTGCAGCACGGGGGTTGGGATCGACCAGCTCGTCTCCCGCGTGACCGGCGTACCCCTGCATGAAGTGCGCGCCCACCTGTACGCCTACGAGGGGCAGGCCGTCGCGCAGCACTTGTTCGAGGTGGCGAGCGGCGCGGACTCGATGGTGATCGGCGAGTGCGAGATCATGGGGCAGGTGAAGGAGGCCGCGGACATCGCGCGCGGGGCGGGGACGCTGGGGACGGCGCTGTCGCGGCTGGCGGACACCGCGCTGCAAACGGGCAAGCGCGCCCGCCGGGAAACGACCATCGACCAGGGCTGTGCATCCGTGGCCTCGGTGGCCGTGAGCCTGACGCGCCAGATCTGTGGGGACCCGCGGCGGGCGACTGTGCTGCTGGTCGGCGCGGGTGAGACTGCCGAGCTGACGCTGCAGCGGCTGCTCGACGGCGGCACGGAGCACGTATTCATCGCGAACCGCACGCCGGGCCGGGCGACCATACTGGCGGAGACGTACGGGGGCCACGCCGTGCCGTTCGAGGGTGTCTACGACGCGATGGTGGATGCCGACGTCGTGATCGCCTCGACGAGCGCGCCCCACGCGATCATCCACGCGGGGCCGATGCGGCAGGTCGTGCGCAAGCGCGGGGCGCGGCCGCTGTTCATCATCGACCTGGCCGTGCCGCGCGATGTCGAGCCCGAGGCCGCTGAGCTGGAGAACGTGTTCGTCTACAACATCGACAGCCTGCAGGAGGCGGTCGAGGAGGCCTTGCGCGGGCGGGAGAGCCAACTGCCGCGCGTGCGGAGCATCTGCGAGGAGGCGGCGAGCGAGTTCTGGAGCTGGGCGGCCTCCCTCGACCTCGTGCCGACCATGCTGCAGTTGCGCGAGAAGGCCGAGGCGATTCGGCAGCGCGAGTACGAGCAGGCCCTGCGTGACATGGGCCAGCTCAACGCGAAGCAGCAGAAGCAACTGCACTTGCTCACCAAGCGACTGGTGCAGGGGATCATCGATCAGCCCCTCGCGCGACTGCGTGGGAGAGCCTGCGAGGGCGACGGGTTGGCGTACCTGACGGTGCTGCGGGAGCTGTTTGGGTTGGAGGACGGGACGGCGCCCTACCCCCCTGCCCCCCTTCCTTCAGAAGGGGGGACGGATGAGGAGGAGGGGGAGGCATGAGGGCCGACCATCTCCTCCTCGTTGCGCCCGCGTGTGCGTACCTGATCTCAGGGGCGCTGTATGCGTGGCGCGTGCTGCGGCGGAATCGGCCGGCCGGTACGGCGGCGCTGGTTGCCGGATTCGTGGGGGCGGTGATCCACGCCGCGCTCCTGGCGATCGCGATGGCGCGGGATCCGCAGGCCGTTGCTGCCACGGTGTCCGATGCCACATCCCTGGTGGCCTTCCTCACCGCCGCCGCCTTCCTTGCCGCCAACCGGCCCTTCAGGATCGAAGCCATCGGCGCGGCCGTGCTCCCGCTATGCTTCGCAGGCACCTTGTTCGCCGCCGTCTACCCACCCGCGAACCACGAAGTGCCGGAGCAACTGCGGAGCGCATGGTTCCTCGTCCACGTGCCGCCGGCCCTGCTGGCCTATGTGGCGTTCGCGTTCGCGTTCGCGCTGGCGGCGATCTACCTGGGCGAGGCCCGCTTGCTGCAGAGCAAGAAGATCGCCGCCGTCCTCGGCGTGCTGCCGCCGCTGGATCGGCTCGAGAGCGCCATGTATCGCGTGGCGGCCTTCGGCTTCCTGCTGCTGACCATCGGCATGGCCACCGGAGCGTTCTGGGCGCAGGATGTCTGGGGCCGCTACTGGAGTTGGTCCCCGAAGCAGACCGCCTCGCTCGTCACCTGGCTCGTTTTCGCAACGTACATCCACTACCGCGTGGTCCGTCACTCGCGCGGCCGCAACGGTGCGTGGCTGATCGTGATCGGGTTCGTGTGCGTCGTGCTGACCTTCGTCGCGGCCGGACTGCTGGGGAACGACCTGCATCGGTTCTTCTGAGTACACATGGCCAACGGCATCGTCTACCTCGTCGGCAGCGGGCCCGGTGATCCGGGCCTGGTCACTCTTCGGGCGCGGGAGATCATCGGCGCGGCCGACGTGATCGTCTACGACCGGCTCATCCCCGAGGGCGCGCTCGCGTGGGCGCGGCCCGACGCCGAGCTGATCTACGTCGGCAAGCTCCCCGACCGGCACACGCTGAAGCAGGAGGAGATCAACCAGCTTCTCGTCGAGAAGGCCTGCGAGGGCAAGCGTGTCTGCCGGCTGAAGGGCGGCGACCCCTTCGTCTTCGGCCGCGGCGGCGAGGAGGCGCTCGCGCTGGTTGAGGCGGGCTTGCCGTTCGAGGTCGTGCCGGGCGTGACGGCGGGGATCGGCGGGTCGGCCTACGCGGCAATCCCGGTTACACATCGCGCAGTGGCGACGAGTGTGGCGTTCGTGACCGGCCACGAAGACCCCACCAAGGACGAGAGCGGGACCAACTGGGCAGGCCTGGCCACCGGCGTTGACACGATCGTCTTCTACATGGGCGTGGGCAACCTGCCGCTGATCGCTGAGCGGCTGATCGAGCACGGTCGAGCACCCCACACTCCGGCCGCAGTGATCGAGCGTGCGACGACTCCGTCCCAACGCGTGGTTACGGGGCCGCTGAACGGGATCGCCTCGCAAGTGGAGCAGGCAGGTATCCAGGCGCCGGCGCTGATCGTGGTCGGCAACGTCGTTGGGCTGCGCGAGTCCTTGCAGTGGTTCGACAACCGCCCGCTCTTCGGCCGCTGCGTGCTGGTGACGCGGACCCGCGAGCAGGCCAGCGCGCTGAGTGAGGCCCTGGCGGGGCTCGGCGCGGTGCCGATCGAGCTGCCCCTCATCCAGGTCCAGGGGCTGGAGGACTACGGTCAGCTGGACGACGCCCTCGGCCGCCTCGCCGAGTTCGACTGGCTGGTCTTCACCAGCGCGAACGGCGTCTCGGCGGTGAGGGCGCGATTGGCGGCGCTGGGCATGGATGTGCGCGACCTGAAGGGGCCCCGCATTGCCGCCATCGGCCCAGGTACTGCCGAACCCCTGGAGCAGTCGGGCATCCGCGTGGACTTGGTTCCCGAGCGGTACATCGCAGAGAGCCTGGCCGAGGCGCTGATCGCGCAGGGAGTGGCGGGCAAGCGCGTCCTGATCGCCCGGGCGGAAGAGGCCCGCGAGGTGCTGCCTGAGGTCCTGGCGGAGGCCGGCGCCGAGGTCGTCGTTGCCCCGTGCTACCGGACAAGGCCCGCCACTGGCGCGCAGGAGCAGATCGCGGCCCTCCTCGCCGAGGGCAATGTGGACGTGATCACGTTCGCGAGCAGCTCCGCGGTGAAGGCGTTCGTAGGCTGTCTGGGTGTTGAGGGTTTGGGCGAGAAGTTGCAGGGCATCATCATCGCGTGCATCGGGCCGGTGACGGCTCAGACGGCGGCGGAGTTCGGCTTGCGGGTAGACGTGATGCCGGAGGAGCACACGATTGCGGGGCTGGTTGAGGCCCTGGCGGAACACGCAGGAGGCGTTTGATGATCGGTTGCACGAAGTTGCTGTGTGGCACGGCCACGGTGTCCGAGGCGCTGCACCACATGAAGACGGGCAAGATGCCCGCCCGGCTGCTCGCGTTCTCGTCGGACCTCAGGCCGCTGGTCGTCTGGAACACCACGAACCGCTGTAACCTCCGCTGCCAACACTGCTACATCTCGGCGGAGGATCGCTCCTACAAGGACGAACTCACGACCGACGAGGCCAAGGCCTTCCTCACCGACATCGGTCAGATGGGCTGCCCGGTGGTGCTGTTTTCAGGCGGCGAACCGCTGGTGCGGCCCGACGTGTACGAGCTGGCGGAGTTCGGCACGAACGCGGGTCTGCGCGTCGTCTTCTCGACGAACGGGACGCTCATCACGCCCGAGGTCGCAGCGCGGCTGGCGGCGGCGGGGGTGAAGTACGTGGGCGTGAGCCTCGACGGCGACCGCGCGGTGCACGACGAGTTCCGCGGCCGCGAGGGCTGCTTCGATGATGCGCTCGCCGGCCTGGCGAACGCCGCGGCAGCCGGGCTGAACACGGGCGTGCGGTTCACCGTGAACCGCGCGAACATGGACGACCTGCCGGCGGTGATCGACGCGGTCGTCGAGCACAAGGTGCCGCGTTTCTGCATGTACCATCTGGTGTACACAGGTCGCGGCGAGGAGATGATGGACCTCGATACCGACCTCGCCGAGAAGCGCAAGGTGATGGAGTTCCTGACCCGCAAGACCAAGGAGCTGCACGCGGCGGGCCAGAACCTGGAGATCCTGACGGTGGATAACCACGCGGACGGCGTCTACGTCTACCGGAAGGTCGAGGCCGACGAGCCCGAGCGCGCGGAGGAAGTGAAGCAGCTCCTGGAGATGCACGGCGGCTGCTCGGCGGGGGAGAAGATCTCGAACGTCGATCCGCGCGGCGACGTGCACCCGTGCCAGTTCTGGCCGCACGTCACCCTCGGCAACGTTCGCGAGCGCCCGTTCAGCGAGATTTGGCGGGACGAGTCGAACCTCTTCCTGAAGGCCCTCCGCGAGAAGCCCAAGCATCTCAAGGGCCGCTGCGGAACCTGCGGCTTCAACCACCTCTGCGGCGGCTGCCGCATCCGCGCGGAGAAGGTCACCGGCGACCTCTGGGAAGCCGACCCCGCCTGCTACCTCACCGACGAGGAGATCGGCGCCGCATGACGGGGCGGTACTCCCAGACGATGTCGCCCTTCGGCCCCTGCCCGGGCTCGACCTTGCGCCAGCTGAAGAACGGCCATTCACTGGGCTGCCCGCCGTCGTCCCGTAGGTTGGGCCCGATGCTGTAGAGCAGGAACGTCGTGCCTCGCTGCTGGTAGGCGAACTCCGTCTCGCTGAAGCGATCCTTCGGCACGTCCCACCCGCTCGCGCGGAGTTGGCCGAGGCTCGTCGGGTAGCCTCCATGCTGCTGTCGGTACCGCTCCAGCCCCAGCACGATCCGTAGCAGGTCGCACGACACGTCCCAGCAGTCCATCGTGCGTGCCCAACCGACCGGGCTCCAGGCTGTGTTGCGCGTCATCGGCGCCCACCAGGGCCCGGACGGTGTGTTTGACCGCGGGATCGCTTGCCAAGCCTCTGCGCGCTCTCGGGCGGACCCCGTCAAGATCGGCTCCCAGCGGTCCATCTCTTCCAGGTACTCGATCTTGTCCAGCTCGAGCCAGGGCCCTAGCACTCCCCCTCCGTAGTGCCGCCAGAACCAGGGCTGGAGGAGCCTCGGCAGAGGGGCGTGCTGGGGTTCCAAGGCGCGTCTCTCGGACTCGGACCCGCGCACGCTGCCGAACATGCGGAGCCCGGCGACCCGTTCGTCGTCCCATCGTTCCGGAAGGGTTGCCCCGAGGTTCACGCGGGCCAGCTCCTCGGCGAAGGCCTTTGTGTCCGCATCGGCTAGATGGAGCCTTGGCAGAAGGTGGGCAGTCAGGACCATCATCGTGTGGGCTGTGCCGCGGGCAAACCCGAGGCCCCCAACGACCGTCGGAGCCTCGGACCCGTGCCGGCCTACGACGAACCCGAGGCGTAAGCTGTCGAGGGCCAACTCGCTCTGACCCGAGCGCGCGGCCACCAGGACGTTTGCCGCAAGGAACCTCCGCAGTTGGTGAAGGTCGGGGACGTGCGGGTCCGGCAGGAACGGGCTACCGCGGTCTCCCTTGCTCCGGCAGTGGGGCCTCGCGGCTCCCTGTCGGATGAGCGACAGGGCAGGCCTGTCGAGTGCGACGGTCCTCTTGACGGACTCGAACTCCTCGGCGCTTAGCGCCCGGGGTTCACCGTCTCGCGTGAAGAGGTCCCCGTAGCCCGCGCGGAGCCCGCTCTGTGACCCGGCCGGGACGGAAGGGTCCCACCCGCCCGCGCGCTCGTGGAGTCGCACCCAGGCGGCGGCGGCCGCGTAGAGGGGCGCTGCGTTCTCATGCTCGGGCACGCTGGGCGCATCAGCGAACGGACCGTCCGCCAGCTTGCCGGCGGCCCTCAGCGCATCCAGCTTCGCTGCGAGCCGCGAGGAGGCGTGCACGAGCACTGCGGTGTGGATGATGCCCAAGACAAGCAGGATCACCAGCGCCCACTTCACCGCGCGCCACCAGGAGCGCTTCACCCAGCGCACTGGCGGCGAGTCTGCCAGCCAGTCTCGGCCACGCAGGAACGTCGGGAAGCAGGCTCTCCGCCAGTCGCGTTCGGGCTCAGACACGGCTGCTCACCTCCGCTCTCGAACCTCGTTCAGGTGGGGCCGGCGCAGCCTCCGCTGGCAGCGGCTCAGCGTCCGGCTCCTCGGCCGACAGGAGACGCTCTATTGCGACCCGCCGCGGCTCCGGAGGTAACGCGGCTGACGGCGCCGTCGCGCGGATAGGCAGGCCCTCGTACAGGTCGGCCGCATCCACGGCAGCCTCGGCCGGCGCAGGCGGAGGGGCGTCCATCGATGGCGCATGTACTCCGCGCCCGACCACCCACGCGAGAACCCACACGGCGGCGGTCGCCCACGCGAGCCGGTGCACCGCGCGGCGGTCGCGCCGTGCGCGAAGGCGAATCACCCCTTCGGGAAGGGCCTGCCTCACACGCATGTCCCAGGTTGCATCGTCACCCTCGGGGCATTCCAGCTCGCGAAGCTCCTGCAGAAGCGTTGCGGTCTCCTCGGCGAGCCGGGAGCACGCGGAACAGGTAGCCAGGTGCCGAGCCAACCCCTCTGCATCCGCGGCAGAGAACGGCTCATCAGGTTGGCGCTCGATCAGGTCGCGTGCTTGGTCACAGTTCACAAGTGGCGACCTCCCTCGGACTCGGCGGGCCGCGCGACGACATACCGACGGAGCTGGCGCCGAGCGTAGTGCAGTCTCGACTTCACGGTCCCCTCCGGGAGGTCGAGCGCCTGGGCGACTTCCTGCACGGATAGCCCCTGGACGTGCCGCAGATAGACCACGGCTCGGTGCTCGCAGGGCAGCCGGTCGATGGCCTTCTGCAGCCGCGCGATCGCATCGCGACTCTCGACCGCGGTCGCCGGATCGTGGCCGACGCCGGCCGATTGCTCATTCAGAGGGCCCTCGCGTCGTTCCGGCCGCCGGTTGACCCAGTTGAGCGCAGTGCGCGTCGCGACCGAGGCGATCCAGGTGCTGAGCTTCGCGTCGCCGCGGAACCGGTCGAGGCTCTCGATGATGGCTACCATCGTATCCTGCACCACGTCTTCGAGATGCGCCCCCTCGCCCGCAACCCGCCTGACAGCGGACCAGATGAGCGGCCGGTGGCGGTTGAGCAGCTCGGCGAGGGCCTGGCGGTCGCCACGCCGACAGCGACGCACGAGCGCCTCGTCGGGTCCCCCGCTCATGGATCGCCTGCCGATGGCCATCGGAGGATTGGTAACCTCCGGGTGGCGTAGGTTCAAGATCGGTGCTGGGGCCAGCCCGCCGTAGTGTAACCTCGTGGAGCCTGCGGGCGTCCTTTCTCACATAAGGCGCCAAATGCGGAGGGATGACCCATGGGGCTGTCCATTCGGTCGTGTTTCGTCCTCCTGTCGTTGATTGCTCCATGCTGCGCGCAGGTCCTTCAGTACGGCGACCGGGCGCCGGACGGGATGCAGACGGTCGGCGATCCGGGCGCGCTGATCCTGTTCGACGCGGGCCAGGACGGCCGCTGGCTGAACGCGGTCGAGGTGTTCGGCAGAGAGGCGGGCGGCGGAACGGGTGACGTACGGCTGTATGTCATCGACTGGGACGGCCAGCTCCTGCGGCAGGTCACGCTCCCCTCGGTGGTCTTGCAGGGCGGACAGGACGACTGGCACAAGCTCCCCATCCCGCCGATGGTTGTACCGAGGGAGTTCGGAATCGGGTTGGTGGGGCAGGGAAGCAACACCCAGTATCTCCAGCGCGACGGGCTCGAGATTCGCTTCGCCCTGCGGGAGTTCGGGGGCTGGAGCGGGGGCGGCAACCTCACGCTGGGGTTCTACGAGGTCCCGGAGAGCCACTCGTACCGCTGGTCGCCGGGCACGCCGGGCGCGGGGCTGTGGGACAAGGACTGGATGGTGCGGGCGTACGTGGGCAACACGGCGGACGGCGACCCGGAGGCGAGGGACCTCATCGTCCTGAACAACCGCGAGGCGTTCTTCGATCGCATCCTGTCGGCCGAGGGCGATCCGCTCGAAGTGCGGACGGCGAGCCACGGGACGCTGCCCCGAGAGGAAATCGCGAGCATCCATACGCATACCGTCACCTCCCCTGCGACATCAACGGCGAAGGTCCTCTTGCTCAATGGGGCGATCGTTGAGGGCGCACTGGAATCTATGGATGCCGACGCGGTTTCGGTGCGTGACGGCGACCGGGTGACGAGGGTCGCCCGCGCCGACGTGGCGCGCATTGATTTCACGACCATGGCTGCCGTACCCATCGGCCCGCAGGTCATGCCGCCGGTCAGCGACACGCGCCGCGCGTGGAGCCCGGAGCAGGCCACCGGCCCGCGCGATACGCTCCAGGGCGGGGACATGCAGACCGCCTGGGCGAGCCGGACCCCCGACGGGCAGCCGGAGTGGCTGCTGCTGGGCTACGACAAGCCGGTGGACATTGCCGAGGTGCGCATCTGGGAGACGTACAACCCGGGCGCGGTGACGAAGGTCACCGCCATGCTCGACGACGGCACCGAGGTCCCGCTCTGGGAGGGCGATGACCCGACCACGGTTACGCCGGGCGAGCTACTCGTGACGGTCGAGGGGAACGCTCAGGCGAAGCGCGTCAAGGTCTACATCGACAGCCCGACCCACCCGGGCTGGAACGAGATCGATGCAGTGGAACTCGTCGGCAAGGACGGCACGCGCCAATGGGCCAGCGGCGCGACCGCGAGCACTTCGTACGCCGATCGGTGACGGCTACCTCCCACACACGTACAGCAACCTCGCAGACCGCTCCTCGGGCGGTTCGAGGCTGTGACCGTCGAGCTTCTCGAAGGCGAAGCCCTCCGCGGTGAGCATCTCCTCGACTTCATGCGCCCGATAGCCGCGTTCGATGTGTTCCTCGACGAACGTCGGTGACGTGTCCCCCTCGACGGCGAAGCCCGTGATGAGCGCGCGGCCGATTGCGGTCTCCGGGTCGAACGAAGTTGTGACCGTCAGCCGGTCGGCGCCGCATGAAATGGTGCTGGTGCGGTTCCACGCGTCCTGCAGGCCCTCGAAGACGTTCATGTCGAAGATGAACAGGCCGCCCTCGGCGAGGTGTCGAGCCGCCCGCGCGAATACGCCGGCCAGGTCCTGCGGCTGCGTGAGGTAGTTGAGGCTGTCGAAGGTGCAGGTGATTACATCGAAGCGCATCCGGAACTCGAAGGCTCGAACATCGGCGTGGACCAGCTTCGCGGCGGGGGCATTGCGGCGAGCGAAGGTGAGTTGGTGGGGCGAGAGGTCCAGGCCGACCCCAAGGTAGCCTGCCTCGCAGATGCGCTTCAGTAGGTGCCCTCCCCCGCAGCACAGGTCGAGCCAGGTCCTGGCGCGGGGACAGGTCTCCCCCACCTTCGCGGACAGGAACGGCCAGAGGTGCTCGGCCCAGAAGGCCCACTCGCGGTCGTAGACGCGAGAGAAGAGCGGGCCGTAGGTGTTCACAGCCACTCACCAGAAACGAAGCCCCTCACAGCCGCCTCAGCAGGCCGCAGGCAGCCTCAACGATCATGCGCTCACAGGCGGGCGTCAGCATCGTGGTTCCGTAGTACTTGATGGCGCTGTCCACCTCGTAGCCGCCCTCGGGGAAGGCGTCTTCGGTCGGGACGTAGCCGATGTTGCCGTTCGTATACGCGAGCACGATGGTGTGGGCGAAGGGCGAGCAGGCCCTGATCTGGTGCTGGTAAGAGACGAAAACCTCGCCCGGCAGGCCCACGATTGCGGCGTCGCCGATGCGCAGCGCCTGGATCTCGAAGGGCTGAGTGAGCTTCGTCGCGCCGGCCTCCGCCAGAGCGACGAGGCGCTGCGCCCAGTCCACGAGGCCCTGGCGGGTCAGCTTCGTCCCGTAGTTGTCGGTCGCAGCGTTCGCGTCGCGCTCCTGCTCCGCGGAGGCGAGGATGGCTTGGGCCTCTCCGAGGGACGGAGGGTCGTCCAACGGGAGTTCGAGGACCTCCGAGGCGGCGCCAATGACTGCCTCCGAGGTGAGCCGAAGACCGGGCAGAGCGGCGACGACCGCCTCGGCAACCGTCCGGCCCTGCTCCTCTGCCACGCCGAAGCTGCCGCGCGGGTCGCTGTTGATGTCGCCGCAGCAGCCCTGGCCGTACATCGCCAGGCAGTTCTCGCCTAGCGCCTCCTCAGCGAACCGTTGGGCGTAGCCCGGCCAGTCGGCGGAGATCAGCAGGTTGTCGCCGCCCAGCGTCACGGGATGGGCGGCGTGGGAGAGGAAGATGGCGCAACCGGCGTCCGTTTCCGCACGTAGGACATCCACGTAGGGTGCGATCAGGCCGCCTTCGTTCCGGCCCAGGACAATGCGTCCGTCCTCGACGCGCTGGCGACGGTTGATCCCTACCTGCACCTCGCCCGCGCCGAAGCCAAAGCGGGCGGGGAGCATCCGACCGTGGGCCTCAGCGACAAGGCCGGTCAGCATATCGATCAGCGCGGCCATGTAGGCGGGGTCGGGGACGCCCAGGAACGGCAGGCAGGGCGTCGAAGGGCCGGAATGGGTGTGGCTGCACGCGATCAGGGTCTCGGGAGCGCCGTCGCCCAGGCGGTCGCGGATGCGGGTGCGGATCTCCGCAACGGTGCCGGCGTCGAAGCCGATCAGGTCGGCGGTGACGAGGGCGACGGACCGCTCGCTGTCACTCAGGCAGAGCGCCTTGGCGAAGAGAGGGTCGTGCACGTCCTCGCTTGGTCCGGCGCGTCCACCGAACCCGCACAAGTCCACACCCAGAGGAGGGGTGATATCGCTTCTCGACCAGCTGGCTTGCAGCATGTTGGGTGACTCCGTTTCGCGCGTTAGACAACGGTGCCGGAAGGCCATGCGCCGGATTGTGCCGTCGGTCCTCCCTGGCGGGCGACGGCTTCGGTGGCCAGTTCCTTGCAGAGGGCCTGGCCAAGCACACACGAGAGGATGATGCACGATGTACTGTCGCAATCGACTTGGGGTCTGGGCCGCGTTGGTCGTCGCCGGGCTGACCGTAGGTCTCAGCGCTCTTGCTGCGGGCGAGGTGGACCCGAGGCTGGCACCGCTGCTCGAGAAGATGAAGACCTTCGTCGCGAACCCGAAGCCCGTGTTCATGCGCCAGAAGATCGAGGTCGCGGTGAACGGACAGCGCCAGCAGGAGCAGATCCAGGAACTGTGGATGCGAGACCTGGAGCACCTGCGGATGGAGCGGCCAGACGGGACGGTAGTCGTCCTCACGCCGGACGACATCCAGATGTACATCGGCCCGGCCCGCGTCCTGGTGCACATTCCCAAGCAGACGCTGGAGGCGCTCGGAGACAAGCGAGCCGAGGCCCTGCGCAAGCTGGATCTCTCTCTTCCGCGCGACCAGTTGGACCTGATGACGCAAGGCTGGGAGTCCATGAAGATCACCGGGGAGGACACCATCGAGGATGAGGCCTGCTGGGTCCTCACGGTGGGCGAGGACTTCCTGCCCCGCCTACGGCAGATGCTGGGCGGCATCCCGGACGACTTCACGCTGAAGGCAGCTCAGGTGGCGCTGGGTAAGGAGAGCGCGATGTCGCGCGCGCTGTTTTTCGAGTTCGCGGGGCTGGCGCAGCTGGAGGTGGGGGTGACGGTAGAGGCACTGGAGGATGAGGTCGAGGTCCCGGACGAGATGCTCACGTACGAGGCGCCGGACGACGCGCTCGTGCTGACCTGGACCCCGGACAAGACGGCCGAGGAGATGCGCACGGTACGGGATGCCGCGATCGCGGAGAGGCTGAAGGGCTAGCGGTCCGCAGAAGGACGAGCAGGGGCCAAGGGTGAAGCATGGTGCGGAGGCGGCGACATGCTCCTTGGCTTCTGCTCGTCGGCGTATCCCGGACGTCCGCTCGTCGAGGTGTTCGACAAGCTGGCTGCGGCCGGCTACGGCGCGGTGGAAGTGTTCACCTGGGAGGGTCATCCGTGCCACCCGGCGGGGTTCGATGACGCCAAGGCGATCGATATCCGCCGGGCGGCGTCCGAGCGAGGTCTGCGGATTGGCGCCGTGAGCGCGCACACGGACTGGGTCACCGCGGGTGGCTCGACGGCGCAGGCATTGGACTTCACGAACCGCAGCGCGGAGGTCGCGGACCGGCTGGGTGCCCCGCTGCTCATCACCAGTACCGGCCCCTTCCCCCCGGCCTGCAACCGGTTCGAGGCGTGGGATGCCCTGCGGGCGGCGATCCTGAGGGCCGCGGACGCCGCGGCGTCTCTCGGCATCACGCTGTGTGTGGAGCCGCACGTCGGCCACATCTGCCTGACGTGGGAATCCACGCTGAAGCTCGTCCGCGAGATCGGCAGCCCGAACCTCAAGGTGAACTTCGACGCCAGTCACTACCACGTGCTGGGGCTCGACCATCGCATCGCGCTCGACAAGCTGAAGGACTACGTGGTCTACGTGCACCTCAAGGACCACGTCCTGAGGCGGGCGCCGCTGGGCAACCTCGGACAGACCCCCGGCAATGCCGAGCCGACGGCGTTGGGAGACGGCGACTTCCCCCTCGCAGAGCACCTCGCACACCTGAGATCGATCGGGTACGACGGCGTGGTGTCGGCGGAGCTATACGTCCGCGAGCCGGACGCCGCGCTGAAGCAGACCGCGCTGAATGTGCTGCCGATGCTGAGACGGTAGATGGCGGCCGCAACCACGAGTGGCAGGTAATGAATGGCGGTTGACCTGCACATCCACTCGACGGCGTCGGACGGGACGCTGACGCCCGAGGCGATCGTTTGCGAGGCGCAGCGCATCGGCCTCAGCGGCATCGCCGTCGCCGACCACGATGCGCTGGAGGGTTCGCAGGAGGCCGTGGGGCAGGGGGAGAGGCTGGGGCTGTCCGTGGTCCCCGCGGTAGAGATCAGCACGGACTACGAGGATGTCGAGGTCCACGTCTTGGGTTACTGGATCGACCCGCACGACGCGCAGTTAGGCGAGCGACTGAGGGCCATTCGGGACGGGCGCCTACTGAGAGCCGAGCGGATCATCGACCGATTGCGCGAGATCGGCGTCTACCAGATCACGTTGGATGACGTGCTCCGTGCAGCCGCGGGCGGCAGCGTGGGGCGTCCGCACGTCGCGACGGCGCTCGTGAGGGCGGGCGTGTGCCGGAACCTGCAGGAGGCGTTCCGGCGTTATCTGGGCAAAGATGCACCGGGGTACGTACCGCGGGTGCGACCGACGACCGCGGAGGCGATCCGAACCGTGAAGGAGGCGGGCGGGTGCCCCGTGCTGGCGCATCCCGGGCTCGTGCCACGCCGGCCGCAGATCATCGAGCAGATGGCCGACCGCGGCGTGGAGGGAGTCGAGGCTTACCACCCGAAACATGACGACCGGCAGGTCAAGACCTACATCCGTCGCGCCGCAGCGCGAGGGCTGCTGGTGACAGGGGGCTCGGACTCGCACGGCCCCGGCGGGTCTGACCCGGTGGCCATCGGGGCGGGCGGCGCACTCGACTCCTGCCTGGAGGCGTTGGTGGAATGGCGTCGGAACCGGAGTCGCTGACCCCGCAGCAGCAGCGGGCGCAGTACAAGATGGTGGCCGGCGTCAACGACCTGAGGGTCGGCGAGCGCAAGGCGGCGCGGCTGAAACTGGAGGAGGCCCTCGACCTCGACCATGAGTCTGCGGATGCGCGGCTGTGGCTTGCGCACCTCCTGCTGGAGGAGGGCGAGGCCGCGGCAGCGGTGCGTCAGTACCGGACCGGGTTGATGTTCCACCCGGGCGAGCAACGGTTGCTGGAGGGCCTGCGCTCGGCGGAGTCGGCGGCCGTCCGCGCGGCGACTCCCGAGGGCAAGGACGAGACGGCCGCCAAGCAGCGGTTGGTGCCCAACCTGATCCTGGCGGCGCTGATGCCGCCGGGCGGGTTTCTGCTGGGGATCTGGGAGATCGCGACCGGCCGCACGCAGGAATGGAAGGACCTGGGGGTGAAAACGCTTCTGGCCTCGATCGCCGCCTTCGCGGCGTGGATGATCGTCCTGACTTTCATCGGGCTAATCGTCGAGGGCAACGCCGGCCCGGGTGTCACCGGGCCCTGACCCGAACGTCGATGGTCTGCTGGGGGAGACGCCATGGAGATAACCGTCCGTGAGGGATCGACCGATCCCGAGGTGACCGTGGTCGAGCTGTTGGGGGAGATGGACATCGGCCCGACCGGCGTGGACCGCTTCCACCAGGTTCTTGACGGCCTTGTGGAGGCCGGCGAACGACGGATCGTGGTTGACCTGGCTCAGGCCTCGTACATCGTCAGTCGCGGCTTTGGCCAGATGCTCGTCGCCCTCGCCCGACTGCGCACCCGAGGCGGAGACCTGCGGGCTGCGGCTGCCAAGGGCGCCGTCTGGGCGGCCGCCAGCGCCGTCGGCCTGGACAACATCATCAAGTTCTACGAGACCGCCGACGAGGCCCTGCAGAGCTTCGTCGATGAGGCGAGGAATCCGTAGGAGGCCCGGGCTCAGCCTGGACCGGCCGTCGAGGCCTGAGGGAGGTGCGCCGCCATGGCGAAGGTGGACACTGCTTCCCGGAAGATCGGTGTGCGCTTCAATATCGACCCGGGGGTGCTGGCGAAGCTGGATGCCCTCGCCGAGGAGTCCGGGAGGACGCGGTCGGACCTCTTGCGGAGGATGGTGGACGACTTCGTCGAGCGAGGCGGGGAGGACATCGAGTATGAGAGGCTGGTGGACCAGGGGTTGCTGGAGGCGACGGAGGAGGCAATGGCGGAGGGCGGCAGGAGGATGCCGCTGGCTGAGGTCAGAGCGAGGTATGGCCTGTGACCGGGCCTAGAGCATCTGTGTGCGGTCTCGCGCAATTGACGTGTGGCGCATCGGCCATCGAAGCACGTTCTACAAGAGGCTGAGGGGGAACTGACGCCCCAACGGGGCGCCCTCAGCCAGGGAGGCCTTGCATGCACGCCGTACTGGGGTCGTTGCTGGTTTGGGCGGCAACGCTGGGCGCGGGCACGAGGACGGCGCCTCCTGTGCTTCAGGAGCAGCCCCTCGAGCAGCCCAGCTTCGCCGTGCTCTACACCGGCGACGCCCGGGGCTATCTCGAAAGCTGTGGGTGAGGCGGCGACGTAGCGGGCGGTCTGGCCCGCCGAGCGGCGCTCATCCAGAGCTTGCGGGAACTGTACAAGAACGTCCTGCTCGTCGATAGCGGGAACGCCGGCAACCGCGCGGACGTGCTGCGCATCATGTACCAGTCCATGGTACTGATGGGCTATGACGCCGCGGGCGTCGGCATCCTGGAAGCAGGCATGGGTACGAGTGCCGACCAGGCCGCCAAGGAGACGGGCCTGCCGCTGGTGGGCACCGTTGGCCCGGGCAGCGGGGAGACAGCGCCCGGCCGTTCGAGCCGGAAGGTCGGTGAGGTGACGGTCGGAGTTGTGTCGGCGGGCTGGGTCGCCGACCCGAAGGCCAAGGAGTACCGCGACACATTGCGCGGGTTGCTGGAGGCGGCGCGGGCGGAGTCGGACTTCGTGGTGCTCCTGAGCCAACTGGGCCGGCTGGCCGACAGGGAGTTGGCCTCCGTCGAGGGCTTCGTGGGCCTCGCGGACGTGATTGTCGGCAACTCGGACGCGCTTCAGGGGACGAAGCCCGAGCCGGTGGGGCAAACGCTGCTGCTGCCCACCTCCAGGAGGGGCCGGGAACTGGGCGTGCTGGAGGTCAAGCTGTCCGGCAACCAGGCTGAGTACCACGACGAGGTCATCCTCCTGGCCAAGGACCTGCCGGAGGACGCGAGGATCGCCGAGATCGTGAGCAAGTACTACGCGGACCGCCAGGAGCGAAGCGGCGAGGGGCGGCCGGTGGGCGGAGTCGAGGCGGCCGACGGGCCGGACCTGCCCGACATCTACTCGGCCGAAGAGCAGAAGGCCATGCGGGCGCGCGGCTACCTCACGGCCGATGAGTGTGGGCGCTGCCATCAGGAGCAGTTGACACAGTGGCAGTCCACGCCGCACTCCCAGGCCCTCAAGACGCTCGTGGACCGGCAGCGTGTCGTGCAGGAGTGCCTCGTGTGCCACTCGGAGGCGAACCGACGCGGCCTGGCCTACGAGGCCGAAGGCGCTGACCGGTTCGGTGTGGACTGCGCAGCCTGCCACGGGGCCGGGCTCTTCCACGCCTCGATGAAGGGCGCCAAGGACACCATCGTCCGTACGCCCGGCGAGACCCTCTGCCGCCGCTGCCACACGCCCGACCAGGATGCCGAGTTCAAGCTGGATGTGAGGTTGGAGAAGGTGAGGCACTGAGGCCTCACCCCCTGCCCCCTCTCCTGAATGGAGAGGGGGACGGCACGGCGGGCGGCACCACAGTCGTTCTCCCCTCTCCCCCCGGGAGAGGGGCACGGGGGTGAGGCATCCTGCAGGAGATCTCCATCGTCTGCTTCGGTGACAGCGTCACCCAGGGCACGCCACAGGTCCACCCCGAGGAGACCTTCCCCCGCGTTCTCGAACGCCGCCTGCGCAGCCGCTACGCGCAGAGGCGCGTCTTCTTCCAGCTCATCAACTCAGGCGTCGGCGGGGAGAATACGGTCGAGGGGCTGGCGCGCATTCAGACGGACGTCCTGGACCACGGTCCGCAGATCGTGATCGTGGAGTTCGGGCTGAACGACGTGCGGTATGAGCCGGAGAAGTACATCCCCGTACCGCAGTTCGTCGAGAACCTGGGCCGCATCGCCTCGGCGATACAGGAGATCGGTTCCCTCGTCATCCTGACGACCCCGAACCCCATCATCAACGAGCGCCATCCCTACTCGCAGGCGGTCACGTACTACGACAAGTGGGGCGGCTGCAACCAGGCGCTGGAGGAGTACGTGGAGGGCGTGCGCGAGGCCGGACGCATCATCCCCGCACGGGTCTGCGACATCTACGAGGCGTTCGTCGAGAAGGCCATCGAGGCGGAGTTCCGCGGCGAGACGCCCGACTACCGGGACCTGCTGAGCCTTCAGCCCTACATCAGCTTCGAGGACGGCGTTCATCCGACCGCGACGGGTCAGAAGCTGATCGCGCAGGAGCTGTACAAGGTGCTCATCACCGTCATCCCGCAGCTGGTGGCGGACTGACGGGGAGGAGGGGCTAGCCATGTCGGACCTCAAGATCGGCTTCATCGGTGCCGGGGGCAATGCGAAGGGCCACATGGCCCGCGTGGCGGCGATCGAGGGGGTGGCAATCGCGGCGGTCTGCGACGTGGACGGCGGGCGCGCGGAGCTGGCGGCGGCCGAGCACGGCGCGCGGGCGTATGCGGACCACACGGAGATGCTGAACGCCGAGGCGCTGGATGCGCTGTACATCAGCGTGCCGCCCTGCGCGCACACGAACGCGGAGATGGAGGCAGCGGGGCGCGGCATCCACCTCTTCGTCGAGAAGCCCGTGCACCTGTCGATGGACGCAGCCCTCGGAATCTGCGAGGCCATCGACGAGGCCGGCATCATCACGTGCGTCGGCTATCAGCTCCGCTACCTCGACCCCACGCAGAGACTGAAGCGGTGGCTGAGCGGCAAGACGATTGGCATGGTCACCACCACCCGCTGGGGCGGGTTGCCAGGCACACCCTGGTGGCGCGTCATGGAGCAGTCGGGCGGGCAGCTTGTGGAGCAGACCACGCACCAGATCGACCTGATGCGCTACTTCGCGGGGGAGGTCGTCGAGGTCAGCGCGCGCTATGCCCTGCGGACGATGGCCGATGTGGAGGGCTTCGACATCCCCGATTCCCAGGCGCTCTGGATGCGCTTTGCGAGCGGCGCCCTCGGCACGTGCACGACGAGTTGCATGGCGCTCGAGGGCGGCGGCAAGGGCGACCTCGACATCCTCCTCAAGAGCCGGCGCGTCGGCTGGGGCGCGGACCGCGTCACCAGCTCGCCCGAGGTCCCCGAACTCGCCGGCCCGTACGCGGAGACGCCGAACATCGACCAGGTCTTCATCGACGCCATCCGCGCCGGCGACCAGAAACGAATCCTCAGCAGCTACCTCGATGGCGTGAAGACCCTCGACATCACCCTCGCCGCCAACCGCTCCGCCGAGCGCGACGGCGAACCGATGCCCACGAGGCTGGGGAAGGCGTAGCTCTCGGCATGGGAGGCGCAGCGGCCCTGATGCTACTGTCATTCGATGCCCATCCGCCCGGCCCACTGCCGGGCGGCTTCGTTCGCGTCTCCGGCGAGTGGTCCATCCGCGAGGTGAGCCGGCCCGAACGCAACCGGTCCGCGGTCGCGGCCGTCACGAGCGACCGGCATGTGGCCTTCCCGGGGATCTGCAAGGCGAGGTCGGGGGCGCTGCTGGTGTGCTACCGCGAGGGGTGTGCACATGCGAGCGGCAACCCGGATGATGGGCGGATCATGCTCGTGCGGTCGCAGGACCTGGGCGAGACCTGGAGTGAACCGGAGCTGGCGTATGACGACCCGGCGATGGATGATCGCAACGCCGCGATCGCGTGCATGGATGACGGCACCATCGTCCTGATCTGGGACAAGTACCTGCACGGCAAGCATCACTGGGCGTGGCTGGCGAGGAGCAGCGATGAGGGGCGAACGTGGTCGGAGCCGACGAAGATGACGCGCCAGGAGAACGTGCACACCCGCAGCCGGGCGCTCGACCTGGGGAACGGGAAGTGGCTGCTGCCGTGGGCGGATGCGGCGCATGACGAGAAGACCGCGACGTGGTTCAGCCTCTTCCATCCTATGATGAACGAGTTCGAGGAGATTCAGGCCACGCCCACTGGTCGGCGGGAGGTCGCGGATGAGGTCGCGGTGACGCGCGCGCTTAGTGGCGACCTCGTGGCGCTGATCCGCTCGCCCAGCGACCCCGAACTCTGGCAGATCGTCTCCCGCAACGATGGGCGCACCTGGTCGGAGTCGAGGCTCAGCGGCATTCCCTCGCAGTTCACGCCGTGCGACCTCATCACGCTGACCGACGGGCGCCTGCTGTGCAGCTTCTCGTTCCGTGAGCGCCGCAACGAGCGGCTGGTGGTCTCGCGGGACCACGGACAGACGTGGGACGTCGAAGACAGCGTGGACGTGTTCGCGGGCACGGCGGAGGTCGGCGGAGACCGCTCCTACCCGGCCAGCGTGCAGCTTGGCGACGAGAGCATCGGCACGGTGCTCTACGAGACGAACGAGCCGCCGAAGGGTGGTCACATCTACTTCGTGCGGACGCCCCTCGCGGCGCTGTCACCCGAGAGGCGCCCGGCGCTCTACCAGGGCGACCCGAACGCCGACCCGGCGATCTTGCTGTGGCCGGAGTCGCTGCAGGGCAACGAGGCCGGCTTCAGCTTCCGCTTCACCGGCCGCTTCGGCAAGCCACCGAACCGCATCGGGCTGGTGATGCGCTACTCCGGCCCGCAAGACTACACGGCCTTCGAGTTCCAGATGGGTTCGGCGCCCGACCGCAATGCGTGGCCGATCAACCACGTGCGGATCGTCGAGCGGAAGGGCGCCGAGGAGAGGGTGCTGACCGAGGGTGCAGCGAAGGGCGAGTGGTACGACGACGGCAACGTGCACGAGATCGGCGCGCGCCGCGACGGCGACCTCTGGACCTTCACCCTCGATGGCGTCGAGCAGCTCTCCGCCGAAGGCAACCCGTGGCAGCCGTGCGGGATCGTGGTGACGAGGGCGGCGGTCGTGATCTACGGCGCGGGCGGCAGGTGAACTCCGCGGCGGGCGCGAATGTTGACTGCGGACGAAGCGGCTCATCCTTCGACGATCTGCGGGTATGGCATGGCTCAGGTGGCCCAGAGGTCGCTGTTTGCGGCGGACGAGGCGCGCCGGACAGACGATCTCGACTATGAGATCCACAACGTAGACGCCTTCGACTGGCTGCGGGAGGCGCCAGCGAACTCGATCCATGCCGTCGTCACGGACCCCCCCTACGGGCTGAAGGAGTACACCGCCCGTGAGGTCGAGAAGCTGCGCCTGGGGCGCGGCGGCGTGTGGCGGATACCGCCCTCCTTCGATGGGTGCCAGCGGCAGCCTGTGCCCAGGTTCACGGTGCTGTCGGACGAGGAGACCTTGAGCCTGGGGCGGTTCTTCGCGGAGCTGGCGAACGCGCTATGTCGGGTTCTCGTGCCCGGGGCGCACGTCATGATCGCGAGCAACGCCCTCGTATCGCACCTCGTCTACGTGCCCTTCGTCGAGGCTGGGTTCGAGAAGCGCGGGGAAGTCGTGCGGGTCGTGAAGACACTCCGGGGCGGCGACCGGCCCAAGAACGCCCACGATGAGTTCCCCGACGTATCGGTGATGCCGCGCTCCTGCTGGGAGCCTTGGGGCCTGTTCCGCAAGCCCTGCGAGGGTCGCGTGCAGGATAACCTCCGCAAGTGGGGCACGGGCGGCTTGCGGCGGGTCTCTGGATCGGAGCCCTTCCGCGACCTGATCGTCTCCAGCCCGGCGCGCGGGGCTGAGCGGGCGATTGCCCCCCATCCGTCGCTTAAGCCGCAAGCGTTCCTGCGGCAGTTGGTGCGCGCGGCGCTCCCCTTAGGCGAAGGGACCATCCTGGACCCGTTCATGGGCTCGGGCTCGACGATTGCCGCCGCCGCGGCCCTCGGCCTGCGGGCGATCGGACTGGAGGCCGACCCGCAGTACTTCGCGATGGCCGAGGCCGCGATCCCGCGCCTCGCCCGGCTGACGACCTGAGGAGCAGCCCGTGGTCCGCCCCGAGGACTTCGACAGCCGAGTGGAGTTGCCGCGAGGGCTCACGACCTCGGCGATTCGCAAGGCTGTGGAGTACATCGAGCGCGAGCTGACGGACCTCATCGACCTGTACTACGAGCAGGCGAACGTCTTCAGCGCCGTGGTTGGCATCTACGGGACGAAGGCCCTCGATGCCTACAGCCCGTACGAGAAGAGCCGGCACCTCGACGACGCTCAACAGCGGTTCCCAGACCTGAAGCGGCGCGGCAGCAGCCCGCATCCTGCGCCGGAGGACTGTCTCGAGTCGAAGGCGAGCAAGCGCCCGTGGGCCCTGCAGGCGCACTACAACCACGGCGGCTGGTACATCGTGTGGCGCTACCTCGTGGACACGGGCGAGATGGTGGAGCCTGGCAAGCCCGTCATCATCTGGCGAGTGGACGTCGCATTCCTGACAGCGACCGACTGGAAGTATGAGGGCAGCACGGCCAAGAACGGACTCGGCGGCCGGACTCACACCTTCGGCCTGAGGGATGCGGCCAAGAAGCTGCGAGGGAAGGCTGTCTACAGCCGCAGCGACATCGAACTCAGGGGCGGCAAGCCGGTGCCGAGGAACGGAGAGAGGTAGCTCTTCACCTCTCACTCAGCAGCGAAGCAGGAATCCCTGGGGGCCATGGCCAATATCCCCCGTAGCCGTTCGGGCCGATGATAGCCGCCGCCTGGGCGGCACGCAGGAGGTCTCCACTCAGATGCGAATGCTCTCGATAGCCGTCGTGCTGGCGCTGGCTCTGGGCGTCGTGGCGTCCGTGGCTTCGGCCGACCACTGGTCCGCGTACTTCTGGGTCATACAAGGCCATGACGTGGCGGGCACGGGGGTGAAGCACGCGGGGATTACGCCGTACCTGTCGGCGGAGGACTGGGTCGTCGGCACGCCGGCGTACAAGGGCAACGGGGGGCCCGATGCGGTCCGCAAGCTGCCGGGCGGGAAGCGCGCGCCGCTGGGCCGCACGCCGACCGAGCGCATGGGCAAGGTGCGCGTGGCGCTTGGCGGGCTGGAGGCGATCGGCGCGAAGGCCTCGTTCAGCCCCACGAGCCGGCTGGCGCAGGTCGATCTCGGCGGCAAGGTGATGGTGCTTCTGCCGGGCGCGCGTACCGCGCTGGTGGATGGGCGGACCGTATCGCTGTCTGATGCGCCCGCCGTGCGCGAGGGCACGCTGTACGTCCCGGTGAGGGACGTGGCGGAGCAGCTGCTGGGCACCGACACCGACTCGGCGATTCAGAGGATCTGCCGGGCGGTGTCCGAGTAGCCCGTCGGCGCGTCGGCTTCGCACGGAGGACTGCGCTCCGCCCGCCGCGATTCGTGGCGGGCGGCGGTGTTTGGGGGGACGGCGTCGCGGCTGAAGCCGCTCTTGGAGCGTGTATGAGAAGGGTGGCCGGGCGCCATGAATGGCGCCCCTACACGATTGGGCGCGATGAATCGCGCCCCTACGTCACAAACGACCGTAGATCGCCGTCATGTAGGGGCACGATTCATCGTGCCCCTGTGTAGGGGCGTGATTCATCACGCCCGATGCCGTGCTTCTCATACACCCTCTTACAAGGGGTGTAGGTGGAGCAATGAGGACGCGATACGGCATCGCTGCGCTCGTTCTGCTGGTGGGAACGGGTGCGTCGGCGCAGATGATGGACCCGGCAGCCGATGGGTTCGCGGGCCCGTTCTGCTACCTTGCCAAGCCCTCGGCGATGCTCGGGGGCGTGGGCGCGGGCCGGGTGACGCAGGTGACGTGGGACGGGGCGCTGTACACGGGCGAGGCGGAACTGTGCATCGTGACAGGCGATCCCCCGCGGCCGGTCGCGGTGCGGGTGAAGCGGCTGGGTGGCGGGTACGTGCCTCTCGTGCACTACTCATGGCTCGAAGGTGATGTGAAGCTCAGCGTGTCGGCCTTCGCGGTCGCACTGAGCCAAGGGGCCGACCCGGCCAACTTCGTGCGCCTGCGCATGGAGCGCCTGGGGGACAGCGGCCGGGCGGCCTCGATCGGCATTGGCCTGCGGCACTCGGGGGGGGATCACCGCGCGGCGGCTTTGCAGCGGAGGGAGTTCAGCCCGGCGAGCACCTATGCCTTCGACCGCGGGTGCGCGGCGATCGGCGGCCGCGCGGTGTGCGTGTTGCCGAGCCTGCCAGCCCCCAGCCGGCGGTACGCCGTCGCCGGCGAGCCGTACACGGGGCCCTTCCCGGGCACGCAGTTTCCTGTCGGGCCGACGACCGCTACGCTCCTTGCCCTGTGGGACCTGGGCCAGAGCAAGGAACTCAGTCTCAATCTGCAGATGCCGTGGACGCCGCTGCCGATGGATGCACCCCAGCCGGTGGAGGCGCTGCGGAAGGCGGGCTACGACGGACCCGCCGATCAGGTGGCCCGAGCGTGGGGAGAGGAACTGGCTCGCGGCATGCGCATTCTCCTGCCCGAGAGCAAGCCCCTGGAGACGTACCAGGCGAGCCTGGCGTACCTGCTGATGAGCACCGATATCCCAAAGGAGGGACGACCGCACCTTCGCTACCCGCTCTGGAACCGCGCCCTGCAGATGGCCGAAGCGGCGCCGGTCGTCGAGGCACTCGACCGCTCCGGGCGCCATGACCTCGCGCGGGGCATTCTGGAGGACTGGCTGGAGCAGCAGCAGGCGTCGGGGGCGCTGTCGCCCGATGGCCGGATGGACGCGCACTGCCTGGCGACCCGGACCATCGCCAGCCACATCTGGTTGCTCGGGGACCGCGCGTGGGCCGAGAAGGTCTACCCCAAGCTGAAGAGCGCCGCCGATTGGGTGATGGAGGCCGTCGGCAGCGCCGGGCCGCCCGGCAGTCCGACCTGGTGGCAGGCGCAGGACGCACTCGGGGCCACGGCGGAGGTCGCGACACTCGTGGGGAAGCCCGAGGATGCTGCAGCGCTGCGGTCGAGGCGCGAAGAGGTCTCAAAGGCAACCGAGGGCGCGCTGGGCGACCAGCCGCTGCCTGCGGAAGTGGCGCCCGCGGTCGTGGCGCTGAACCGAGGGCTCCCGGACTCGCCGGAGCCGGGTCTCGCGGCGCCACCGACAGACCGCGTGGCCGAGCTGTGCCGGAGCCTGCGCCTGACCTGCGCGGAGGGGTTGGCGACCGAGGCGGGACTGCTGTCGCCAACGGCTGCGGCGAACCTTGCGCAGCTGCATGCTCTGCGCGGGGAGCAGGAGCAGGCGATCCGCGACCTGTACGCGGTACTCGTGCACACGGGCTCGTGCCAGGAGGGCTTCGCGGGGGGTGTGAGGCCGTGGGCTGAGCGGGACAGCGGGGAGGACCTGACGCCCGATCCGCGCTTCGCGGCGGCGTACGTCGGCCTGCTGCGCGACCTGCTGATCCGCGAGCAGCGGGGCGAGCTGCACTTGTTCAGCGCGTTCTCGCCCGAGTGGCTGCAGCCGGGCAAGATGGTCGGGGTGGTCAATGCGCCCACGTCCTTCGGCCTCGTGACTGCGGCCCTGCAGATCGAGAAGGGCGGCGCGACGATGGTGATGGGCGCGGACTGGCACGCGCCGCCGAGCCGGGT
>VGFC01000061.1 GCA_016869045.1 Armatimonadota bacterium
CGGTGCCGCTGCCGTGAGGACGGCGGGAGTGTAGGAGTGTAGGAGTCTGGGAGAACGGCACCGGAGGAACGGAGAGCACATGCGGCACCTCACGGCACTCGTGATGCTGATGGGCGGCACGGTTTGCGCGCAGCCGATGGCGCTGGTGCTGGATGACTTCGAGGGGCAGTCGTCGGGCTGGTCGGCCGCGGCGGAGGTCGTCGAGGGCGGCAAGGATGGCGGGAAGGCCATTCGGTGGCAGCCGGAGGCCAAGGGCGACCCGCAGGCGATCAACTGCAGCTTCGCCGGTCGCGGGATCGAGATGGGCGAGTGGGACCGGCTGCTGTTCGACTACCGCTTCGACGGGGCCGGGTGCGACTGGTGGGGCATCAAGGTCATCGACTTCCCGCTCGGCGACGGGATGCAGTGCACCTGGCAGCTCGCCGGTGCGAAGTCGATCCGGCCCGGCGAGTGGCAGACCGCCGAGGTGGACATCCACAACCCCACGTGGCTCTGGGGCGACAAGCCCGATCAGAAGGGCCAGTACATCGCGTTCCGCTACGAGGGGAAGGCGAACCCTCAGCCCTCTGTCCTGATCGACAACCTCCGCGTCGTGCGCGATGCGTTCCGCGTGGAGGACGTGACACACCTCGGCACGCAGCGCGAGGGCGACCTTACAATCGCGCGGTATGAGGTGCGGGTCGCGAATCGGCAGGACCGGTTGGTCGCGCTTCAGGTCGAGACGAAGGGCGCGGACCAGGGCCTCCGGGTGGACGCGCCGGCTGAGGCGACGGTCGCCGCGGGCGCGGCGGCAGTCGTCCCCGTCGCGCTGTCGGCTGCGGCGAGTGGCGAGGGCGCGCTGCCGCCCCTCTCTCGCGCGTCGGCGCAGCTGGTCATCCGAGTGAAGGGCGCGACGGACATGGACAAGTCGCTGTCGCTCGATCTGACGGTGCCGCTGACCGATGTCCCCCATCCGTGCCTGCTGCTGACACGTGCCGACGTGCCGAAGGTCCTCGCCCGCATCGAGGCCTCATCGGAGTGCAAGGCCATCTACGACGGGCTCAAGAGGGGGGCCGACGACTGGCTCGCCCGGACGCCCGAGTACCCCGACCGCGGCAGCCAGTGGTGGCACTGGTACACCTGCAAGGCCTGCGGCGCGCGGCTGACCACCAAGTCCCCCACGGAGCACGTCTGCCCGGACTGCGGCGCAGTCTACTCCGGCTGGCCGTACGATGACGTCGTGCTCGACCGTCAGCACGGTGCTCTCGCTGGAGCGATCCGCGACCTCGGCCTGATGTACGTCCTCACAGGCGACGTCGCGTATGCGGTCAAGGCTCGCGAGATTCTGCTCGGCTACGCGGAGCGCTACCTCAGCTACCCGCTGCACGACATCAACGGCAAGCCGAGCAAGGGAGGGGGCCATGTCGGCCCACAGAGCCTGGACGAATCGACCTGGCTGATCCCCGTCGCGCAGGGGTTCGACTGCATCCAGGACACGCTCAGCGCGGACGACCTGCAGACCGTCTCTGAGAAGATGCTCCTCCCCGCTGCGCAGCTCATCCACGACCACCAGTGGGGCATTCACAACATCTGTTGCTGGCACGATTCGGCCTATGGATTGGTGGGCTTGGCGTTGGGCAACGAGCAGCTCACCTTCGACTCGATCAACGGGCCGAAGGGCTTCCGCGCGCAAATCGAGCAGGGCGTCACCGACGACGGCTTCTGGTACGAGAGCGCGTGGGGCTACCACTTCTACACGATGAGCGCGCTGCAGCCGCTGGCGGTCGCCGCCCGGAACGTCGGCATCGACCTGTACACCGACCGCTACAAGGGCATGTACGACGCACCCCTTGCGTTCATGGCGCCCGGTGGCGAACTCGCGGCCTTCAATGACAGCGGCACCTCCAACGCCCTCGGCTCGGGAAGCATGTACGAGATCGCCTACGCGCGCTGGCAGGACCCGCGCCATCTGCTGCCCATCCTGCAGAGCGGACGAAAGAGCCTGCAGACGCTGCTGTACGGAGTCGACCTGGGCGAGACCGCGCCGTTCACGCTGCAGTCCTCCGTCTTCCCCGCAGCGGGCTACGTGGTTCTGCGCAGCGGCGCAACCGGCGAGGGTCGCGTGAACGAGCACATTCCCCAGACGTACCTCGCCCTGGACTACGGCCCGCACGGCGGCGGGCACGGCCACCCGGACAAGCTGGGCTTCGTGCTCTACGGCCAGGGCAAGCTGCTGGCCGAGGACCCCGGATGCATCGCCTACGGCAACCCGGCCCACGCCGGCTGGTTCCGCCAGACCCTCAGCCACAACACGATCGTGGTCAACAGCAAGAGCCAGAAGCCGTGCACCGGCATGCTGCAGTTCACCGCCTTTGGCGACGGCCTGGGCCTCTGCAGCGCCCGCGCCGACGAGGCCTACGACGGCGTGCGCATTCGCCGGTCGATGGCGCTCCTCGGCGACCGCGTGATCGACGTGGTTCTCTGCGAGGCGGAGACCGAGTCCACGTTCGATCTGGCCTACCACAACCGGGGTGCGATGGAGTGCGCGCTGCCGTTTGCAGTTCTCGCTGAGGCGCCCGCGGGCGATGGATGCTCCTGGGCGAAGGAGTGGCGCTCCGCCCCGGCGCCCGAGGCCTGGCAAGCGGTCTGGAAGCAGGACCAGGGCCCGACAGTGACCTTCGCCCAGGGTGCCGCCGACGGCGCGCGCGAGGTCCTGACCGCCATCGGCATGGGCAACCCGACGAAGATCAAGGTGCCCTTCGTCGTCTCCCGCCAGATTGGGACATCGGCGCTCTTCTGCACCGCCCTCGACATCTCGACCGGCGACCCCGTGGCTGACCTCACCGTGCGCGTCTTGCCTGTCGAGGGGCCCGCCGACGCCCGCGAGCGCCCGGTTGCCGTCGAGGTCACGGGTGGCGGTATCCGTGACATCCTGCTCATCAACCCCGCCGGCGGGGCGTTGCGCGCTGGGGAGTTTGAGCTAGAGGGGCAGGGCGCGGCCTTGCGCTATCGTGACGGGAAGCTCGAGCAGATCGTCGCGGTCGGGGATGCGAAGGTGCGGGTCGCGGGCCAGTGAGCCAGCGAGCCGTTGTAGGGGCGGACCCACGTGTCCGCCCCTCGCCAGACAGGGGCGGACACGTGGGTCCGCCCCTACAACGACTTGCGCCACCAAGTCGCCCGGAAGGGAGTGGGTACACATGCAGTTCCCGCTCACGCTGACCGTCATCGCTGCCACGCTCATCCTCGCCTGCCACGCCGCCCACGCTGCAGGCGAGCCCTTCCCCTGGCGGGGCCAGCATGTGTTCTGCCAGTCTGCGGAGGGTGCGGACACGTTGGTCAAGCTCATCGACGAGCACCTCGCGCCCATGGGCATCAACCTGCTGGTCGTCGAGGTGAACTACAACTACCAGTTCACCAGCCATCCCGAGATCGCCCAGGGCACGCTCGACAAGGCGGCCGCCGGCCGCATCGCGGCGGCGTGCCGGGAGCACGGCATTCGCGTGGTGCCGCTGCTGAACTGCCTGGGGCACCAGTCGTGGGCGAAGAGCACCTTCACGCTGCTCACGAAGCATCCGGAGTTCGACGAGACGCCCCAGATTCCGCTCGACAACCCGGACATCTACTGCCGGAGTTGGTGCCCCCTGCATCCCGACGTTAACGCCCTCGTCTTCGACCTCATGGATGAGTTGCTCGACGCCTTCCAGGCCGACGCGCTGCATGTGGGGATGGACGAGGTCTTCCTGATCGGGAGCGACCAGTGCCCGCGCTGCAAGGGCAAGGACCCGGCGGAGCTGTTCGCCAAGGCGGTGAACGACCTCCACGAGCACCTCGTCGGCACGCGGAAGGTGGAGATGCTGATGTGGGGCGACCGGCTCCTCGACGGCAAGGCCACCCGCTACGGCTCGTGGGAGGCGAGCACGAACGGTACGGCGCCCGCCATCGCGAAGGTCCCGCGCGACATCATCCTGTGTGACTGGCACTACGGGCACCGCGAGAGCTATCCCTCGATTCCGTACTTCCAGGAGCAGGGCTTCCGGGTTCTTGTCTCCCCGTGGAACAAGCCCGACGCGGCGCAGGCCTTCGTTCAGGCCGCGCGGGACAACACCACGGACAAGCTCCAGGGCGTGCTCTTCACCGGCTGGAGCGCGGGGGATGGCGGGAAGGGGTTGCTGGATGCGCTGCGCGGCGAAGGCGCGCCCGAGGCCGGCGGGATGGGCGAAGCGAACGTCCTGAAGCACTGCATCGGCGCGTGTTTCGGCAAGCCCTTCGAGGAGGCACAGTGACCATGCCTGACTCGCTCAATCGTCGCGACTTCCTCCGCGTCGGCGCCGCGGGGCTCGCCGCGGGACTCGCGGCCGACGCCCTGACGCAGGACGCGGCCCCCTTGCGCCTTGCGGTGATCGGCACGGGCGGCCGGGGCACGGGCCTGCTGCAGGTCGCGCTCTCCTTCGGCAACGTCGCCGTCCCGGCGCTGTGCGACATCAACGAGGGCAATCTCAACCGCGCCATCGGGATCGTCCGCAATGCGCGCGGGAACGAGCCGGTCGGCTACTCCGCCGGGCCGGTAGACTACCGACGCATGCTTCAGCGTGACGACATCGACGCCGTCCTTGTCGCGACGCCGATGCAGCTTCACGGACGGATGTGCATCGACTCGCTCGGCGCAGGCAAGCATACCCTCAGCGAGGTCGCCGCCGCGGTCACGCTCGATGAGTGCTGGGGGCTCGTGAGGGCTGAGAAGGAGTCGGGCAAGGTCTACATGCTCTCGGAGAACTGCTGCTACTACCAGCAGAACATGGCCGTGCTGAACGCGGCGCAAGCCGGCGTGTTCGGCGATTTCACGTATGCCGAGTGCGGCTACGTGCATGACTGCCGCTCGCTCGCGTTCCACGGCGACGGCACGCTCACCTGGCGCGGCGAGCTGGGCCGCGACTACACCGGCAACGTCTACCCTACGCACTCCCTCGGCCCCGTGGCGCAGTGGCTCGGCATCAACCGGGGTGATCGGTTCGTGTCGCTGGTCGCCTCAGCCACGCCCCAGCGCTCGCTCGAGCGCTACGCTGCGCAACGGTTCGGCGCCGACAGCCCACAGGCCAAGATTCGCTTCGCCCTCGGCGACAGCAGTACCACACTCATCCGCACCGCCAAGGGCGCCGTGATCGACCTGCGCTTCGACATGTACTCCGCCCGCCCACATCCGAGCACCACGTACTTCACGCTGCAGGGCGTGACAGCGTCCTACCAGGACACCGGCCGCCAGCACGAGATCTGGGTCGAGGGCCGCACCCCGAAGTACGAGTGGGAGCCCTTCGCGCCCTACGCGACCGAGTACGAGCACGCCCTGTGGAAGGAGCACGGCCAGGAGGCCGCGCAGTCCGGTCACGGCGGCGCCGACTACTTCGTGATCCAGCAGTTCATCGAAGCAGTCGTCGCGGGCCGGCCCAGCCCAATCCCCGCGGCGGACGCCGCTGCCTGGAGTTCCATCATCCCGCTCTCCGCCGCCTCGATCCGTGCCGGCGGCGCGCCGCAGGAAGTCCCCGACTTCACCGAGGGCAAGTGGCGCGCGTAGGCCCGACAGCGACCCGGGTGGGAGAATCAGCCGATGCACAGACCTCGCACGACGGGCTGTGCAGTTGCCTGGGCCCTTCTCGTGTTGGTCCTCACGGCGGTTTCCAGTTCCGGCGTGTGGCCCGCGAACCTCATCCTGGATGGCAGCAGCTTCGAGACGGGTCACGACGGCTTCTCGTGTTTGCTCTCCTACAGCTGGACAAAGCACGGTCTCGCTGCCTCCGAGCCGCGGCGCGGGATCATCGACGCCTCGACCGCGGCCCACGGCAGCCACAGCCTGAAGCTGCAGCACGAGCCCCCCTACGGCCGCAAGGGCTTCACCCCCTGGTGCACGTTCCGCTGGATTCCCGTCACGGAGGGCGCGAAGTACACGGTCTCCCTCTACGCCAAGGGCTCCCATGAGGGCCAGGCCCTGACCGTGTCGGTCAGCGATGCCTGGCAGGACTGGGGCTGGTCCAACTTCAGGCTCACCACGGAGTGGCAGCGCTATAGCCACGAGATTACGGCCGGGAAGACGGAGGCGGGCTACGCCTGGGTGCTCGTGCCCTTCCCCGAGGACGGACCGGCCTGGATCGACGGCCTCCAGTTGGAGGAGGGCGGTCTAACCGGCTACGCACCCGGTCGATCGGTGGACCTCGGCCTCGGCGCCAACTACAGAGGCCGTTACGAGAACCTGTTCCACGTCGGCGACGAGGTGGTGCTCGACGCGACGCTCTACAGCGACCTGACCGAGCAGCGAGACGTGGTGCTGCAGTACTCGGTCGAGGACTACTTCGGCCGGACGCCGTACGAGGCTCGGCTCGAGGTCGATGCTCCTTCCAAGGCTGCCGCGGCGGCCCAGATCCGCCTGGGAGACGTCCCGCGAGGGTCGTACAAGGCGACGGTCAAGGCCCTCTCTCCGACGGGCGAGCTGTTCGACTTCGAGGAGCTGGCGTTCGGCGTGATTGCCGCACGCACGGCCAGCAACGTGGAATCGCAGTTCGGGATGCACGGATTTCCGTACTCGCTGCTCGAGGAGTGCGGGGTGCGCTGGATTCGCACCTACCTGCTCGCCTGGCCCGCCGTGGAGCCGGAGCGCGGGAAGTTCAGCTGGCCGGAGGAGCGCGAGGAGGACCGCCTGTTCCTGGACAACCTCCAGAGGTACGGGATCAGCGCCCTGCCGGTGTTACAGGGCACGCCGGATTGGGCGCGCACCGAGACACCGGCCCATGGCGGCTGGGCCAAGGACCAGTCCGAGGGGGCGAAGCTGCCCGACCTCGACGCATGGCGCACGTACGTCTTCGAGGTCGTCTCGCGCTACAAGGACCGGTTCCACTGCTGGGAAGTGATGAACGAGCCGACGGCGTGGATGAACTCGGAGGACTACCTCCCGTTCCTGAAGACAGCCTACGAAGCCGCCCATCAGGCCGATCCAGGCTGCCGGATCGTGGCCGGCGATACGGCGTGGAAGAACACGCCCTTCCTGCAGGAGATGCTCGACCGGGGCGCGCTGGACTACATCGACGTGTTCTCCGGTCACTTCTACGGCGTCGCTCAGAGCGGCCCGCCGGAGGTGAAGTACGGCACCGAGGGGGCGGACGCAATCGTCTCGTTCCTGAGACAGGCCTTCGCGGAGCACGGCAAGCCCGACCTGGAGATCTGGAACACGGAGGAGGGCACCTACGTTCCGTCGTGGTACAGCAAGGAGCTCATGCCCAAGTCGCGCGAGCCGTGGCATCGCGTGCCGGATGTCCGCCGCCAGGCGCGGGACATGGTCCGTTCGCACCTCGTCGAGCTGGGCAGCGGCATCCGCAAGGTGTTCTGGTTCCATGAACTCTACTCGGAGCAGGGCTCGGATGCCCGCTGGATCATCCGACCCGAGGGTATGTATGCCATCGAGTACGACGGCGCGCCGCGACCGGCCCTGGTGGCCTACAGCGTCATGACCGAGAAGTTGGAGGGAGCCCAGCCCCGCGAAAGGGAAGTGCCTCTTGGCGAGAAGCTGCACTGCTACGTGTTCGCGCGCGGTGCGGACTCCGTGGCTGCCGTGTGGTACTGGGGCGAGGACGGGAAGCAGTTCCGGCTGTCGCTGCCCGCCGGTCCCGGCCTGAGCGTCTCGGACATGATGGGGAACCCGGTGCCCGCGCCGGACTTGCGGGTCACCGGCGATCCCTTGTACATTGAGGGCCCGGGCCTCTCTGCTGACGCACTGGCCGCGCGGCTGTCGAACGCACAGATGGAAGTCATCGGCTAGATCCTCGCCGGCTCCCCGGCGTCACCGAAGGCAACTGGCGTGTTCTGTCAAACAGGATGGACAGGATGATACAGGATTGCTGAGCAGGCACCCCGGTCCCCGACGTATCCTGTCTCATCCTGTACATCCTGTTCCATTGCACCCATGACGTGCGAGGTCCCTGAACCGTGAAGCTGAAGGTCATCGCCTGCGGAGTCTTCGAACCCGAACTCACACAACTTGCTGCCGGATCCCCCCACGACATGGACCTGGCTCTTCTCGATGCCGGCCTGCACAGTGTACCGAACACCCTCCGCGAGCGCGCGCAGGTCGAGATCGACGCCGCCGTCGGGCAGGGCCATGACGCGGTCGTCATGGGCTACGGCCTATGCGGCCGGGGTACGTCCGGGCTGGTCGCGCGCGACTGCCCGGTCGTCATCCCGCGCGTGCATGACTGCATGACGCTGTTCCTGGGCTCGCGCGAGGAGTACCGACGGCAGTTCGCGCGCCATCCCGGCACGTTCTACACCACGCCCGGCTGGTATGAGAAGAAGAGCCTCGGCGCGGCCGACGAGCGCAAGAGCACGAAGGTCGAGGACGTGCGCAAGGACAGCCGCTTCCCCGAGCTGGCCGCGAAGTACGGCGAGGCGAACGCGGAGTACATCATCTACTTCCACGACAGCTGGAAGCGCAACTACACGCGGGCGGCCTTCATCGACACCGGCGTCGGCGAGCGCGACCGCTACGAGCAGTACGCGCGCCAGATGGCCGAGGACTTCGGCTGGCAGTACGAACGCCTCGATGGCTGCACGGAGCTGCTCGTTGACCTCCTGGCCGGCAACTGGGACGACAGCCGGTTCCTCGTGCTGCAGCCAGGCCAACGCTCGATGCTCACCGGCGACGAACGCATCTTCGCCGCGGTGGATGTGCGGCAGGTTACAGGTGACAGGTCACAGGTAACAGGAACGGCTGCCGACGGCGCTGTCGCCGTCCGCCGTTCCCTGTCACCTGTTACCCGTCCCCTGTCACTTGCAGTAGCCGGGCTGGGCATCGACGCCGGCGGGACGTACACCGACTGCGTGCTCTATGACCTCGGGACCGATCGGGTGCTGGCGAAGGCGAAGGCCCTGACGACGCACCACGACCTGATGCTCGGGATCAACGAGGGGCTGGACCGCCTCTCCATCCCCGATCCGGCAGGCATCCGCGTTGCCGCGCTCTCCACGACGCTGGCGACGAACTCCATCGTCGAGGGGAAGGGCGGGCGGCCCGGCGCGATCATCATGTGCAGCGCGGTGGGCGCGGCGCCGGAGTTCGGTTGGCAGCCGCTACGCGTCGTGAAGGGCGCGATGGCCATCACGGGCGTGGAGCTGGAGCCGCCGGATCGCGAGGAGATTGCGCGCGTTGCAGATGAGCTCCTCGCGGCGGGGGTCGATGCCTTCGCGGTCTCGGGCTACGCGAGCGTCTGCAACCCCGACCACGAGCTGATCGTGAAGCAGATCATCCGCGAGCGCACCGACCTGCCGATCATCTGCGGGCACGAACTCTCGTCGCGCCTCAACTACGTCGGCCGCGCGAACACCGCCATCCTGAACGCGCGACTCCTGCCCGCCGTGGCGCGGCTGATCGAGTCGGTGGAGGCCTCATTGCGAAGTCGAGGCATCGGCGCGCTGCTGATGATCGTGAAGGGTGACGGGTCGCTCATCAGCTGCGAGGTCGCGCTTGAGCGACCGATCGAGACGATCCTCTCCGGGCCCGCGGCCAGCGTCGCCGGCGCCAAGCACCTCACGGGCCTGCAGGATGCCGTCATCCTCGACATGGGTGGCACCACGACGGACACTGCGCTCGTAGAGGATGGCCTGGTGACCGTCAGCCCCGATGGCGCGCGGGTTGGCGGCTGGCTGACGAGCGTCGAGGCGGCCGACATCGCGACCATCGGCCTCGGCGGCGACAGCTACCTGAGCTTCACCGAGGACCGCAAACTCCTCATCGGCCCGCGCCGCGTCATCCCGCTGGCCTACCTGTGCGAACGGTACCCCAATACGAAGCGCAGCCTCCTCGCTCTCGATCCGGTGCTCTTGCTGGAGCGCTCGACGCCCTCGGTGCTCGACTTCTTCGTGCTCGCGCGGCCCGGCTACAGCGGTCCGGTCGATGCGTTCGAGCAGCGGGCTATCGATGCATTGAGAGACGGGGCGCTGTCGCGCAATGCCCTCGGCCGACGGCTGGGCCTCGTGTCGCCTCTCCTGGTGCGCTTCACGAGGCTCGAAGGCCTGGGCGTCATCCAGCGCTCGGCGCTCACGCCGACCGACCTCCTCCACGTCACCGGCGAGTTCCGCGCGTGGGACACCGAAGCCGCCGGGCACGGCCTCACGGTCTTCTCGTCGCTGTACGGCCTGCCGCCGAATGAGATGATCGAGCGCGTCCGCAGGGGAATCGTCGAACGCCTCGTCGGCCAGGTCATCAACAAGGAGATTCCCGGCGCCTGCTCGGACGACCCGACCCACTGGCCGCCCCTGCTGCGCAGCGCCTTCGAGGGCAACGGGCGCCTGCGGGCCTCGCTGAGTTACACCCGGCCCATCGTCGCCATCGGCGCGCCGGTCGAGCCCTTCTTCCCGGCCGTCGGCGCGCACCTCGGCGCCGAGGTCGTGATCCCCGAGCACGCCGACGTAGCCAACGCCATCGGCGCGATCACGAGCGAGGTCGTCGTCCGGGAGCGCGCCGTGGTGCGGCCCGGCGAGATCGTCAACTACGTCGTCCACAGCCGCGCCGGTCGCGACGAGTACGAGGACCTGCTCTCCGCCGTCGAGTCCGCCAAGGAGCACACCGCCGTCCTTGCCCTCGAGCGCGCCCTGCGTGCCGGCACGACCTCGCGCGACGTGAAGCACCTCGTCCGCGAGCGCCGCGCCTTCACGGCCGAGGGCGACGAGATGCTGGTCGAGGTGGTCGTGGAGGCCACGGTGGCGGGAAGGCCGCAGCTCTGAGGGCGCCCGCGCAGCAGGGGAACCCGTAGGGCAGGTCGAATCTCCTTCCAGGACGCCTCAGGGCCTGTGAGGTGACACGCGTGCCTTTGGTGCTCGACCCGGACACTGGTTGCCTCCCCTCGACGCCGCAGCTGCACGACGCGACGCGCGAGGACGTCGAGGCCACCTTCGTCCGCGGCTTCCCGGCCTCTGCTACGCGTCGTCCCATCTGGGGGGCGTATGGGCGTCAAACCTCGCTCTGGAAGCTGCTCGTAGGCGCCGTCTCGAGAGAACAGTGGTTGGACGGGAGCTTCACGACGAGTAAAGAGAACCCCGGGGGCCTCGACTTCGCGACCTTCGTCCCGTTGGAGGCGGTGAACAGCCTGACAGGTGACCAGCGGATCGAGTTCAGCAGGCTGTTCCCGAACCCGTTCGAGGCAAAGTGGGGCGGATGGTTGCACGCCATCCTTGTTCCGGTCGGGGAAGCGGGCACGGACGAGGCGAGGGCGGAGCTGGTCCAGCGCGAGGCCCTCCGGCGCCTGTTTGGGCGTGCGAGGCCAACTGAGGGGGGACACGACAAGGGGGTGGTTAGGCTATGGGCGTGACGCGGAGTCAGCTTGCCGACATCGAGGCGATACGGGATGAGTTGCTGGAGATCAACCACGTCATCGCGATCACGGAGCGAACCGCCGAGAGAGCCGAGGACGACTTCGCGTGGCGGCTCTCCCTTCAGGGCTTCTATGGCCTTCGGGCACAGCGGCTCGAGGAGCTGACAACGGCCGCACAGGCGGACGATGAAGTCCTGCAACGCGCCGCGATCCGCGCGTTGGGCAAGGCCGGCGGCGAGGCCGCGATCCCTCCGCTTGCCGAGGTTCTCCGCAGTCGGTCTGCAAACGTCCGTCAGGAAGCGATCTGGGCACTCAGCGAGGTTGACACTGAGTCTGCGCTGCCGCCGCTTGCACGAGCCCTAAGAAGCCGAGACCCCCTCACGCGCGAACTGGCCGCCCGAGCCATCGGCCGCATCGGTACTGACTCGGCCGTGGACGTCCTGGCGGAGGCAGCCCGCCGCGAGCAGCCAGAGCGGGTGCGCATGGCGATCGTCGGTGCGCTGGAGTTCATCGGTACCCCCAGAGCCCGCGAGGCGCTCCCGGAGACCGAGCCACTCTCCGCAGCCTCCCGGTAGTGCATCCGTACGGACAACGGTGGCGGCAGCACAACCTGCTGGGAGGATAACCCATGCGACTCCCGACTTCCATCGTCGGCGTGTGTGCGTTCGGCGCGTTGATGGCCGTTGGGCAGGTGTGTCGCGCTGCCGACGGCATGGTGATCGTGCGTGACGGGCAGCCCGCTGCGACCGTAGTGACCGCGGCGGATGCTGGTCCGAAGGTCTCGGCGGCGGTCGCGGAACTGCGGGAGTACGTTCGGAAGATGTCCGGGGCCGAGTTGCCGGTGGCGACCGACGCCGCGCCTCCGGAGGGCCGGCTGATTCTGGTCGGGCCGAGTCGGCTGACGCGTGATCTTGAGGTTCCCTCGGGCCTCACGAATCCCCGCCGCGAGGAGGGCTATGTCGTTCTGTGCCGGGGCGAGCGGCTCGTGCTGGCAGGCAATGATGAAGGCCCGTACCATGGCACCGAGTACGCGGTGTATGACCTGCTGAGACGCCTGGGCGTGCGGTGGTTCATGCCGGGCGAGTACGGGGAGATCGTGCCGCGGCAGTCCACGATCGTGGTGCCTGAGCTGGAGGTTCGCGAGAAGCCGGACTTCATCATGCGGAACTGGTGGCTGCACGCCAAGCCCGAGCTGGCCGGTGATGAGAAGCAGTGGAAGTTGCGCAACCGCATGAGCCCCGACAACATGTTCGCCACACCCGGCGACAGCAGCGCGCGCAACGTCCTGCCGGAGGCGCAGTACTTCAAGGACCACCCCGAGTACTTCGCGCTCAACCCCGACGGCTCGCGCAATCCCTACCTCCCCAACCTGGCGAACCCCGAAGCCGTGAAGGTCGCGGCTGGGATCATCAAGGCCTATCTGCGCGAGCACCCGGACGCGAACTCCTACGGGTTCGCACCAGATGATGGGCTGCCGCGCGATTACGACCCCGAGACGCTGAGGCTACACCAGGGCTTCGTCGATCTTCTGGGCCGGCCGGGGGTCGCGGCCGAGGAGAGCACGACGGAGGAGTGGTTGAGCTTCGTGAACCGGGTCGCGGCCGAGGTGCGGCGCGAGTTCCCGGACGCCTACATCGCGACCAACGGCTACGCGAACCGCAACCTCCCGCCGCAGGGAGTGAAGCTCGACGACCACCTCGTCATCATGTTCGCGGCGATCTGGAGCTGCACGCTGCACGCTTACGATGACCCGCACTGCTGGCAGAAGGTCCGCCAGGGCCAGATGCTGCAGCAGTGGTGCAAGCTCTGCCCGAATGTCTGGATCTACGGGTACAACTACCAGATGCTCGTCTCGGGGCTGACGCCGCTGCCCGAGACCCGCAAGCTCGCCCGTGACTTCCCGTTGCTGCACAAGTGGGGGGTGATCGGCTTCCTGGATGAGACGCGGAACGTGTGGGCGGAATGCGGGATCTCCAGCCGTTACCTCCGGGCGCAACTGGAGTGGGATGCCGAGGCCGACGTGGAGGCGATCCTGCAGGACTTCTACACGAAGTGGTACGGCGCCGCCGCCGAGCCGATGCGCGCCTTCTACGACGCCATCGAGGACGCGATCGAGACCTCGCCGCTGCACGGCCACGAGGACCGCGTGATGCCGTACATCTACTCACCCAAGCTTCTGCACACGCTCGAGCCCCTCCTCGAGCAGGCCGAGCGCTGGGTGGACTCCGACCGCGCGCGACAGCACGTGCACGCCGATCGTCTGATCTTCGAGCACTTGCGCGCCTACATGGCCACGCAAGATGCCGAGCAGCAGTCGCAGTTCGCCGAGGCCGCGCGCCACGCCGAACGCATGATGGCGCTGCGGAAGGAACTCCACGCGATCAACCCCTTCTACATCTGGTATGACGAGGAGCGGTACCACTCGGGAATCTGGTACTGGGGAGTGGAGGACCGGAAGAAGTGGTACCTCGACCTCGCGGACCGCATGTCAGGGAAGACCGGCGACCTGATCGCCCGGCTGCCCGAGGACGCGCTCTTCCGCACGGACCCCTACGATGCAGGCATCGCCGATGAATGGTGCGCGGGCGAGGTCCGCGAAGCCAGCTGGCGCCCCATTGCCACCACGAAGCCCCTCTACCTGCAGGGCCACGAGGACGCGGAGGGCCATCCGTACGTGGGCTCCGTCTGGTACCGCCTGCGCGTGGACGTTCCAGACTCCGCCGCGGGCCGGAAGATCATGCTCTACGTCCCGACCGTGGAGACCGAGGCCTGGTGCTGGGTCAACGGCCAGTACGTCGGCCACCGGCCCTACCGCGAGGCGTATGTCCGCCCGGCCGAGGCCGAGTTCGGCGTCTCGCAGGCCGTGCGGCCCGGACAGACGAACCTGATCGCGATCCGTGTGAGCACGGGGCTGTCTTTGGCTGCCGCGGCGGGCGGCCTGCAGGCTCGGCTGTTCATGTATGCGCCGAAGGAGTAGAGGCCAAGGAGGCGAGGTCGATGCTAACACGCACGGGCGTTCTGGTGGCGGCGTTTGCCGTCGTGAGTGCTCCCGGGTGTCTCGCACAGACATCCCCTCAGGACGCGGATCTTGCCGCGAAGTACCCGGGTGATGTCGGCCTGGCGGGCGATCCGGCGGTGCTCTTCGCCGAGGACTTCGAGACGGGAACGCTCGAAGAGATAGGCCAGCGCTGGAGCGATGTCAGCAACAAGGACGCGAAGCCCCTGGCGCTCAGTGAGGATGTTCCGGCCGACAGCGCCGGCAAGCGCTCGATCCAGATGACCGCCATGCTCGGCGAGAACACGGGCGGGCACCTCTACAAGGTCCTCCCGCGCGCGGTCGATACGGCCTTCGTGCGCTTCTACGTGAAGTTCCCTGACGACGCCGAGTACATCCACCACTTCGTGCACCTCGGCGGCTACAACCCCGCGACTCCTTGGCCCCAAGGCGGCGCGGGCGAACGGCCGCGGGGCGATGAGCGCGTCACTGTCGGCGTCGAGCCCCACGGCGACTACGGGCACTTCCCTCCGCCGGGCCTCTGGAGCTTCTACTGCTACTGGCCCGAGATGAAGATCTCGGCCGACGGCCGCTACTGGGGCAACGCGATCCGGCCCGCGCAACCGGCGCTGGTTCCGAAGGGACGCTGGCAGTGTGCTGAGGTCATGCTGAAGCTCAACTCCACACCCGACCTGCCCGACGGCGAGCTGGCGCTGTGGCTGGATGGGAAGCTGGCCATGCACATCGCCAAGGGCGTCGCGCGAGACAAGTGGAGCGGCATGGGCTTCGACCTGCTGAACCAGGGCGGCGAGCCGTTCGAGGGCTTCCGGTGGCGCACGAGCACCGACCTGAAGATCAACTTCCTCTGGCTCATGCTCTACGTGACCGAGAACGCCGCGCGCCAGAACAACGTCGCCAACCCCAACCCGACGAACCGCGTCTGGTTCGACGACATTGTCGTCGCAACGGAGTACATCGGCCCGCTGACGCCGCGGTAGCCGTGGCGAGGGGCCGGAGACGGTCGGGGCGTGGGCCGTTGACGCATCCTGGGACCGCCACCGTCTCGGTGGCGCTCCCAGCAAACGTCAACACCTACGTCAACGGCGGGGAGGGGGCCACGTCGCCCCCTCCCCGGCACATCCCCCCTGTCGTAGATGATGGTTGAGTTGATCATGTTGGTCAGGTTGCGGGGGGCTACTGGACCAACTTGACCATGTCAACCAACGTTTTCCTGGGACTCCACGTTCAGCGCCCACAGCCATCGGGTCGGGCCGCCCGGCAACCGATGGGCGGCACAGATGGCGCTCCTCGCCCGCTTGAGGGTGAACTCACTGACCTCCTCCTTCGCTTCCTCCTTGACCTCGTTGGCAGGCTTTGGCCCATCCGGCCCGCGCCCGCCGCCCTACCCCACGTCCTCATCCCCCGCCAGCTTCCAGGTGTCCCCGCCGTCGGGCGACATGAGCACGGCGCGCCGGTCGCCGAAGTGGTCGTTGCGGTAGAACCAGTAGGTGGACCAGTAGTCGTATGAGAGGAAGAGCCGCCCCTTGTGGTCGATGGTGAGGCGGTGGTAGAAGACGCTGTACTCGGAGAAGGGTGCGACGATGAGCACGCGCGGCGCCTCCCACGGCTGGCCCGGGCGCTTGCGCTGGTAGGCGAGGGTCGCGTACGAGCTGTGTGGGTACGGCTCGCCGGTGCGCCAGAGCCGGTACGCCAGGTGCAGCGTGCCGTCGGGCCCGCAGACCGAGCCGATGTAGGTCTGGCTCAGGCCCTCCCCCAGAATGGCGGGCTCCGTCCAGCCGCTCCCTGCGTCGTTCGGCTGCAGCGACCGCGCATAAGGGAAGGGCTGCCCGTGGGTGCCGCCAAGCACGTGCAGGTAGCCCTGGCCGTCCATCGTGATGCTCGGCGAGTTGTGGATGTCATTCGGCGGCGCGCCGTAGCCGATGAGCGCAGGCGTGGAGAGCTGCCCCGTCTCACGGTCGTAGGTCGCCACATACGCGGGCAGGCCGGGCACCTTCACCTCCGGGTCGGTCGCCTCGCCCCAGGCGACGTGCACCTTCGTCCCGCGTGATACGACGGAGGACGGGGTGCCGGAATGCGCCGCCAGTCCGATGCAGAGCTTCGAGATCAGGATCGGCTCGCCGACGGTGATCTTCCCGTCGGCCTTCGTCGGCACGAACAGCTCCAGGTCGCTGAGGCTCCGCCAGAACAGCTTCGGGTCCTTGAACGTCCGCGTGAAGCGCACGAAGGGCGGCGGGCCGTCGGGGATGTTGTTGCCGGAGAACTGCTCGATGTCGAAGGCCGAGCCTCCGGCCGGGTTGGGCGGGATCGGGTAGGGGGTGAACGTCGCCCCGCCGTCCACCGAATGCAGCAACGCCACGGTGCCTCCGCCGCTCGCCAGCACGTAGACGTCGTTGTCCCGGTCGAACGCCACCTTGCTCGTGGCCGCGCTGTAGCCGCCGCCGAGTTCGAGCGTTACCCACTTGCCGTCGCGCATCGTGGCGAGGCTTCGGCCCAGACTCACGAAGGGCCGGTCCTGCAGGTCGAAGTACAGCTGGTTTCCGAGGGGGTACTGCGGCAGGTAGCCGAACTGCGCGTTCTCGTGCCGATACGGCTTCAGCATGATTGGCATCTCGAGCGGCCGTGCCGCCGGCGCCTCGCCGCCGATCACCCTCACCGTCGAGTACGTCGAGAAGCCCGCGTCATCCGTCGGTGTCGCCCGGATGTGGCACACACGCGTCTCGCCCTCGACAGGCGCCGTGCAGGTCACCTCCACCGGCGCCGCTCGCCGACCGGGCACGGTCACCTCCTCCGCTGCGAGCCGAACAGGCCAGGCCGCCTCGGGGTACTCAACCTGCAGCTTGACCGTCGCGTCGCGGGTCAGGTTGTTGTGAACCTGCAGCGTGACCTTCGCCTCGTCGCCGGGCCTGGCGTACACCATCCGGCTGTAGGGCGTCAGCAGCCAGCGGTGCTCCTCGAAGGGGAACCACGAGGCGAGGTCCGGGGTCCAGAGCGAGAGGTTCGGGTACAGGTCGCCCGGGTCCCAGCGCGTCACGCCGTCGATCTGTACGGTGCCCTGGAACCGCGGCAAGTGCAGCCGCCACGGAACGGCGTCGCGGTGCTCGTCGGCGGGGACGGTGTAGGAGACCTTGCCTTCGGCAACCGGCAGCGTCGCCACGAGCGCGCCCGCCGCGTCGTACACGGACAGCTCCGTCACATCCGCAGGCAGGCCCGTGACCTCCATGCCGAACTCGCCCTGGCGCGGGAGGAAGCACACGTCTCCGGGCCGGTCCGGGTTCAGCAGCACGAGCGGCTCTTCGTGTCGCGCGTCCCGATGCCCCCGCGAGGTCTCGACCAGGTACTTCGGGCAGTTCGTTCGGAAGCCCCAGCTGATCTCGTCCCCGTATCGGTCCTGCGACACGGTGACGTTGAGCGCGTACACACCCGGCCAACGGACCTGCGTCCTCAGCGCCACCCGTTGCGGCGCGCCGAGCCCGCTGCCCTTCGGCTGCCCATCGTCGGGGATGGCGGCCTCCTGCAGCACCTCCCGATCCGGCCCGACCAGGATCGCCCGCAGCTCCGTATCCCGGTCGCTCAGGTGCCGGTCCCGCTTCTCGACCTCCACCACCAACTCCCCCGGCGAGGCCAGGAAGTACACGCCGCCGCAACCGCCGATACCCAGCGTGACCTCCGCCGCATCACCCATGGCCGCCGTCACCCTTTCCGCCTGTGGCAGGGCGCTCGTGCACAGTAGGCCGAAGACTACTGCCGGTAGCAGTGACAGTCTGCCCGCTGGCTTCATGGCTCAGCCCTCGCTCTATGCCCCTGCCGCTCCCCCCTTCTGAAGGAAGGGGGGTAGGGGGGTAGGAACCTACTTCCGCGCCGCCCACTCACATCCTTGCAGCAGCCCCCGCTGGAACCCCTCGCTCTCGAAGGCGCGCATGTCCGGATTGCCGGGCCACACGTGCCCCAGCACCATGTGGAAGACGCGCCCCTCGCCGTACTGTGTCGCCACCATCACCGGTTCGTCGTTGCCCGTCCCGCCCGTCGCGGGGTCGGAGTAGGCGGTCGCGAGCACGTGGTACGGAACGTCGTGCATGTGCACGAGCCGGTGGTACAGCTCGTCCCACTGGCTGAAGTCGTCCAGCCCCTGTGTCGCCGGGTGGTCCCGGTCAACGATGGTGACCGGGAACTCGTGGAACGAGCCGTGGCCGGTGCCCAGCCGCCAGAGCAGCCCGACCATCTGCTCGTACTCGACCCAACCCGGGAACGCATTGTCCGCCGCGTGCAGGATCACCAGACCCGTCCCGCCGCGAACCATCGTCTCGAAGTTCGCCTTCGCCGCCTCGCTCCAGTCCGGCCCGTTGTAGTCCGAGAAGAGCAGGTCGTACTTCGCCAGCGAATCCGCGAACTCAAGCGCCTGCGAGGGGTCCTCAGTCAGCGTCACGGCGAACTTGCCACTCTTCTCCAACAACTCCGCGCAGTACGGCGCCGAGGCCTTCCAGTCATGGTTGTTCACGCCCGTCAGCAGCAGCGTGTTGATCTTCGACATAGGCCCTCCTTTCAGGGACTGTCCAAGTCCCGCGCCTGCGGGACGCATGGACTGTCCCCTGTTGCCGTTCGGATATTCGGGGACGTGACCCAATTCAGTCGTTCCGAATTGGGATCGTGTCCCCGAATTCCCTTGGCCTCCTGCTACTTCACCTTCACCGCCGCGCCGGTCGCCATCGACTCATTCGCCGCCGCGACGACCGCGAGTGACTTCACGGCGTCGGAGTAGGTGCTCTTGAGCTTCGAGCCATTTCCGCTCTTGACCGCGTTGATGAACGTCCTGACGATCTCGCCGCCGAAGTCGTTGCCGACGTTGAGGGTCTCCGGCTCGGCGCCGGCCTTGCGGATCGTGAGGCGCGAGCGCCCGGCGTATTCGTACAGCGTGTCGGGGCACCAGATGTCCAGGCCGACCTTCCCGTAGCCCTGCAGGAAGCAGCCGCTGAAGATGGTGCCGCACAAGCCGCTCTTGAACTGCAGGTTTACGCAGCTCGCGTCCTCGACGGTGTACTTGGGGATGTGCTTCATCAGGCCCTTGCTGAAGGTCGCGTGGACCGTCTTCACCTCGCCGAAGAGGTAGCGGGCCATGTCGAAGGTGTGGATCGTCTGCTCCATCGCCTGCCCGCCGGACTGCTCCTTGCGCCGCCACCACATCACGCCGGGCATTCCGCCGATCCAGTAGCCCATGATGAGGCCCGCGGGCGTCTTGGCGAGCATCTTCTTGAGCTTCGCGACGATGTCCTGGTAGCGGTCCTGGAAGCCCGCGGTTGCGATGACCCCCGCCTTCAGGATCTCGCCCTCGATCTTCTTCGCGGTCTTCAGGTCCACCGCCACCGGCTTCTCGACGAACAGGTGGATGCCTTTCCTCGCCGCCAGGATCTCCTGATCCGTGTGCGCGAAGGGCGGCAGCGCCACGAACATCGCGTCCATCTCCACGTCCTCGATCATCTTCCGGTGGTCGCTGAACGCGAGGGCCCCGAACTCCTCCGCCGCTGCGCTCACGCGGTCCTTCGCCACATCGCAGACCGCCACAATCGTCGCGCCCGACATCGCCTTGATCCGGCTCATGTGCGCGCGGTTCATCCCGCCGCAACCGACAAAGCCAACCTTGACTGCCATGATGTGTCTCAGCTCCTTCAACGAGGCATGGGATTCCGTGGGGCAGAACGCGGGTTAGTTCGCTGCCCGAGGGCGATGACCTTGCCGGGGGACGGCATCTTCGGTAGCCACGATCGCCGACCAGTCGCCCGCACCCGGGGCGTCGAGCGCGATCGTCTCGCTGGACACCCGTCCGCGTCGGCTCCGTTCGCCCGTGCGAGGGTCGATCCAGGTGAGGGCATACCCTCGGTCGGCCGGCTGCGTGCGGAGCGTCGTTTGCCCGCCGTCCGGCAGGTACACGAGGTAGGCCTTCCCGGGTTGGGCGAGGCAGAAGGCGTTGGCCTCGACGAGGTCGTTCCGGGGCTGCATCAGAGGAAAGGGCAGGGACTCGAAGACCGCGCGCAAGTGACGCAGCTGCGCGGGTGCTCGGCCCTCGCCGACGGTGCCCGTGTAGAAGGGCGTTCCCGCAGTCCAGTCGCCGTAGGTCGCGTAGCCGCCTGCGAGGGCGATGGACCAGTGGCACCTGCGGACCCAGTCCGTGTTCATGCCGTGGCCCGGCTCATTGCGCCCGCCCTCGTAGCCGTACTCCTCGTTCACGTACGGCTTGGGGATCGCTGCGTACTGCAGGGCCCACGCGTTCACCTCGGCGCAGGTCCCGTACTGCTGGGTGATGATGAAGTCCGCCCAGGGCTGGTCGTCGTAGACCCACTCCGCGTAGGCGTGAGCCGAGCAAGGCCGGTGGTAAGGGTCCCACGCCTTCATCCGGCTGCCCATCTCGGACGCCCACTCGGGGCTGCGGTACTCGTTGTGCTCGTTGCCCAGGTCCCACCAGACGTTGGCATGGGCGGCGAGTCGCGCCACGGCGTAGCGGTAGAGGCGCTGCTCGTGCTCGGTGAGCGCGCCGTACTCGTTCGGCAGGTTCTGCTTCTCGATGGTCAGGATGCAGGTCGCGACGATCCCGCGTTCCCGCATCGCGGTCACGGCCCGGTCCACCTTCTGCCAGTACGCGACGTTGAGCCGCGTGAAGTCGTACTCGTGAGGCCGCCCGAGCCAAGCCGGCAGAGGGTTCAGCCCGCCCGGCGGCGCGCCGTAGTTCGGCAGCCTCCACGGGTCGCCGGTCGTCCACTGGTCGGCGGGCTGGTATGACGGGTCGTCCGCAGGCCGCGTGTCGTTGTCTCTCGGGTAGCCGGTCAGCAGGAAGCGGACCTTGTTGAGGCCATTCAGCACACAGTAGTCCAGCAAGGCCTCGATGTCCTGCTCGTCGTTCGCAGGATCGAGCAGATGATAGGCGGTGAGGCCCAGGTGGTAGAACGGCCGGCGCGACCCGGCATAGATGAAGTGCGTGGGATGCCCGGGGTCGGCCACGACAGGCTCCATCCCCGCCGCCTTGGTCGTGCGAAAGGAGCCCGTGTACGTCTGACCGAGCGAGAGGTTGGTGGTCAGAGCGTACGTACACGTTGTGCCGGCGATGGAGGGGCAGAACCGCACGCGGAAGACGCGCCCATTCTGATCGTCACAGAACCCCTCGACCTCGACCGGGACCCCACCGCGTGGCGTGAAGGTCGCGCGGACCTCGACATCGGTGAACGGATTGCCCGCCGGCGGGGGCTCGATCTCGACCGAGACCTCGTACACATCGAAGCACGCAACCCTCGGCGGGCCGGGCCTGACGGTCACTGCTGCCTCCGCAGGCCCCAGCACAGAGAGCAACGAGCAGGTCGGCGCCAGACACAGAACCCTCCGCATCAGACCACTCACCTCGCGTGGATGCTCCGCAGGCAGGCCAGGTAGGACCCCGCGATTCCCGTCCTCCCCGTCCCGATGCCAGGGGCGCCGTTCATGGCGCCCGAGGCTGGGTATCGCGGGTTCCTACTGAGTCCCTTACAAACACGCGAGCAGTGGGGCGGGCATTCTTGCCCGCCAGGGGGCCGTGGCGGGCAAGAATGCCCGCCCCACTACTTCCGTATTCCCGCGAAGATCAGTATCTAGCGCACGCTCAGTCGCGTCTCGTCTCCCAGGCACCGCGCGTCCGTGAGGTACATCCCCTTCCCGACGTCGGGGAGGACGTGGAAGTCGCCCGGGATCTCGGCCCGCAGGCGGTAGACGAGTGTGTTCTCGCCCTGCTTCAGGTGGTTGACGAAGAAGCTCACCTTCTCGTCTCGGAGCTCCCGGTACGGGTAGAGCGAGCCCGAGTAGTCGTAGCCGCTCGTGAGCGCGACTGGCTCGCACCCGGCGGGCTTGGGATCCTCGAACATGACGTAGTCGATGTCGTTCTCGCTGCTGATCGTCAGCTCGACCTCGAGCAACGTGCCACTTGGCACCGGGCCGCTGATCGGCGTCCGCTTCGTCTCGGGCCCGCCGTCTTCGTCGATGGTGTCCTCCACAGCGTAGATGGCGCGGCTCACCGACAGCATGGTCGAGGCGCCCTTGATCGGCTCCTCGGTCGAGTCGTAGCTGGCCGTCAGCGCATAGTAGAGAGCCCCGCCGCCATCCTTGCGGATGCGCACCGTGTTGCCACCGGTCTTCAGCACCTTCGGGTCGAGCGTGATGCGGCCATCGAGGGACAGCGCGTTCTGCGGTGTCACCTCGATGGACTGCGCGAGCGCACCGTTCACATACACGTGCGCGGTGTAGCCCGGCTGCAGCTCCTTGGTCCGGACGAGGTACTCGCTGAGGGCCGCGATCGCGAGGGCCGTGTCCTTCGTGGACTTCCAGTGGTCGCCCTGGCGGTTGGTCACCAGCCACCAGACCGTCTTCGGGATCAGCGGGCTGCCCGGATCGATGCGCAGCAGCGCCTGCAGCGACGCCGCGGTCGCCTCCACCTTGTCATCGGACCAGCGCCAGCCCCCCTGTTGGCCCCAGTGGCAGCCTCGCTCCGTCTCCACGCGGTAGTCCAGTAGGTTCCTCAGCACAACCTGCTCGCGCGAATCGTGCATGTAGTGCAGCGTGAGTGCGAGCAACGCCCGCGAGTAGTCGTTCAGCTTCTCCCGCTCCGCGTAGACTCGGTCCACTGCGTCACCGGGTCGCTCACCAGCCTGCGCGAGTACGTAGACCTCGAACGCGAGGTCGTCCAGCCGGTGCCCGTACCGCAGCCCCTCCCGGAGGCGCTTCAGTTCGTCCTGCAGTATGTAGGAGGACTGCGGATAGCCTGCCGCCTTCGCGCGCAGCAGCCCCGAGACGACGTAGGCGGTCATGTGGGCATCCGTGGCGCCCGGCCACCAGCCCCAGCCGCCGCGCTCCTCGCGAAGCTGGCGAATTCGGCGCAGCCCAGCCTCCACCTTGCGCGGCACGTCCTCGAGCTTCCCGCCGGGGTCCAGGCCGAGCTTCTTCACCGTCTCGGCGACGATGACGCTCGGCAGGAAGCGGTTCATTGTCTGCTCGATGCACCCGTACGGGTAGTCGGCCAGGAACGGCAGCGCATCGAGCAAGCTCGCCGCGACCGAGGGCGTGATCCGGACTGTCAGCGCCTCCGACCCGGGCACGCGCTCTGCCGGCAGCTCGAACGTCTCGCCGCCTTCGTCGGCCACCTGCCCCGCGCGGTACACGAACCGCTCCACCCGATGCGGCAGCACGGGCACTGGAAGCTGCATTGCATCCGATTCGACGTTCGTCAGAGCCTTCGCGGTGAGCAGGGCCGTGCCCGGCGTTTCGGCAACGACCTCCCGATCCACTCGCGCCTCCGCCTTGGGCTCGATGCGGACCTGCCGCGGTGCGGTGGCAGCGCACTGCACGCCCTCCGCCGCAAACTCGACCTGCACGTCCTTCGCCTCATCCAAGTAGTTGTGCGCGAGGGTCGAGATCGTGCAGCGGTCGCCTGCGACCAGGAACCGCGGCGCCTGGAGTCGCGCGATGATGTCCTTGCTCGTCCTGGCCTCGCCCTTGCTCTGGCCGACCTGCGTGGTCCGCGTCACGGCCCTCGCCGTCGCGCGCCAGGTGGTGAGGTTGTCGGGGAATGTCACCTCGGCGCTCGCCTTGCCATCCGCCCCGGTCCTCAACGTCGGCCCCCAGAAGCACGTGTCTGCGAACAGCTTCCGCAGCGTAGGCTCGACTAGCTCCTGCTCGGACGGAGCGAAGCCCTGGTTGAAGATCTCGAGACGCGAGATGCCCATCGCGAACTCGTACCCGCCCCGGGCGCCCTTCGGCCCGGCCGGCCCCGCCCGTCCCATGCCTCCCGCGCTCCACGGGTCATACGGTGACTCCATCCGCGCCCCCGCGTACATCACCGACACTGACCGCTCCGTCACGTGCTGCCGCTCCCAGGAGCTTACGATGTATGGGCGGACGCGGCTATCGCGCGCGTAGAAGGCCTTCTCGATGGGCTGAGCCATCTCGTCCTGGATGTAGTAGACCGCCTCGTCGGCGACCGCCAGGCACACCTCCGCCTCGGCGGGGTGGCCTTGCCTGTCCCTCACCGTTACGTCGAAACGCCCCGTCTCGCCGGGCCGGTACTCGCTCTTCTCCGAGTTCACCTCGACCTGCAGTAGCTTCTCGCTCGGCGGCACGAACAGCACGCGCTTCTGCTCGTACACATGCCCTTCGTCCACCAGCGCCACCAGCACGGTCACCGAGGGCCGGAACTCCTCGACGATCGGCACCTCCAGAATCGCCGCCGAGCCGTTCAGGCGCACCACCTGCGAGGTCTGCCGCTGGCGCCCGCGGATGAGCACCAGCGCATCGGTGTTCCTCACCGGTGCATTGATGAGCACGCGCGCCGTCTCGCCGACCTCGTAGATGTCGCGCTCCGTCTCCAGCGTGAGGTTCGTGTAGTCGAGGTTCTGACCGTCGAAGTCGTGGTTCACCGCCCAGAAGCGCGTCGTCGCCTTCGTCGGCCCGTCCCTCCGCGGGTCCTCGGCGCTCACCTCGACCTCGAACCAGCCCTCCCGGTCGGGGATGAAGGTCACGTGCGCATTGCCGTCGGCATCCGTCTGAAACGCCAGCGGCTCACCGAGGGCGGGCTCCCGTTCCTCGTAGCGCTCCGTGCGCTTCCGGCCCTGCTCCTCGACCTCCCGCTCGCTGGGAATGAGCTTGTAGAGCATCAGCGTCCCCGTCGTCGTGACCGGCTGGTCGTTGGGCGTCAGCGCCCGGAGATCGACCGTGACCTTGTCACTCGCATGGTAGAGCCGCTGCACGGTCTTCGGGTGGAGGTAGAAGCTCTGGTGGGTGACCTTGAGGTTTGCAGAGCCGCTGACGGTGTGGCGGCTCTGGTCGGTCACATCGGCAGTGATGGTGTACGTGTAGTCCCGCTTCTCGCGGCTGTAGGTGGGGAAGCTGATGGCCGCCTCGCCCTTCTCGTCGGTGTACGCACTCGCCTGCCGCACCGGCCCCCAGGGCTCCTCGCCTCGGAAGTCGCGAGCCGCGCGGCCGTAGCCTTTCCACCGCGCGTACTCGTAGGAGCCCCAGTCGCTGAACAGCCACCCGTACAGGCTGGGGAAGTCGTAGGTCGGCCAGTAGTTCGTCGCCTTCACCGAGTAGTAGACCTGCGCCCCCGGCACGGGCTGGCCCCAGTAGTACTCCACCCGGATCGTCGCCTTCGCTTCCTCGCCGGGCAGCACGTCCGTCGAGGCCAGCTCGATGGTGACCAGGAACTCCGGCTTCTTGTACTCCTCCACACGGAACGCGCCGCTGCTGCCCCGACCGTCCACGCCAACGTACACCTGATACTTGCCTAACGGCGGGTCGTCCGTGCCTACGTCGTACTCCCCGTGCAGTGTGCCGAACTCGTTGGTCACCAGTTCCGTGCGCAGCAGCTCGACTCCCTTCGGGTCGTTCACCACCACGAGAGCGTTCGTGTTCGGCAGGTTGGCCAGCTTGCCGTCGGCCAGCCGCCGCAGAACCGCCGAGAAGTGCACCGTGTCACCCGGGCGGTAGACCGGCCGGTCCGTGTACACATAGCCGAGGAGCCTCGGCTTGTCTTCCCATCGAGAGCGCCCGGCGGGAACGCCGAGCAGCGCGATCTGCCCCTCGTGCCGCACGAGCCCGCGCGCTCCGTCCAGATGGTCGCGCTCCCCCACTTCC
>VGFC01000062.1 GCA_016869045.1 Armatimonadota bacterium
CTGTCGCGACCCGGGGCCACCCGACACAGCCCCTCGGCCAACCCGCAACCCGAGCGCGGCCCCCGCCCCTCCCCAACACCATCGGCCCGTCATCGCCCTGAGCTCAGATGACTTTGGGGACGGGCTGAAGATGTCCGCGCTCCCGGCTACGGCAGTCAGGGTGAACCTGCGATGGTCGAGATTGAACTGCTCGTCCGACTCAAGATCCCCGATGTTACCGCACTGACGGCCGCCAACTCGCTGCGCCGACGCATGGGCTACTCTGAGGCACTGCAGCGGCTGCGGCGCGCGGACTACTACCAGCTGGGGCTCAACGTCGCAACGGTGGATGAGGCGCTGGCGCTAGCGAAGGAACTGGCGGAGGAGACGAACCTGTTCGTCAATCCGAACAAGCACGTCTACGAGCTGCGTCTGCCCGGTCAGGCGGCGCCGGAATCGGCGGGAGCGACGCACGAGGTCGAAGTCCTCATCACCGACCCGAACGACGGTTCCGCTCAGGGCGCGCTCACCGCTTTACATGGCCGCCTGGCATACGGCGACCGGGTCGCGACGTTGACCAAGGGCGTGCTGTGGCTGATGGGCCTGCGCGCCCCCGACCGCGAGGCCGCCAAGGCCCTCGCGGAACAGATGGCCGTCACGAAGCGGATCGATGAGGGGCTGCTGATGAACCCACACTTCCAGGAGTGCGTGGTGCGGTGACGTGGTTGGTGGCACGCGCGGCCTCGCGCGTGTGGCGGTGGATGACATTCACGCGCGAGGCCGCGCGTGCCACCATGGAGCGACTGCCATGACCGACCGCAAGCTGGGAGCCGCGATCTTTGGGGCCGGGTGGGTCTCCACGGAGCACATCCGCGCGTATCAGCAGAACCCGCACTGCGAGGTGGTGGCGGTCGGGAGCCGCAAGCGGGAGAGCGCGGAGGCCAAGGCGGTTGAGGCTGGCGCGCCGGACGCGACGATCTACACGGACTTTGGGAAGCTCCTCGCCGATGAGCGGGTGGACGTGGTGAGCATCACGACACCCAGCCACCTGCACTGCGAGGAGGTCATCATGGCCGCCGAGGCGGGCAAGCACATGTCGGTGGAGAAGGCCATCGGCCTGGACCTCGACGAGCTGAGGCGGATGCGCGACGCCGTGCGCAAGGCGAAGGTCAAGACCGTCGTCAGCTTCGTGCTGCGCTGGAACCCCTCGCTGCTGAACACCAAGGCCCTGCTCGATGCGGGCGCCATCGGGGACATCTTCTACGGCGAGGGTGACTACTGGCACGGCGTGAGCGACTGGTATTCGGGCTGGCCGTGGGCGCACACGAAGGAGGGCGGGCGGTCATCGTTCCTCTTCGCGGGGTGCCACGCGGTGGATGCGATCCGCTGGTTCTGCGGGGACATCGCGGAGGTCTGCGGCTTCGCCGGCGGCTGGGACAAGCGCTACGAGTACCCGGCGACCGTCGTCGGCGCGGTGAGGTTCACCTCGGGCGCCGTCGGGAAGATCTCATCCTCGGTGGACATCGTCTCACCCTACCAGTTCAACATCGACCTGCTGGGCACCGAGGGCACGATCCGCGACAACCGGCTCTACTCGAAGAAGCTGATGCCCGGCCAAACGCACTTCGCGACGATCCCCACGATCCTCCCCGACAGCGGCGACGTGGAGCATCACCCGTTCGTGGGCGAGATCGACCACCTGATCGACTGCATCCTCAATGACCGCGAGTCCTACGTGAACGTGGAGGATGCGGTGAAGACCCACGAGGCCTGCATCGCCATGGACCTGTCCGCCGAGCAGGGCGGGCAGCCGGTGAAGCTGCCGTTGATCGCGGACTGACGTGGGAGTCGGGTAGGACTCACAACATCCTGAAACACGAAGACCGCGAAGAAGGCACGAAGACACACGAAGAGCGGCAGGTCGTCTTTGTGCATCTTCGCGCCTTCTTCGCGGTCTTCGTGTTTCAGCTCCTGAAAGGACGTCCCCAATGCCCCGTGTAAGCCGCGAGCCTGAGTTCGACCTCGTGGAGATTCCACCGGCGCGCAAGGCCATCGGCGACCGCGTCTCGCTCAGCCGGCGCGAGAAGCCGACCTTCGACATGCTGATCGAGGTGCGGGCGGATGCCATCGTCGGCGCCCGCGAGCAGTACAAGGCCGAGGCGGGAGACCGCGTCTTGCCGACGTACAACGACATCATCATCAAGGCTGTCGGGGACCTCTTGCCCACGTACCGCGTGCTGAACGCGTGGATCGACGAGGCGGGGGTGAAGATGCTGAAGCCGATCAACGTCGGCTTCGCCGCCGCGACGCCGCAGGGCGTGGTGCTGCCAACCGTGTTCGAGGTGGACAAAAAGACCGTCTGGGACATTGCTACCGAGACGAAGGACATGGTAGACTTAGCCCGCAACGGCAAGCTGCGGGCGAGCCTGCAGATGGGCGCGGGCTTCACGGTCAGCAACATCGGCCCGGTGGGCGTGGACGCGTTCAGCGCGATCATCAGCCCGCCGCAGGTCGCGATCCTGACCGTGGGATCGATGGCGTTGCGCCCGGTGGTCGAGCGCGCCCGGGAGTGGAAGCCCGGTACGCCCCCGACCGACTACGGAATCGTCGCGGCTCCGACCGTGAACATGGTCCTGACGGTAGATCACCGCGCCATCGACGGCGCGGAGGCGGCGCCGTTCCTCAAAGACCTGCGCGACAGGTTGGAGAACTGGGGCTGCTGAGAGCCCCCCAACCCGGAGGACAGGCATTCTTGCCTGTCCTCCAGCTCTAGGACAGGCAGGAACGCCTGTCCTCCAGCGGGGGTATCACTGGCCGTCGGACGTGAAGGGAGACACCTGTCGTGGCAGATGAAGCCCCTGTTGTGACCGAAGAGACGCCTGCTGCTGAGACTGAAGAAGCGCCTGAAGTGCGCGAACTGACGCTGACGAAGCTCGGCGCGGATGGTGCCGAGGCCAGACTGACGCTGACTGACGGCAAGCTGCTCATCGAGACGTCGGAGGACTCGCCGCTGCCCGAGTGGCTGCGCGGCGAGATTCCCTTCGAGGAACTGGACATCGCACACATCGACCCCGCGAAGGGCAAGGCGGCAGAGGGTGAGGAGGGGGAGGAGGAAGAAGAGGAGACGCAGGTCTCGCCCGGGTTCCGGGTATCGCGCTGGATCGAGATCACCAAGGAAGGCACCGGCGAGGTGTTCGACCGGCGCGGGACCTTCATGTGCGATGAGGGCCATGTCGATCTCGCGGCCGCCGAGCCCTTCGCGCTGACCTTCCTCAAACTCGCGGGCCGCCCGCTGCCGACCGAGAAATCCGAGGAGCCAGCCGCCGAAGAGGCCCCGGTTGAGGAAACCCCCACGGGCGCTCCCGAACCCGCCGAGCCCGAACCCGTTGCCGCCGAGGTCGCGGAGGAGACGCCCGCCTTCGCCGGCAGCGACGCCTTCGCCGTGGCGGACGAGGATGAGCCGGAGGAGAAGGCGTTCGCGTAGGAGCGGTGTCGAAGCTGGCGCTTCGACCTACGACGGACTCGTACGACGGGATGTCGAAGCTGGCGCTTCGACCTACAGGAACTCGTAGGACGGAGCGCCAGCTCCGTCTCCGTACCCCCCAAGGCAGGTGACCCCCGTGGACAAGGTCGGCATTGGCCTGATCGGATCGCAGTTCATCGCAGAGCTGCACGCGGAGGCGCTCAAGCGCGTGCCGGAGGCGCGGATCGTCGCGGCGGCATCGCCGACGGAGGCGCACGTACGCGCCTTCACGGAGAAGCACGGCATCCCGCACGCCTACACGGACTACCGCGAGATGCTGGCGCGGGATGACATCGACCTGGTGACGGTCGGCGCACCGAACGACCTGCACTGCCAGATCGTCTGCGACATCGCGGCGGCGGGGAAGCACGTGATCTGCGAGAAGCCGCTGTGCCGCACGATGGATGAGGCGGACCGGATGATCGCCGCGTGCAGTGCGGCGGGCGTGAAGTTCATGTATGCCGAGGAGCTGTGCTTCGTGCCCAAGTACGTGCGCGCGAAGCAGCTCATCGACATGGGCGCGATCGGCGAAGTGTTTCTCGTGAAACAAGCCGAGAAGCACAACGGGCCGCACTCGCCGTGGTTCTGGGACGTCGAGCGCTCCGGCGGCGGCGTGACGCTGAACATGGGCTGCCACGCGTTCCAGTTCTTCCGCTGGATCCTCGGCAACCGCCCGGTCGTCGCCGTCACCGCGCAGATGGGCACCTACGTGCATCAGGACCGCACGCGCGGGGATGATGACGCGATCATCATCGTGGAGTTCGAGGGCGGCGCGCGCGGGATGGCCGAGGAGTCCTGGGCGAAGGTCGGCGGCATGGACGACCTCGCCGAGTTCTATGGCTCGAAGGGCGTCATCTTCGCCGACCTCCTCCACGGCAACGCGATGCGCGTCTACAGCGAGACGGGCTATGACTACGCGGTCGAGAAGGCCTCCACCACGCAGGGCTGGAGCTTCTGCACCTTCGAGGAGATGTGGAACTACGGCTTCCCCCAGGAGATGGCCCACTTCGTCGATTGCGTCCTCCACGACAAGCCGCCCCTCGTGACCGGCGAGGACGGCCGCGCGGTCATGGAGATCATCTTCGCGGCCTACGAGAGCGCAGGGACGGGGAAGCGGATCGAGTGGCCTTACGAGGCGCCGAGGGACAAGACGCCGGCTGAGATGTGGATGCCCCCTCCCATCGGGACGCCACATGAGCAGGCTCGAAGGCTCCAGGAGGGCTACCTGCGTACGCTCGAGTCGTGGTACGACCATGGGCTGTGCCCGCTGAGTGGGCAGGGGAGGGGGACACACGGTGCGCTAGTCACATGTGCGTGGCACGTTGTGCTCGCGGCAGGGGTGCCCGAGGCAGATGCGCGGCCGGTCGTTGCCGAGTTGCTCCGCGTGACGGCTGGTCTCACGTCGATGCGTCTGAAGGATCAGACCAAGGCCGACGACGCTGCCCAGTACTGGGATCCGTCGGGTGAGATGGGACTAGCGCACGGCTACGTCTCGGCCGGGCGCCAGGGGCTACGCCGGGTCGGCGTCCACCCCACGTTCCGTTGGGTTGCGCACGGCGCGGTCTACCATCCATCCCAGCACCCGCGCGGCCATGGTCTGAATGACGCACAGGTCTCGCGCCTCGGGAGGCACCTACACAACGTCGTTGGCCGACGAGGCGAGAAGCCCCGGTACGGGCAGCGAGTGCCCGACGAGGGCTGACCTCGCAGCCCAGGCGGCCACGCACCGAGGCCCGGGGCGCGGAACCGCGGTGCGAGCCATCCTGTCTTCGGGGCCTGCGGACGCGGTCCATGCGGATGCACGGGCGGCCTGAGGTCAGCTGGCATGCAACATGGCGTGTTTCTCGGCGCTGGGTTCTCCTGCTGGGCGGCACGCCTGCCCGTGGCGAGAGAGCTCTTCGACTTCGCCATTGAGCCGTTTGGCCCGCGCGAGGCGGGCAAGCTGGCGCGGGTGGTCGCCCTCAAGCAGCGCTGGGACGACGCACATCCACGCGGGGAGTCCGAGCAGTTCATCGCCGAGACGCTCCAGATGGCCGACCGGCACTGCAGGGACGTCCTGTGGTACATTGCGCGCAGGCTGTCAGAGCCGTTCATCTGGGTCGAGTTCCATGCACAGAGGTGGCGGCGGCACGTCTTCATGATAGACGAAAGCCGCGCCCCGAGGCCGGGAGCTGGCCTCATCGGGAGGTTGGCGAACGCCTCGTGCTGCGGGATCGTCACGACGAACTACGACATGATCGTGGAGTATGCCCTGACCACCAGGGGCTTCAACTACGGAACACCGGGCGAGCACTTGGTGGGGCGCGGACCCTACCCGGTGTCTCAGTGGCGGAATCCAGTCGTTCTTCGAGGGCGCACCCCGCTCGCGAAGGTCCATGGGAGCATATCCTGGGACCGCACGGCCCACTACACTGACGGGAGGCGCGCTCTGACCGGGGAAGCGCTCATCGTCGCGCCTACCCCTGAGAAGCAACCGCCGAGGGAGCTGAGCGCCGTGTGGGCGCTGGCCGAACAGATACTCCGGCGCGCCGAGCGCCTCGTGGTGTTCGGTTTCGCGTTCAACCCCTACGACCTGGCTGTCCTCAACCTGCTGAGGGATGCGGGAGAGAACGTGCGCGACGTGCTCTTGGTGGATCCTTGTCCGCCCCTGGAGCGGGCGGCTCGCCTTTGGCCATGGGCCGAGGTCAGAGCGACGCCGCCCCCCGCGGGGAATACGGACGTTGTCGCCGACTGGCTTGGCGGGTAGGCCGAGCCCTGGAGGCACTGCGGCTTCCCCCAGGAGATGGCCCACTTCGTCGATTGCGTCCTCAACGGCAAGCAGCCCCTCGTGACCGGCGAGGACGGCCGCCCGGTGATGGAGATCATCTTCGCGGCCTACGACAGTGCGGGAACGGGCAAGTGCGTCGAGTGGCCGTACGAGGCGCCCGGCGAGAAGATGCCAATGGAGAGTCGCTAAGGACTCAGCATGGCGAGTGACCTGACGTCTCGCGAACGCGTTCTGGCAGCCATCCATCACCAACCGACCGACCATCTCCCGCTCTGCTTCGAGGGCATCTGCCACGGCGCGCCGCGGTTCCTCGTGGAAGCGCTCCCCGACCCGTTCGACCGGGCGTGCTACTACCTGGACCGGGAGATCGACACGGCGTTCACGTGCAACCCGCCGTCGATCTCGGGGCGGGGGCATGAGACTCGCGAGTGGATGGAGCACCCGACCGGCGAACGCTATCCGGTACTGCACAAGGAGTACGTTACCCCCGGCGGGTCGCTGCGGCAGGTCGTCCGCAAGACAGACGACTACCCAGACCACGTGCCCCTGTTCTCCGACCACAACGTTCCGCCGGGCCGGTCGCGGTGCTATCTGGTCACGGCCGAGGAGCATCTGCCGGCGCTCGAGTGCATCCTCCGGCCGCTCGCCGACGAGGAGTTGGGCGGGTACTTCGGGTGGGCGCGGGAGGTGCGTGAGTTCTGCGACCGCAAGGGCGTACTGATGGCCACGTACCTGCCGGGCATCGGCGACCCGCTGATCTGGCTGTCAGGAATCGAGAACGCGGTCGTGGCGGCGCTGGAGAGGCCGGCGTTCATGCAGCAGTATGTGGACCTCGTTGCGCGCTGGGACCGGCGGTTGCTGGAGGTCGCGCTCGACGCCGGTTGCGACCACGTCGTGCGACGCGGCTGGTACGAAAGCACGGACTTTTGGTCGCCCAGTCTGTACCGGCGCTTCCTGCTGGAGCCGCTCAAGGCGGAGGTGCAGCTCGCCCACGAGGCCGGAGCGACCTACGACTACGTCATGAACACGGGCGCCATGCCGCTGCTCCCGTACTTCGCGGAGGCGGGCATCGACATGCTCTCGAACGTGGATGCCCTGGCTCCGCGCACCGACCTGCGCACCATGAAGCAGACCTTCGGCCGGGACCATGCGCTCTGCGGAGGCGTGAACAACCACCACGTCGTGGAGGTGGGCACGGAGGCAGAGGTGCGCGCGGCGGTGCGGGAGGTGGCGGACCTCCTGGCCCCAGGCGGCGGCTACGTCATGGCGCCCGGCGATGCGTTGGGCTACATCGAGGTCACGGACACGGTCCGGCGCAACTTCGAGGTCATGATCGATGCGTGGCGGGAGATCCGATAGGGGCGTCGGCGTGCGGAAGCGGACGATTCGCGGAGAAGGGAGGCGATGGGACACGCGATGAAGACGATCTCACTCGACGGGAAGTGGGCCGTGCGGCCGGAGGCGTTCGACTGCGCAGGGGTGGCGGGGCTGGCGAGGGTGCTCGCCGCCAGGGACGGGTGGCTGGACGCCACGGTGCCAGGGGAGGTCCACCTGGACCTGATGCGCGCCGGGCAGATGCCGGACCCGGTGATCGGCGCTAACGCGCCCGATTGCCGCTGGCCGGAGACGCGGTCGTGGTGGTTCCGAGTGGAGTTCGAGGTCAGGCCTGACTTCCTGCCCTACGAACGGCAGCAGTTGGTGTTCGACGGGCTGGACCTGTACGCTCAGGTCTTCGTCAACGGGGAACTCATCGGCGAGGCCGCGAACGCGTTCGTGCCTGCGGTGTTCGACGCGAAGCCGTACCTGGTGGAGGGCCCCAACGAACTGGTGGTGCGGCTGACCGCCGGGAGTGAGTTGGCGGCCGACGCGACACCCGCCGGGCAGGGCCAGGCCCCGCAGCCCAACACCGCCGCGGATGGCTCGATCCCCAATCCGGTACCCGAAGGCGACCCGGGACGCGGGCGCATGTGGCCGGGGAAGAAGTGGCTGCGCAAGCCGCAGTTCACCTATGGATGGGACTGGGTGGACGCGCTCCCCAACATCGGTATCTGGCGCGGCGTGCGCCTGGAGGGACGCAGCCTGGCTGTCATCGACGACATCCGGCTCGACACCGTGCTCGACGGTGACCGGGCGTTCCTGGAGCTGGAGGCGGTCGTCGAGAACCTCCATGCGTGGGCCGAGCGCCGCTGCGTGCTGACGCTGACGATCAGCTCCCCGGGGGACGGGCCTAGCATCGCGCGCGAGTACGACCTTGACGCCCCGCCCGGGCGGACCGTCGTTCGCGACCGCATCGAGGTCCCCGACCCGCAGCTCTGGTGGCCGAACGGCATGGGTGAGCAGCCCCTGTACGCGGTCAGGGCGTGCGTCACCGATGCAGAGGGGGTCGTGTGCGATGAGCGGCGCTTCCACATCGGCCTGCGCACCGTGGAGATAGACCGCACGCGCCTGGCTGAGGGCAGCCGATTCTGCTTCCGCGTCAACGGTCAGGAGGTGTTCTGTCGTGGCGGGAACATCGGCCCACAGGACGCGATCCTGGCCCGCGTGACAGACGAGAAGTACGAGACGCTCGTGTCCGAGGCCCGCGATGCGAACCTGAACATGGTCCGCATCAACGGATGCTCGATCTACGAGGCTCCGGCCTTCTACGACGCCTGCGATCGGATGGGCATCCTGGTCTGGCAGGACTTCATGCTCACCTGCACGACGTACCCCGAGCAGGACCCGAAGTTCCGCGACGCGGTGGAGGCCGAAGCGCGGTCCATCGTCCCGGCCCTCAGACACCATCCGAGCATCGCGCTGTGGTGTGGGAACAACGAATGCACGTGGGGCTTTCGCGACTGGTGGAACCCCGACAAGAGCCAGCCTCTGGACCTCGGCGGCCAGGTCCTCTACAACCAGATACTCCCCGACGTCTGCCGGCAGCTGGACCCGAGGCGGCCGTACTGGCCGAGCAGCCCCGCGGGCGGCGAGGACCCCAACGACGAACTCACGGGTGACTGCCACTGGTGGCATCCCTTCTTCATGAACCCGGACATGGACCGGCGGATCCGCCACGAGGTGTTCGACGAGTGCCGGTCGCGCTTCGTGAGCGAGTACGGCGTCATCGGCCCGCCGCACCTGGACACGCTTCGGGAGTGCCTGGGGACGCAGGAGCCGGAACCGGGTACCGAGGCCTGGCGCATCCACACGAACCTGTTCGAGAAGGACACGGTGCCGGCGGCCATACGCCTGCACTACGCGGACCCTGAGGCGCTGAGTGTGCCGGAGTATGTGCTTTGCGGCCAGATGTTCCAGGCGCTCATCCACGGTCACGCCATGGAGGCGCAGCGCTTCCGCAAGCACGATCCGCACGACGACTGCGCAGGGGCGCTGATCTGGTCGTACTCCGATTGCTGGGGCGAGACGGGTTGGTCGGTCCTGGACTACTACCTCCGGCGCAAGGCCGGCTACTATGCCCTCCGGCGCGCCTGCGCGCCCCTCAAGGTCATCGTGCGCCGACGAGGCGACGCGCTGGTCACGCGGGTCGTGAACGATACGCTGTCGCCGGCCAGTGCTACCGTCGAGACCGGCTGGTGGCGCCTGGACGGTTCGGATCGTGAAGTGACGACCCGCGCCATCCAGGCGCCGGCAAACGACATGGTGGGGGTTGCCTCCGCTCCGCTAGACGCGGACGGCCACGACCCACGCGAGTGGCTCTACGCCGCCGTCGTGCGAGGGCCGGACGGGGAGCCACTTGACCAGTCGGTGTGGATTGTGGCCCCGCACCGCGAACTGGCGCTGCCTGATCCGCAGATCGAGGTGGCTGACGCCGGCAACGGCTGGCTTGAGGTCTCCAGCCCGGTCTACTGCCACGCCGTGCACGTCGAGGACCACGGCCGCGAGGTGCTCTCGGACAACTGGTTCGACCTCGTGCCGGGCGTGCCGGTGCGGCTGCGGCGCAGCGACGAGTGGGGGGGGCCACTGGCCTTCGCGGCCTACGTCCCCAAGCCAGCCAGCCCGTGAGCCAGCCCGGCGCCGGCGCTTGGGCGGCAAGACGGCTCGACGCCGAATGAAGCTCCGGCGGCCCGAGAGGTTGCGGGCTCCCGAGAGGTAGGAGCGGGGAATGGGAACAACCGAGGTACTGCCACTGATGTGCTGCTTGATGCTGGGGCCCGCCGGCAAGGCCTTTGCCGCCGGGAACCTATTGCAGAACGGGGACTTCGAGCGCGCCCTTGAGGGCTGGCAGACGACTGAGCCGCCGGGCGGGACGGTCGATGTGGTGCCCGGTCCACGGGGACAGTGTGCGCGGCTCAGCTCCTCCGACCGGAGTGGCTCGACCTACGTGATCCAGCCGATCGACCCCGAACGGATCAAGGGCAAGCGGCTGCGGCTGGATGCGTGGATGAAGGCCGAGGATGTGGTGATCGGGGCCTACCCCTACTCCCAGGCGAAGGCGACACTGGTCTGGAACGACGGGCAGGCGGATCACGACCTGGAGATCGACTTCCTCTACACCTTCGACTGGCGGAGGATCAGCGCGGTCTGGACCATCGGCGAGAACTGCACGAAGGCGACCTTCTACCTGGGCATGCACACCACGACGGGCACCGTGTGGTTCGATGACGTGGTGCTGTCGACGCCGGAGCTGCAGTCGGAGAAGCCGATAGCCGAGAGAGTAGACGAGCGGGTGTATGACGACGGTGTATTCCTGCGCGTTGACGGCCGCGACTTCATGGAGGTGCAGCTGAGGCCGTCGCACGGGCCGACCGCCTTCGAGTCGACCCCGACCGAGGCGTCGCGGAAGTTCGTGGTCTTCCGAAGCGACAACCCCTCTGCGATCTACCCGGGAACGGTCCCCTCGCGCAAGGAAGTGATCGACTCGCTGGACGTGCTGGCAGCGCCGGACCAGTATGAGCCAGTCACGTTTGCGGTCTTCGCCCTGCAGCCCCTGAGCAAGGTGACAGTGACGCCCGGGCCGCTGGTGGGGCCGGGGGGAGCGACCATCCCGGAGACGGCGTTCGATGCCCGCATGGGTCGGTATGTCATCCAACGGGTCGGGTACACGGGCGCGGACTACTGCGTCGTGCCCAAGCTGCTGGTCTGCAACGCCGAGACCGCCGTTGCCCCCGAGCGGCCGCAGTTGTACTGGCTCACCCTCCACGTGCCTCCCGACGCGCCCGCCGGCAACTACCGAGGGACGATACGCGTCGAGGCGGACGGCGCCCCAATGGCCCTCCCGCTGAGCCTGCGCGTTCTCCCCCTGCGTCTCGGCCGGAGCAAGCCGTGGATGCTGTTCTTCTACAACAACGACCCGGCCGACGCGGAACTCTACTTCCGCGACATGCGCGAGCACGGCATGACCTCGGTGATCCTGGCGCAGGTGATGGCCCCGCTGCGGCGGGAGGGCGACCGCGCCGTCGTGGACTTCACGACCTCCGACGCCTTCGTGGAAGCCTACCGCAAGGTCGGCTTCACCGACCCGCTGGTCTACAACCCGTTCCACGACCGGCTGGCCACGATCCTGCTAGACCGGTTCGGGCTGGCCGACCCCTTCCCAACGGTCGTCAACTACGGGGAGACGATCCGCGTGTTCAAGGAGGGCGAGTACCCGGCGTCCCTGCACGAGACGTACCGGCAAGTCGTCAGGGACATCTACCGGCATGCCGAGAAGGCGCAGTGGCCGCCCACGCTGTTCTACCCGGTGGATGAGCCGAACGACCCGGGCGACTGGCGGATGGCCGCCGCTCGGCTGGAGTACCGGCTGACCCGGGAGGCGGTGCCGACCGCGCGCACCTTCTGCACCGTGTACTCGATCCCCATCATGGAGCGTCTTGACCCGTGGCTCGATGTCCGCGCGTGTCACGTGGTCGTGCCAGCCGCCGACGAGAAGGCACACCAGGCCTGCGAGGACTACCTGCGCCGTGCAGGCGGGGAAATCTGGGGGATCGAATGGCCGGCCATGTGGGACGACTTCTGGCGGGCCAGGGAGGTCGCCGGCTTCGTGCCGGCCAAGGCCGGTGTGACGGCCATGACCGCCTGGACGTACTACAACCCCGCGCCGTTCACCGACGAGTATGACGACCTCCGTGGGGAGTTCAAGCACTGCCTGCTCAGCTACCGGGACGGCGACGGGCAACTGATCCCGACCGTGACCTGGGAGGGGATTCGCGCTGGAGCAACAGACTGGCGCTACCTCGCAACGCTGGAGGAGGCCATCGCCAAGGCCACCGGGGCGGAACGCGAGCGCGGGCTACGAGTTCTGCGGGAGGTGATCGCCGAGGTCCCCTGGCGCAGTGAGCTGAAGCCGGAGTGGGGCAATGGGCGCGCCGCGGAACTGCGGGCGAGGATGGCCGAGCAGATCGTGCGCTTGCAGGGGACGCGGTGACAGCGAGGCGGCCGGACCAGCGCCCCTCGCTCGCCCTACGGCTCCTTGGGCTTGAGGAAGAGCACGTCGGCGTAGGTGACCCAGCCCGATCTCAGGTCCATGCGGAACCAGCCCTCGCTGTTCTTCTGATGGAAGCGCGTCGGCGAGCGCTTGCCGAACTCCTTCAGGTCGTACTGCGCCCACGTCTCGCCTGCGTCGGTGGAGATGATGATGCCCGTGTCCAGGGGCGAGGCCGGCGCGCAGTGCGAGGCGAGAATCACGTTGTCCTGGATGATCATGTTGCCGGACTCGACCTCTGGGTTGAACAGGAGCGTGTGGGCCTCGGGGTGGGTGAGGTCCTCCGGCGCACAGCGGAAGATGCCCCGGTCGTACGGCTCCGGGCCGTTCGAGTCGCTGATCCAGTAGAGCTGCCCATCCACGAAGCTGATCCCGCCAGCCTTGTAGCGTGAGTTCAAGTGATCCGAGACCAGGAGCTGCCAGTCCCAGCGGTCAGCTGCTGCGTCGTAGGTCCCCCTGAGCCAGTGGCACTCGAACCCTTCCGGCCTGTCGGCGTCACCGGTGCAGGTGTAGAAAGCGTCTTCCCACGCGTTGTAGGCGACCGTATGCACGTGCCGGCAGCAGAGCGGGTTGTCGGGGTTGCCGAGCCACGTGCCCTCCGTGCCGCCGCCCGGTGAACCGTCGTCGCGGGTGTAGGGGCTCTGGCCGAACTGGTAGGCGAGCTTGACGGTCTCGCCGCCGTCGGTGGAGTAGTAGATGTTGACCGGCGCGGCCCCGCCGATCACGTTGCAGTAGTTCCCCCAGACGAGCATCTCCGTGCCGTGCACATCGAACGAGTTCGCGCCGGGGATGGTGTGGAAGTACCAACCGGGAAGATCGGGGTTCCTCGGCGTATGCGGCAGGTAGGCGGGACCATCGAGGCCCTTCACCGTGATCTGCTCGCAGGTGCGGAGGTTGTCCGTGCTGAGGTAGAGCTTCGAACGCGTCGCGAAGACCACGTTCCCGTTCTTGAGGATACAGCTGAACGTGATGTTGTCCGCGTTGGGGAAGGCGAGGCCATGAGGCCACGTCTCCCCGTTGTCCTCGGACAGCATGACGCGGCCGGGGGCATGAGCGAAGGCCTTGTTGTCGCGCTGGGAGTCGATGTAAAGCCCCTCCGGCCCGGGGCGATACCAGAAGTGGTCGGTCTCACCGGTGTGTGTCTGTGGCATGATCGAGCAATCCCCTTGCGTCCGGCGCGGTGTCGCACGGGACAGCGTCTTCCCCCTCGGTGACGGCGGAACCTCTCGGTCTTGAAGCCCCAGAGAAGAGGTGCGGGGCAGGCAGGAGCGAATCTGACCTCATGCGGAAGCATGACGCAGCGAGGGGAGAGACGTCGATCGAGCTGCGGTTGTCGTGAGGTTGGGGCCCTGCAGTTCCGCATCACCCCGAGCCCTTCCGGTAGGTGTGCTCTTGCTCGACTTCCACGTTCTCGGAATGGCGTGTTCGTGCTGGGACATGCTCGGGATCGTCGAGCGGTATGCGGCGCTCGATGAGAAGGTGGGGATGAAGGAGCTGATCGAGCAAGGCGGAGGCCTGGCGGCTACCGCGCTCGCGGCGGTCGGCAAGTTGGGCGGCCGCGCGGCGATGCTCGGCAACGTAGGGGACGACTCCTCCGGGCAGAAGATCAGCGCAGCGTTGCGCGACGTCGGCGTTGAGACCACGAACCTGCGCGTGGTGTCCGGCACGCGGAGCCGGTTCGCGTTCTGCATCATTCACGAGGCGACGGGGCAGCGGAGCATCTTCTTCGACACGGGCACGGCGGGCACACCAGAGCCGGAGGAGATCGACCCGGACCTCGTGGCGCGCGCGAAGGTCGTGCTGATCGACGGCACGAGCGGCGAGGGCGGGATTCGGTGTGCCGAGATCGCCCGCGAGCAGGGCAAGCCCGTGGTGCTCGATGTCGAACGCAGCAGCGCGGGGAGCGAGGCGCTGCTCCGGCTCGCCACGCACCCGGTGGTGCCCCAGGAGTACGCGGCGAGCTTCGCGCAGAGCGGCTCGCCCCTGGACGGCTGTCGGGCGATCCAGCAGATGGGGCCGCAGACTGTGGTCGCGACGCTGGGCGCTCAGGGCTGCGTCGCGGTCGAAGGTGACGACGTACATCAGGTGCCCGCGTTCTGTGTCCCGGTTGTGGACACGACCGGCGCGGGTGATGTGTTCCACGGCGCGTTCGCTTACGGGCTTGCGCTCGGCAAGTGCCTTGCAGACAACCTCGTGTTCGCGTCGGCGGGGGCCGCCATCTCCTGTCGCGCGCTGGGGGGACGGGCCGGGCTGGCGACGATGGACGAAGTCGAGGACCTCATCGCGCACGGCAAGACGCGCCCCCACGAAGGCCTGGGCTGACCCCGCGTCGAATCACTCCCTGACCTGTCACCTCAGGGAGGCCCCCATGCCCGCCGATCTCGCGCAGTTGGCCGACGAACTGCACCGGATAGGCGCCATCCGCTTCGGCGAGTTCCAGCTCAAGGATGGCACGATCGCGCCCTTCTATATCGACCTGCGCCCGCTGGTGAGTGAGCCCAAGACGCTGAAGCTGCTCGCCGAGGTTCTGGCCGAACGGATCAAGGAGTTCCGTTTCGACCTCATCACGGGCATCCCGTATGCGGCGCTGCCGATCGGGGTCGCGGTGTCGTTGCTGACCGACATCCCGCTGGTGTACGCGCGGCGTGAGGCGCATGGCTCGGGGACGAAGAAGAAGGTCGAGGGCAAGTTCGAGCCCGGCCAAACGGTACTCGTGATCGACGATGTGATCACCACCGGGGCGAGCAAGCTGGAGGCCTGGGAGCCGCTGCAGGACGTTGGCCTTGAAGTGAGGGATGTGCTCGTCGTCATCGACCGCGAGCAGGGCGGCGCGGAGGTCCTCGCGCAACACGGGCTGCGGCTGCACTCGCTGATGACGATCACGGAGTTGCTCGAGCGGCTCCGCGCGGCCGGGAAGGTGACCGACGAGCAGCTCCGGACAGCCCTCGACTTCGTCAAACAGCACCGCGTGGCCTGAGCGCCGATGGGAAGCGCCATGACACAGACGCCCGCGTCGCCGCCCTTGTACGTGGCGGGCTACGACCTGGAGGCCGAGCCGGAAGTCTCGCTGCCGGCGGTCCGCGCGCTGGCCGAGGTGCACCGAAGACACGACGCCCCGGCGACGTTCTTCGTCGTCACCCGACTGCTGGAAGCGGCGGGCGACGAGTATCGGCAAGTCCTCGATGGCGACCTCTTCGACATCCAGTCCCACACGCACACCCACCTGAACGTGAAGACCAGCGCGCCGGAGGAAGTCCGCCGGGAGGTCGAACTCTCCCGGCGGCTGATCGCGGACGTGTTCGGCCGTGAGGCGATCGGGCTGACAACCCCCGGTGCGTTCACAGATGGCCTGCTGGGCTGCAAGGAGCTGCTCGGGGTGCTGTGGGAGAGCGGCATCCGGTTCGTGCGGTCCGATGGCCGTGGGCCGGACGGCACGGTGCCCGCGCCCTTCACGCAGCCGTACTGGTATGGGCAGAATGGGCAGTGGTCCATGCTGGAGCTGCCGCTGCAATACTGGCACGACAACATCCTGAAGGGCTACACGCCGGGACGCGTAGTTTGGCCGCCGCTGCTACCATGGGGCGTGCCCGCGGCGCCGCCGGAGACGCCGGAAGAGGAGTTCGCAATCTGGCGGCAGGGCGCGGACTTCGTGCTCCAGTCGGGCCTGCGCGTCTACCAGCCGGCAATGCACCCGTGGTCGATCCACCGGCTCAGCTCCGACGCGCGGCAGATCGACCTGCTGCTGGGCTACGTGCGGGAGCAGGGCATGGAGATCGTCTCGTGCCGGGAGGTCTACGAGCGGGCGCACGACGGGCGGGAGTCGTTCCCCAACGAGAAGGCTCCCGCCCCGCCCGCGACGCGCTGGGCGCGGCCGCGCATATCGCTGCTGAGCGACGGGAACCACGATGCGCGGGCGCCGCTGCACCCGATTGTGGGGCACGCGGAGTTGCTGGCGCTCGGGGCGCACGGGCCGCTGAACGAGAAGCAGCAGGCCGCGGCCGACGAGATCATGCGCTGCGCCGAGCGCCTGACCTATGTGCTGGAGGAGCTGGTCTTCGCGGAGAAGCTCAGTGCGCGGCGCATCACGGCGGAGCCGGAGGTCATCAGCGTGGAGGCGGTCGGGCGCGAGGTGTGCGCCCAGGCCGAGACGCTCTCCGAGGGGCGTGCCGAGGTCGAGGTCGTCGTCGAGCCGGGCGCCGAGGCGGTTCTGGCAGACGAGCGGCGTCTGCTGGAGATCACGGAGGCCCTCGTGCGCAACGCCATCGCCTACCATCCTGGCGACCCCAGGATGCGCTTCGTAGCGCGGCGCGAGGGGGAGAGGTTGGTGATGGAGTTCTCCGACGACGGGCTGGGCATCCCGTCCGGCCTCGGCACGAGCGCCTTCCGTCCCTTCGTCCGCAAGGGCGAGTCGCGGCCGCCGATGCCCCTGGGCCTCGGGCTGGGGCTGACGATTGCGTCCGCGCTGGCGCGATTGCTGGGAGGTGAGCTGAGGCTCGTACGCAGCGATGCCTCCGGCACGACCTTCGCCCTGGACCTCATTGCCGCCGAACCACCCACCGAACCATGAGCGATGCTCCGCGGGCGCCGAACTGGGCGTGGCTGGTGATCGTGGCCCAGGTGGCGGCGCTGCTCGTCCTGGCCGCATGGCTGCTGAGCGGCGTACCGATCGGTGTGCCCGGTCAGTGGGCCTGGCAGGTGCATGGCAGACCGCTGCCGGTTGCGGGGTTGCTGAGAGCTGTGCTGATCGGCGCAGCGATTGTGGGGGTCGCGTGGTGGGGACTGTGGAGGATTCGGAGGAAACGTCAGTCGGATGTGGGCATCGTGGCTGCGCTGGTGGGTCTCGTGTTTGCGCTGCAGATCGCGGTTGCGTCTCTGGCGCCGCGGGCCGGCTTCTTCCTGGTTGCCGGAACGGGGAGCTCGGTGGCGACCGAGTACTTCGCCGTGGCCCGCAGCATTGGCGACCCGTGGGTCTACTGCCGGAGTTACGCGGCCACGCAGCCGTTGGGCCATCATGTGGCGACTCATCCGCCTGGCGCGGCCCTTGCCTACTGGCTCTGCCTGCGGCTGTACGACAGCCCGCTGTTCCCCGGCGGTGCCTTCGCCTCAGCCACCGAACGGATCATCGGCGCCCCATCCAGCGAGATCGCCCGCGCCGCGAACTCCTATCCCGGTGCCAACCTCTCCGCTGCCGACGTGGGCCCCGCGTTGTTCTGCTGCCTCGCGCTGGGCTTGTGCGGAGCGCTCACGCTGGTCCCGCTCTACTGGCTCGCCTCGCGGGCCGCGAGCCGAACCACGGCGATTGTCGTCTGCGCCCTGTTCGCGCTGACGCCGGCGCCCGTGCTGTTCTTCCAGGGACTGGACGCCCTCGTGCTGCTACTCGCCACGACCGCGACGGCCCTCGCCTACGCCGCGGTGAAGCGACAGCGCCTCGGGGCGGGCGCGGTCGGCGGGCTGGTGCTGGGGCTCCTCTGCACCATTACCTTCGGTGCTACGGCAGCCCTGGTGACGGTCGGTGCACTAAGCCTACTCCTCATCGGGCGCCTACCGAAGACCCAGCGTAGGCGAGCCGGCGTATGCGCAGCCGTTGGCTTGGGTGTGTGGCTCGCGGCCATCCTGACCCTCCACCTACTGTGCGGCGGGCAGCTGCCCCTCATCTTCCGGCAGGCCATGGATGCCCACCGGGCACTCACGTGGGAGGGCTTCGGACGGAGCTACTCGACGTGGATCGGCCTGAACGTGGTCGAGTTCGTCTGCTTCCTGGGGTTCCCCGGCTTCGTAGCACTCGGCCTCGCTACCGGCGGCGCGGTGCGGCGGAGGCTGCGCGGATTGGGCGACGCGGAGCTGATCGGGCTTGTCGGAGTGTGTGTTCTGCTGGCCCTCGACCTGTCCGGCAGCGTGCGCGGGGAAGTGGCGCGGGTCTGGATGTTCCTGATGCCGCCGTTGATCCTCTGGGCGGGCCATCGGCTGCGCCGGATGCTGACCGAGCGGCGGTCGGAAGCCATCCTGGCGGTCGTGCTGAGCCTCGTGCAGGCTCTGCTGCTCGGCGTGACGCTCACACCGGTCGTCCTGCCCTACTGACCCAAAGGACGCAGCTCGATGTCCCCCTGCGTATACGGCCCGCGGATGCGCCAGGCGGTGTGGCCGTCCACGAAGGCGTAGTTGTCTCCCCCGTCATGGCGCGGCTCCTGACCGAGCGCGGACAGCCCGGGGAAGGGGCCGAGCGCGCCCGCGTCCCACAGGATGACGCACTTGGCCGGGTCGCTGACGGCAGCCGGCTTCAGGCCGAACAGCGCGGCATTGTACGCGTAGCCCGGCTCGCCGAGCGCTGCCGGGCAGACGAAGACGGCTCGGTCGGTGACCCGAGTGAATGCCGCGGTACCCCACACTTCCCACGGCGGGTAGCCGCCCGCCTGGTCCTCGGCGTAGAGGCTCAGGGCGCGGGCGAGTCGCATGAGGTTGCGGGAGCACGCCGGCCCCGCGTCCTCGCCCTGCGGCGTCCGTGGGCCTCTTGACACGACAACCGCCGCCACAACGGCCAGCCCGATCAGCGCCGCTCCGCCCAGCAGCAGCGCCGGGACGTTGCTGCGGCGCCGGGGTCTTGGGTAGGGATGTGGCGTGGGCGTCGTGGCGGCGCGCGGGCGCTGGAAGGCGGGGCTCAGCAGATCGGGCGCGGGCACCCACTCACCGATCAGGCCGATGCGCACCCGGTCCAGCGGCCCCAACCCTCCTCGGCGGGTCAGGTGCTGGATGTGTGTGAACGTGTACGGGCCGGACTCCTCACCGCCGTGCGTCCTGATCCACCACCCAACATTCGCACCGCACGCGGTGCAGTCCAGGTCCTCCACCGGTAGTTGGGAGCCACATGAGGGACAGCGCATCAGTTCAGCGTACCTACTGAGTCCGTGAGAGATTGGGAAACAGTGGGGCGGGCATTCTTGCCCGCCACGGCCTCTGGCGGGCAAGAATGCCCGCCCCACTGTCTCCATGTCTCCGCGAAGCGCAGGACGCGAGCCGGGCTCGGCCGGCAGGGAAGTGCCGGGTGCATGGCCAATTGGGAATCCACGGACGCTGCTTCGCCGCCGCGGCGGCCCGTCCCTGTCCGAGGCCGCACTCCCGGCGCTTGCGGATGGAGGAGCCCGCCGATGACGATCCACGTCGCCTTCCTGCTTGCCACGACCGCCTGGCTCGGCCCGGCGCAGGCCCAGCTCCCCAACGGCGACTTCGAGGCCGCCGATGCCCGCCTCTGGACACGCTTCGGCGACGGGGTCACTCTCCGGCGCGTGCCTGCACCGGGCTGGACGCGTCTCACCTCGACGCTCGACACCCGCGACTACAGCGCCCTCCGCCTGTACCTGAGGATACAGACGGGCGTAGGCACGGTGTGTTTCGATCATGTCGGAATCGACGGACTGGACCTGCGCAACCCAAGCTTCGAGGCGGCAGAGGGTGACCGCCTGGTCGATTGGGGCCAGGACAACGTCGGGACGACCATCTCGGTCGCCGACGAGGCGGCGGCCGATGGCGAGCGCTGCGTCTGCCTGCACCAGGACCAGTCCGCCATGTCGCGCATCTGGCAGGACCTGGCGTGCCGACCGGGGACGCAGCACGCGGTCTCGCTGTGGGTTCGCACGGCCGGGTTCCGGGGCGACGCCTACGCGGAAGTCTACGGCATGCGGGAGGGCGAGCTCGGCGAGATCATCTGGCAGTCCGAGCACCTCAGCGGCGCCGAGCAGGGGATGCTCGGGCGCACGATCCTGAGCCTGACCAGCGAGGCGAACGGCCGCGGCGGCGTCGAGCAGTCGGTCGAAGTGCCGCCCGGCCGGAACCTGTCGCTGAGCGCCGACCTCGAGGCGCCCCTCTTGGAGGGTGGGCGTCTCTCGGTAGGTGTGTGGTCTGCTGACCGACTCCTCGGCGAAGTGGCGCTCGACCACGCCGAGGGTCAATGGAAGCGGCACGCGTCTATCCTCCAAAGCCCGCCGGATGGCCGCGTTACGGTCCGCGTTCAGGCGGAGGGCCCTGTGGGCCTCGCGTATGTGGACAACATCGCGGTGGAGGAGATCGCCGAGGTCGTCCCCGCAGCGCGGGCGCAATTCGTCGAGGCGGAACGTAACCTGCCGCTGGGTGATCGGTTGGATGTGAGACTCCCGGAACCCGTGCCCGATCTGCTCACCAGGGGTATCGCGATCTTGGCGCGGCGGATCTCCGAGGTGACGGGAGGCGCGGTCACGCTGGCGGCCGGGGAAGGCGAGCCCCAGCTCACGGTCGCCATCGACGATGACACCCCGCCGACCTCGCCTTGGTGGCAGGCGGACCAGAGCTACGTGCTGGCCTGCAGCGAGGCCGGAGTGCGGCTGAGCGCCCCCAACGTCCTCGGGGCGCTCTATGGTCTCATGGCGCTCCCGGGCCTGCTCGACCAGGCTCCCGACGGGCACTGGCAGCTGCTGGCCGTGCGTCTGGAAGACGCGCCTGACCTGCCCCTGCGCGGGGCGTACATGGGTGGGCTGCCGCGCGACCGCAATGAGCGCCTCGCGTGGTGCGAGCGCTTCGCGGCCCTGCGCGTGAACGCGGTCATCATCGAGGACGGCATCTGGTGGCAGTTGGACAACGAGCGGGAGCGGCAGACCGCGCTCGACGCCTTCAGCGACTTCCGAGCGTACGGCATCGAGCCAATCCCCGAACTGCAGAGCTTCGGCTGGGCGCACCTCGTGCTGGCGATCGACCCGATGTGCGCGGAGGGCGCGTACGTCGAGCGCGAGCGGCTGGTGCTCAAGGCCGAAGAACCGACCGCCCTCGTCCACCCAAACGTACTGCGGACAGAGTCTACCGACGTCGTCATCGAGAACGCCCAGGGGATCCGGTACACGGAGGGGCGCGACTACGAGGTCCTCAACGGCGAGACGCGCCACGTCTACCGACCGGAAGCGCCGCCCTATCGAGTCCGGCGCCTACCGGGCGGCCGAGTCCCGGACGGTGCCACGGTATACGCGAGCTATGACTACGTCTCGCGGGTGAACTCGGAGAACTGCCCCTACTGCCCGTCCGAACCGCGTGTGGCGCGGATCATGACGGCTGCGATCACCAACACCGTGCGCTACCTGAAGCCCGCTGCGATTCACCTCGGCCATGACGAGCCGGCGCTGATGAACTCTGACAGTCGCTGCCGGTTTCGCCCGAAGCCCTTGACCAACGGCGAGCTGTTCGCAGAGGATGTGCGGCGGCTCTACGACGCGGCCCATGAGGCCGACCCGGGCGTGCGGGTGATGATGTGGGAGGACGCCGTCAATCCCTATCACAATGGGCTGCAGTTCCCCAGCGACCCGACGGCCGATGCGCTGCCGTTGCTGCCCAGAGACCTGATCCTCAACGTGTGGTTCTACGGCCCCGACGAACCGGACCGCCAGGGGGCCGAGAGCCTACGCTATTTCGGCGCGCACGGCTTCCCAACGACCGGCTCGCCGTGGTACAGTGAGCCGTGTGCGGTCGCGTGGGCCCGGCAGTGCCGCGACGCCCGCCTGCGCGGCGAGGAGTGTCTGGGCGTGATCTACACGAGTTGGGGAGGGCGCTGGGACGCGTTGGAGGCGTGCGCGGGTAGCGCGTGGCACGTCCCGCGCCCAGGCCCCGCCTCCGGGCCAGGACTCGGACGTATGGACAGCGAAGGAGAAGAGACGCGGCCCTGAAGGGAGGACCTGCAGATGTTGAGTATCGGCAAGAGCATTCGTCTCGAACGCATCATGAACCGGCAGACGGGGCACACGGTCATCGTGCCGATGGACCATGGCGTCACCGTCGGGCCGATCCCCGGCCTGCTGAACATGCCCGCGATGGTTGACCAGGTCGCGGAGGGCGGCGCGGACGCCGTTCTGGGGCATGTCGGCCTGCCTCGACTGGGCCACCGCGGCTATGGCCCCGACATCGGTCTGATCCTGCACCTCTCGGCCAGCACGCGCCTGGGTCCCGACCCGAACCACAAGGTCCTGGTCAGCAACGTCGAGCGGGCGATCAAGTACGGCGCGGACGCGGTGTCGGTCCACATCAACCTCGGCGCCGAGTATGAGAGCGAGATGCTGCGGGACCTGGGCGAGGTGGCGATGGCCTGCGAGAACTGGGGCATGCCGCTGGTCGCCATGGTGTACACGCGCGGCCCGAACATCAAGGACGAACACGATGTCGAAGTGGTCAAACACGCCGCGCGGGTGGCCGCCGAGCTGGGCGCCGACATCGTCAAGTGCGACTACACGGGCAGCCCGGAGACCTTCCGGCAGGTCACCGAGGGGTGTGGGCCGGTCAAGGTCGTCATCGCCGGAGGCGCCAAGCTGGGGGAGGACCGGGCGCTGCTGGAGATGGTCGCGGGTGCCATGGAGGGCGGAGCCGCGGGCGCCTCGATCGGCCGCAACGCCTTCCAGCACGAGAGCCCCGAGAAGATCACCCGGGCGATCTGCGCCATCGTACACGAAGGGAAGTCGGTGGATGATGCGATGGCGATGCTGCAGGCATAGGTCGCGGAGGGCCTGATGAAACGCGTCTGGGTGAAGGTCGATCCGTGGGACAAGTCGCTCGTCACGGCCGCTTTGGAGAGCGGCGCCGACGGCGTCCTGACTTCGGAGCCCCGCCATGCCGAGATCCGCGACCTGGGCATCATCACGACCATCGCCCCGGACGGCGATCTGAAGCTCGGGGAGGACGTGGTCGAGGTCACGATCGAGAGCAAGGCGGACGAGCAGCGGGCGGTGCAACTCGCCAAGGGGAAGACGGTCATCGTCCGCGCGACGGACTGGACGATCATCCCTCTAGAGAACATCCTCGCCGAAGCCCGCGACGTGTTCGCTGAAGTGAAGACCGCCGCCGAGGCGGCGACCGCCACGAGCATCCTGGAGGTCGGCACGGCCGGGGTCGTGCTCGACACGCGCGACCCCTCCGAGATCCGCCGTACGGTCGAGCGCGTGAAGAGCGAGGCGGAGCGCATCGAGCTGCAACCGGCGACGATCCTCGCGGTCGAGCCCCTCGGCATGGGCGACCGCGTCTGCATCGACACCTGCACCAACATGCGGATCGGCGAGGGAATGCTGGTCGGCAGCAGCAGCGCGGCGATGTTCCTCGTCCACTCCGAGAGCGTCGAGAACCCGTATGTCGAGCCGCGCCCGTTCCGCGTCAACGCCGGTCCCGTGCACGCGTACGTCCGCGTTCCGGGCGGCAAGACGCGCTACCTCTCCGAGCTGTACGCCGGCGATCCGGCCCTCGTCGTGCGCAGCGATGGCTCAACCTACACCGCAGTCATCGGTCGGGTGAAGGTCGAACGCCGGCCGCTCGCGCTGGTGCGGGCCGAGGTCGGGGGTGAGGAGCTGACGACGATCCTGCAGAACGCGGAGACCATCCGCCTCGTAACGCCCGAAGGCCAACCCATCTCCGTCGTCGCCCTCGCGCCTGGCACTCAGGTCCTTGTCGCCCTCGAGAAGGCCGGCCGCCACTTCGGCACGAAGATCGAGGAGACCATCGAGGAGCACTGATTGACCGCGCCGAGGGCGGCGGGTATACTCCTCGCGTGGGGACGTCCCCCGCAGGTGACCAACATGGCGGTCAGAGATGCTGCAGCGGTTCTGCAAGGGCAGAAGGCAACGCCTCGACGCGTGCGAGCGCGGACGGACCGCGATTCGGCGTCGTGGCGGAAGTTCGAGACGAGGGTGCTTGGGCTCCGGCGTCCGTGGAACTGGGATGGGGCACGGAGTCGCGCCATCCGGGCGAGCGCCTGCCGTGCGGCGGTTGAGTTCGCCCGCGAGGCTTGCGCCGTGCGACCCGACCTTGGCCTCCCGAGGCCCTCAGGGTCGTACCGAGGCGCGGTCGCGCTGACCTGGGATGCCCCCCAAGAGAGCCTGACCGTATTCGTACGGACGGCCGACCTGCGGTGCCTCGAGTACCACTGGGCGACTCTCGCGTACGAGCACGGCGGAGGCACCGCCGAGCGGGGGAAAGTGCTCGATCGACTCCGCCGTCTCTGATTGTCGGGACGCATGTGCATGGCAGATGCCCCCCGTCGGCTTCATCCCCACGACGTCCTCTACCGGGCAATGCGGCCGGGCGAGTACGACGCCCAAGGCCCCCTCCCGCAGGCCTTCGAGTACACGGGCATCGACCGCAGCACGGGGCGTCCCTCGCCGACGCTCTCCTTCTCCGTGAAGGCCGAAGCCACGCCCTCGGATGTGCTGGCGGCAATCTCCCGACAGGCGATCGCTCGCCGGCTCTGCGGTACCGGCAAGCGTGCACCCTCCCCCGAGACGATGTACCGCCGAGGGTTCCGAGTCGCAGCGCTCCCGGCCCGAGAGGTCTTGGATGCATGCCAACTGCCAGACGCAGGTGTCCACATCGTCAGTGACGCTCTGGGAAACGAGGTCGAACCGAACGGGCATCTGCAGTTGCACGGAGGGGCTGGACTGGCGGAGATCTGGGCCCGGCTCTCCCGCACCTTGAGCAGAGGGGAGACGTTCCCGGAACCATGACCGGTCGCGAACGCGCGTTGCGCGCACTTCAGTTCCAGCCGACGGATCGTGTGCCGATGCTGGGCGGGTTCATTGCCCATGCCGCGTACTTGCGGAGGATGAGCGGGCTTGACCCGTGGACGGACTCGCGGCGGGCCGCCCTCGAGACGGTGCGCGCGCAGGGGGCGTGTCTGGTCATCCAGGTCGTGGGGCCGAAGCCTGCCGAGCAGTCCACCGAGATGGGGGATGGGAGCGCGAGCAACTTCTCGCGGCAGGGGCAGTGCGGGTTCCACTCGCCGGAGCAGGTGCGTGACTACTGCCTCGCGCTGCCCGACCCCGAGACCGTGCGGCGTGAGTTCGACCGCCAGGCGTGCTACGACCACTGCGTTGCGACGTGGAGACAGAACGACGCGGAGGGCAGCGAGGACATCCTCATCCTGCCGTACTACCTCGCGAGCGACTGCCCCTTCATGTACTACTCGCAGTTCGGCTATGAGAACTACTTCGAGGCCATCGCGCTGTATCCCG
>VGFC01000063.1 GCA_016869045.1 Armatimonadota bacterium
TGGGACCAGTAGTTGGTCAGGTAGACCCAGTCCTCCCGGCCAAGCCAGAGGATGCCGTCGGGGTGTGGCCCGATGATGAGCCTCCCCTGCCCCTGATCCTCGATGTACATGATCCGCGTCGTGACCGTTGGGCGGAAGGCCTTGAGTCTGTCGATCGCTGCCGTCTGCCACTCACGGGTGACGGGCGTGAGGATGCTGTCCGCGTCACCCGCGGGCAACGCCGGTTGGGTGTGCGCCGCGGACAGCCCAACACAGAGCACCAGACAGGCGAACAGGCCTCTCCCCATCGCGATCCCTCCCGACGCGGTCTCACTACGAGGACGCTTGGCCGGCAGGGGCGGTTGCGTCTGGTGCGGATCACAGGGAGCCCGGCTGAACAAGGTCCTCGATCAGTTCGCACGTGCGGGGGATTGGATCGTCGGCAGCGATCCTCTGCGCGAGGTCGCGACAGCGGTCAGCTACCTGCGTAGAGGCGAGCAATGCCTCGAGTTCGCCAGCGACCGCGGGGCCACGAAAGCGCCGCGGCGGAAGCACGCGCCCCACACCCAGTGCGGCCAATCGCCGGGCGTTGTCGGGCTGATCGAAGGCAGTGGGCATGACGAGGTGAGGGATGCCTGCCGCAAGGCCTTGGGCGGCGGTGCCGATGCCGCCGTGATGCACGAGGGCCGCGGCGCGCGGAAGGAGCAGACTGAAGGGCGCGTAGGGGAAGTGCCGGACCGAGGCTGGCAGATCACGCGGCACCTGCTCCGTGTGGCGCGTGAGCAGAACCCCCCGCCTGCCCAACTCCCTGCACGCCTCCACGCCTGCCGTCAGGAAGGGGCCACCGAAACGGTTGGCCGATCCGGGCGCGAACACGATGGGTCGGTCGCCGCCTTTCAGGAAGGCTGCCAGGCCCTCCGGCATGGGCGTGGCGCCGGCTGCGTCGTAGAGGACGAACCCGGTGAGACGCGTCTGGGGCGGCCAGTCGGGTGCGGGTGCGGCGAACCACTCGGGGAAGAGGCCGATGATACGGTCGCGAGAGTGCGCCCACTGCGTCAGGATGCGGTTGACGGGAGGCAGGCCCGCCTCGCGGCGCAGCCGGTTGACCTCGGGGCCGATGACGGGGTCCAGGGCCCAGTCGGCCAGTCGGCGCACGAGCCTGCGGAGCACGCGCGGCGTGCGTTCGATGACCAGGAGGATGCTGTGGGGCGGTTGCTCGATGCTCAGGAAGGCCATCGGCTGCAGATGGACGGTCGCGAGCGGGACGCGGTGCGCTTCGGCGAAGATGCGGGCGCCGATGGCCAGGAGCAGCGGGGCGAGTACCACCGTCCGCCCGGGCTCCCACAGACTCACGAGGGTCTCGTAGGCCGGGCGGATGAGCGGCAGGATGTGTCGGGTGAGATGGATGAAGCCTGTGTGCGGATGCCAGACGCGGCGGTCGCGGGTGACGGCCTCGAACTCCTGCGCGGTTCCGAGCGCCGCCGAGTGCAGGCCCTCACGCCGGATGACATCATCGAAGTAGGCGCTGGTGATGACCGTGACGTCGTGGCCCCGGTCGCAGAGCGCGCGGCCCAGGCCGATGAAGGGGTGCACATCGCCCGCGCTGCCGGCGGGGCAGAGGAGGACACGGAGCGGCGTCATGCACCGGTGGCTCGTGCGAAGGTCTCCTTCAGGTACTGCAGGCTCTTCTCAGCGTGCTCGATGGGGTCGAGGGACATGTCGAAGACCTCGACCGAGGCATAGCCCGCATAGTCGATGTCCAGCAGCGCCTCGAACAGCGGCACGAAGTCTACATCCCCCCAGCCGGGCCCGCGCTGGCAGGGGTCGTTCGCGTGGAAGTGGCGGAGGTAGCCCTTCGTCGCGCGGATGGCCGCGGGGAGGTCGGTCTCCTCGTGGGACATGCTGTTCACGTCGAGGATGACGCCGACGTTGGGGAGGTCGATGCGGTCCGCCATCTCGCGCGCCTCGGCGGCGGTCGTGATCATGTTGGTGGAATCGGAGAGCAGCGGCTCGATGCAGATCTGGAAGCGCTCGGCTCCCGGGACCTGCGCCGCCTCGGAGATCGCGTGCGCGAACCAGGCGCGAGCGTCCTCGGGGTCCACGCCCGGCAGGATGTTGCGCTGCTTCGGCGAGCCGAGCACCATCACCCGCCCGCCGATGTCGCAGCCGAAGCGCACCAGGTCCCTCAGGTACTGGACCGTGCGCTCGCGGACCGCCGGGCCGGGGCCGGTGATGTGCAGGCCCTCCGGCCCGACGAGCACCCAGTGGATGCCCGCGATCTCGAGCCCATACTGCTCGCCGAGCGCGATGATCTGCTCGCGCTGGGCGGGGGTGATGTCGGTGACGTGCTTCTGCAGCGTGAAGGGCGCGACCTCGACCGCGTCATAGCCGAGGCGCGCCGCCGCCGCGAACTGCTCCTCGAGCGGGAAGTCCTGGAAGATCTCATTGCAGATGGCGAACTTCATCTTCTGCACCTCAGAGGGTCCATGGGAAGGACGGCATCGGGCGTGATGAATCACGCCCCTACACTCGGGCACGATGAATCGTGCCCCTACATTACGGTAGTCCGCCTTCGTTTGTGATGTAGGGGCGCGATTCATCGCGCCCAATCGGGTAGGGGCGCCATTCATGGCGCCCACGCGTGCTTCTCACGCACGCTCTCAGTCTCTCGGTACGCCGGCCTCCGCGAAGGCCTTGGTGATGGCAGCGTAGGACTCGCGCGCCGCGGCGAGGGGGTCGTAGCCCTCCTTGCCCCAGACCATCATGCTCACTTCGAGCGTGATGAAGTCCGTCCAGCCCGCGGCCTTCATCGCGCGCATGTAGGCGGTCGCGTTCAGCTCGCCCTGTCCGAGAAGCACGAGCTGGAAGGAGCCATCGGCGTTGCGGATGGCGTCCGTGATGTGCGTGTGCGCTGTGTAAGGGACCAGCCGCTGCACGGCTTCGTCTTCCTTCTCGCCGGCAAGAAACATGTGCACGATGTCGAAGTGCATCTTCACGCGCGGGCTGCTGACCGTATCGAACAACCAGATCGCGCGCTCGGAGTTGTAGACTGCCGCGCCGCAGTGCGCCTCGGCGGCGATGACGATGTCCTCCTCCTCGGCGATCCCCGCGTAGCCCTGCAGCAGCTTCACAAGGTCGTCCTTGATGTCGTCCCAATCGCTGCGCGCGCCTCCGATGCCGATCGCCAGCACCGGCGGCTCGCGCAGCCCCAGGTCACGCGCGAGGGCAGCGCAGGCCCGAATGCGCTCGACGTTGGCGGCGTGCTGCTCCGCGTCTCGCGTCCATAGGGAGCCGCCAATGAACAGCGCCGGCACGCCGAGGCCATTGGCGATCAGCAGCTCCTTGAGACGCGCGCGGCGCGCGGCGTCCATCTCCTCCGGCAGCGAGCCGACGTGCTTGGGGCTGATGCAGATCTCGATGCCGTCATAGCCGATCTGCGCCAGAGCCGGGAAGGCCTCCTCCAGAGGCACGGTCGGCATGGCGTAGGTCCCGTAGGCGATCTTCATGCAAGTCTCCTCTCAAGGGAAGGGCACAGGCCGCGCTCCTGTTCGACGCGGAGGTCTCGCGGCCCTCGTCGCGAACCGGGGGACGGCGCTGAAGCAGGATAGACAGGATGATGCAGGATGAACGTCATCGTCATCTGCCTGGATACGCTGCGCTGGGATCACCTGGGGTGCTACGGGAAGACGCGCATCTCGACTCCAGGGATCGACGCGTTCGCGCGGGATGCGACGCGGTTCGACGCTGCCTTCTGCGCGAGCTTCCCGACCATCCCCATGCGCACCGATGCGTTCACGGGGAACGTGAACTGGCCGCGCTATGGCTGGAAGAAGCTCGGGGACGACGAGATCACGGTGACGCAGTACCTGAAGGAGGCCGGCTACCACACGGCCTTCGTGCATGACACGTGGAACATGGTGCCAACGGGCTTCGGACGCGCCTTCGATGACGACATCTTCCTCGAGCCGCCTGACGGATGGGAAGCGAACATCGACAAGGTGAAGCCGCCGGTGCCGATGGAGAACATGCGCCAGGGCGGCCACGGCTTCGTACGCGACCGCGCGCGAGTGGCCCACTGCGAGCACGAGACCGATTGGTTCGTAGCCCAGACGATGCTCGCCGCGAGCCGCTGGCTCGAGGAGAACCACAAGCGCGAGCGCTTCTTCCTGTGGGTGGACACGTTCGAGATCCATGAGGACTGGTATGCCCCGGACTTCTACACCGAGCTGTACAGCCCGAACTACGAGGGTCTCGACTACTCCTATCCGAACTACGGCTACACGGAGCTGTATCGGCCCCACGAGCTGAGACGTCTGCAGGCGCGCTACGCTGCTGAGGTGACGCTGACGGACCGGTGGGTCGGACACCTGTTGCGGACCATCGAGCTGATGGGTCTCCTCGATACCTCGCTCATCATCATCGTCTCAGATCACGGCATGTACCTGGGCGAGCACAGGCGGATGGGCAAGCACTCGGTCGACGCGAGCGATCCATGGCCCATCCACGACGAGGTGGGCCGCCTGCCGTTGCTCATCCGGCTGCCCGGTCGCAAGCGCCCCAAACGCACTTCCGCGCTCACGCAGGCGGCGGACATCACCCCAACCATCCTCGATGCGTGCGGTGTGAAGGCGCCGGAGATGGTTGGCAGGTCGCTCCTGCCCGTCCTGCGGGGCGAGACGAGCCGGCTGCACGACCTGGTGTTCACATCCTGCCACTCGGGCCCCGGCGAGGGCCGGATTCAGTACTTGCCCTCGTGCATCACGGTAACCGGGCCGCGCTGGACGTTTGTCACGGGTTGTGAGCCCTGGCGTCCCACGCTGCATGACCGCAAGGCGGACCCGGACCAGAGGCGCAACGCCATCCGGCAACACCCTCGAATCGCCGCGAAGCTCAACGAAGCCCTCATTGGCTTCATGCGCTCGCGCGGCGCGGTCGAGGAGTACATCGAGCACTTCGCACGCACCTGACGGCCTTCCGAGACCGGAGGCACCCCATGCTTGCGGTACTGGCTGCGTTGCTGGCGTCGCCCGTCCATCCCCAGGCGGTCCCCGACCTCGTCGCCACGCTTCAGGGGGACGATGAGGCCGCACGCCTCACTGCGCGCGAGCGCTTGGCGGACATCGGACCTGAGGCAGTCGGGCCGCTCCTCAACCTCGTAGCGAGTGATCAGTCGCGGACCGAACAGGCGGCGCGCCAGACGCTGCTCCTCCTCGTCATGCGCTGGTCGAACACCCCTGAGCGGGGAGAGCAAGTCACTGCGCCTCTGCTGGAGGTTGCGGCGGGCAAGGCGGACCCAGCTGTGCGCCGATACGCGCTGAGCCTCATCGCGAAGGCGGCGGATGAGCGCGTGACGCCCGAGGTCGTGGAGTTACTCCACGACCCAGACGTCGCCTTCGCGGCGTGCGGATGCCTGCAGCAGATTCCCGGCACGCCGCCGACCGCAGCGCTCGCCGTCGCTCTGGAGTGGGCGCCGCCCGACCTGCAGGTCGCCCTGCTTCACGGGCTTGGTCGCCGGCATGACAAGCGCTCGGTGCCGGACGTGAACGCGATGGCGCGCTCGAAGGATGCGCGCGTCCGGGCGGCGGCGATGGACGCCCTCGGTCAGATCGCTGACACCGCTACGCGGGTGGTGAGAGAGGGGCTGAGCGATCCTGACGCCTCGGTGCGCGCCGCAGCGGCGGACGCGTGCCTGCGGATTGCGGGCGCAACCATCGAGCAAGGGCAGACCCCCGACCAGCCGCTCGGTCTCTACCGGGCAGTGCTTGCGAAGGGCGGGACCGAGGCCGTGCTAATCGGCGCACTGAGCGGGCTGGGGCGGCTCGGCGACGCCGCAGCAGTTGGTGACGTGGAGCCGCTGCTCAGGCACGACAGCCGCCGCGTGCAGATCGCCGCTGCGGCAACGCTGGGCAAGCTGCCCGGTGATGAGGCCACCGCGAGGCTGGCCGAGGCACTCCGCGACGCATCGCCGTATGTCGTCATCGCCGGACTGCAGGCTCTCGGCGCCCGAGGCGATGCGGGGGCTCTGGCCGCCGTGCGTGCGCTGGCGTCCGACCTGAATCGAGACGTGCGGCTGCGGGCGCTCTGGGCGCTCGGGTGCCTGCGCAGCCCGGCGGCGATCCCCGACCTCAGAGCCGCTCTGGCGGACGGGGACCCCGAGGTGAGGACGGCGGCTCTGGACGCCTATGTGAAGCTGGGCAACGACCTGGCGAAGGGAGGGCAGCGGGAGGACGCTCGGGGCATCTTCGAGGACCTCGCAGCGCTTCCCGACCGCGACGCACACTGGTCGGCAGGAGTGGCCGGCCTGGGCGCCGTCGGGTCGGGGAAGTCCCTGCCCGTGCTGGGCGGCATCCTGAGGGACGCGCAGGGCGAACAGGCAGCGCAGGCGTTCGCTGCCTACTTCGCGATCTGCGGGGCGCTTGCCCAGGCCGGGGAACGGGGGGCCGCGGGTCAGGCGTATGGTGAGGCCCTTGCGTGGGTGCCCCCGCTGGTAGGCCTGGAGGGGGACGCTTTCGCGACGGCCTCGGCGAGGCGCTCGACGATCGCGGACGGCCTCGTCGAGGTTGGTGAGGTGGAGAAGGCCAAGGGGCTCTACCGCGAAGCCCTCGGCAACCTCCCCGCTGGCCCGGAGGTCGAGCAGGTTGCCCAAGAGCTGACCGCGCTTGGCGAGCCGGTGGACCTGGCCGCTCTGCGCGGCTTCCTGCGTCAGTGGTGGGTCATCGGTCCCTTCCCTAACGAGGGCTGGAGCGCCTGGGACAAGGTCTTCTTCCCCGAACAGGAGGTCGTGCTCGACAAGCGGTACGACGTAGACGGCCGAACGCTGGCCTGGAAGAAGCAGACCACCGACCAGACGCTCGACCTCGTCGGCCCCTTCGGCGGTGTGGATGCGGTCGCGCAGACCGCTTGTTATGCGTTCGCTGAGTTCCTCATCGACGAGGCCCAGCCGGTGACGCTGAAGATCGGCAGCGATGACGGGGTCATCGTCTGGCTGAACGGCGAGCGCGTGCACGAGAATATGGTGGACCGGGGGGCGCAGGTCGATCAGGACATCGCCCACGGGAACGCGCGGGCCGGTGTGAACCGATTGCTGTGCAAGGTCTTCAACAACGCCGGCGGTTTCAACGTGGTGGTTCGCCTGTGCGACGCCCGCGGGCGCGCACTCAGGTTCACGCAGGACATCGGCGGCGGGGGAGAGGCGAGGGTGCCCTTCCGCAAGGTGCAACTCGCCGACGGGGCAAGCCTGGTCGAGGGCTGCGCCGTGCTCGATGTGAACCGGGACGGGAAGCTCGACATCGCGAGCGGGGGTTTCTGGTACGATGCGCCTGCCTGGACGCCGCACGCCTACCGCGAGGTCACCAACGACGGACACTACGCCAACGACTGGGCTGAGTTCGCGCTCGACGTGAACGGCGACGGCTGGACCGACATCCTCTCCGGCGGCTTCCACACCGAGGACATCTCGTGGTACGAGAACCCGCAGGGGAAGGAGGGTCCGTGGCCCAAGCACCTGGCGTGGTCGCGCGGGAGCGAGTTCTACGAGACGCTCGTGATGGTCGATATCGACGGCGACGGACAGGGCGACTTCCTGCCGAACGCCGGCCCGCCGATCCGCTGGTACGAGCTGGTGCGCAAGGACGGGGAGCCCCAGTTCGTTCGCCATGACATCGGCCCCGAGGGCGCAGGCCACGGGCTGGGGTACGGCGACGTGAACCTCGATGGTCGCGTGGATGTGATTGCGCCCGCCGGCTGGTACGAGGCGCCGGAGGATCGACGAGAGGGCAAGTGGACGTGGCACGGTGAGTTCAGCCTCGGCTCCACGTCCGTGCCGATCCTCGCGCACGACTTCGACGGCGATGGCCTCGCGGACATCCTCTGGGGCGATGGGCACGCCTACGGTCTCTTCTGGCTTCGCCAGGCGAAGCAGGGCGAGACCCGGACGTGGCAGCGCGCGACGATCGACGCCACGTGGTCGCAAGTCCACGCGCCTGAGCTGGCGGACATCGACGGTGATGGTGACCTCGACGTGGTCGCCGGCAAGCGCTACAAGGCCCACGACACCGATCCAGGCGTGGATGATCCCCTCTGCGTGTACTGGTACGAGTTCGACCGGGGAACGAACCAGTGGCGCCGCTGGGTGGTCAGCTACAACGACGGGGCAGGCATCGGCCTGCAACAGTGGATCGGCGACCTCGACGCCGACGGCGACATCGACATCGTGTCGGCATGCAAGACGGGTCTGTTTGTGTTCGTGAACGAGCGAGCCAAGTAGAGGGAGCGCAGACACTCGCCCATGTGATATAATGTCTGCACCGGACTTGGATGCCGCGGGGTGCGAGTGGCGCGGGCCGGGGGCATCCCGCCAGGAGAGGAGGAACCATGGGACCTCATCCGGCTGGCCCTGGGACGGACGCAACGCACGTGCCGGGGAATCTGGGCGCGGACGTCCAGAAGGCTGTGGAGGCGGCGATGGCTGCCGGTGCTCTCTCCGGATGGCAACTCCTACTTCTGTACCTCCACTACCTGCAGGACTGGAGCTGCGAGCAGATTGCGCACGAGTTCGGCGTTAGCGAGGCGGCAGTACGCCGCGAGCACCGCAATGCGCTCCAGGCGATCAGGAGGACGAGACTACTAGATGGCTACGACTAGGACGTCCGCACAGAGCAGGGGACACCGAGGGGATGCGGTGGCGGCGGGTTCGTGGCTTCCACCGCATCTACAGCGCATCGACGCACTGCTACGCACGGCCACGCGCCTCGAGGACGCGAGGCGCAAGGTCGTCAAGGTCCTTCTGACCGCCGAACCACGTCGGCTGCGCCTCGCATCTGCGGCGAGGGCGGCCAATGAGGCTGCCGCTGAGATCCTCCGCGGCGCCGCACTAGACGAGGAGGACGCCCCGGAGGAGGACCTGTGCGAGGTGGACATGACCTACTACGAGCAGTCCCACGGCTAGAGGGAAGACGCTGCATGTACGCCTCGACCGCGGATGGCCCCCTCGAACAGGGCGACGTTGTGCGTGGCGTTCCCTTCCCGTATGTGAAGCCAGGCAAGGCCCGGCTGGTTACCGAGGAGGGAGGCCTCGTCGAGTGGGACCTCTGCGCCGCGCCGCCGCCGACGGGGTCGGCCGCCCTTGCCCCGGTCCACTGCGCTCACGGTCTGGTCGTCTCCCAGGACTGCGACATCGTGCAGGCCAAGACGCCGTTCGTGCTCGTCGCCCGCATCTATCCCATCCAGGAGCGCGCGCGGGGGTACGAGGAGGCTGAACAGAAGGGGCCGGATGCCTCGGCTGGGTGGCTGCGCCAGAACCTCCTGAACCTGGGGCGGTACGTGCCGCTGTTCTACCTCCAGCAGTCCGCCGAACAGGGCCTGCCTGTCTCCGTCGCCGACCTCCGCGAGATCCACCCGGTGCCCCGTGCCGATGCGCTGGTGCTCGCCGCGAAGGGGATTCTGCGACTCACGCCCCACGCGAAGCAGTTCCTGCAGGCCCGACTGGCGCACTTCTTCGGGCGGTTCGCCGTGCGGGAAGAGGAGTTCCTCACCCCTGAGCAGCGGGCAACGCTGGTCGCTGAGTGACCGCATACCGGCGACCCCGCCGGCTCACCCCTTCGGTACGAGCGCCATCACATCCACGTTGACGTGCTTCTCGCCGACGGTCGTCAGGCGCAGGCGGTGTTCGCCGGCGGTCAGCTCAAGCGGCGGACGGCCCTCTGCGCCGGCGAGGACGGTCCACACCCACTGGGTCGCGTCCGTGCGCGCCCAGCCGCCGGTGCCGGGGAACTGAAGCAGCGCGGCGGCCGGGAAGGGCGGCTTGCGGTCGATGGTGAGTGACCGGAGCGAGTACTCCTCCTGGGTCGCGGTGCGCGCGTACAGAGCGTACTTGCCTGCCGTCGGGACGCTGAACTCCCACTCGACCCAGTGGCCCTTGCCGGGGCCGAAGCTGAAGATGCTGGCGCCACCGTGCTGGTCGGCGTGCTCGCCCTTGGAGACCTGCACCGGCCCGCCGTCGCCCTCGCGAGTGTAGTTCTCGGCTTCGATGATGATGACGCCGGGAGCTTCAAGGTCCGGCGGATCGATCTTGGCGAGCGGCGTCGCGGTTGCGGCGGTCTCCAGCAGAATCTCGCGCATCGGCGAACGGGTGAACGTGTCCGCCCAAGTGAGCTGCAACCCGACCTCGCCATCGAGGAGCGCATCGGCCTCGGCTCGAAGGCCCTGTCGGCCATTCGCGGCGAGGACTTCGTCCCATTCGCTCAGCTCCTGGCCGCCGATGCGGAGCTTCGGCGCGGGCGTGCCGTTCGGGATCGGGTAGGCCGGGATCAGGGTCACCCGGTAGAGCCCCAGGGGCAGCTTGACTTCGCCGCGCGCCTCCATTCGTCTCGCCCAGAAGCTGGTCGGCATGAGGGTTCGCTGCTTGCCGTCCACCTTGAGCGCGAACGGCGGGCCATCTCCACGGAGCGGCCAACCGCCGACGCCGAACTCCCACAGCGCATCGCCGGCCGCCGCCTGCACGACGACCATGCCGTCAGCCGCGTGCTGCCAGCCCTCGCGCGCCTTCTCCCCGTTGAGGAAGGCCCACGTCGGCCGAAAGCCGGCCCAGAGGCTCACCTGGCAGGCCTCGCGCGCTTGGACCTGAAGGGTGACGGTCTGGGTCCCGTAGGAGACGCAACAGGTGACCGGCCGGTCGCAGGAGATGTAGGTCCGCGATTCGGCGTGGCCGAGTCCGAGGCAGTTTGCGAGCAGGAGGCCGACGGCCAGAGGGGAATGTCGCATGGCGAACGCTCCTTCCGCCGGACACCTTCGGCTCCGGGCACTCGATCACCTGCTGCAGGACGGCGCCTGTGACGATCCGCGAGTTCCAGACGGCTATCGAGGACATCTACCTCACGAAGGACCGCGACCGCGGCATCCCCGCCAACATCGCCTGGCTGGTCGAGGAACTGGGTGAGCTGGCGCAGGCCTTGCGGAAGGGCAGCATGGCCGAGGCCGAGGAGGAGTTCGCAGATGTGCTGGCTTGGCTCTGCACCCTCGCTAGCATCGCGGGCGTCGATCTGGAGGAGGTCGCCGGCCGCAAGTACGCCCACGGCTGCCCCAAGTGCGGCGACACGCCCTGCACGTGCCCCGCGTAGCGCTCATCTCGAAGGAACCCCCCTCGCCGGGTGTACTGTTCTCGTATCAGGTGGTATACTGCGGTGACGGGCCGGGAAGCCCGGCGACCGTTGTCGCTGCAACCCAGATGAGTGGTGCATACGGTAATGCCTGAAACACACGACACAGCAGAGCGGAGACGTGCCCTTGCCGGACCCAAGCGCTGGCGTCGCATCGTCGGCGTGATCGCGCTGGCCGTCGTTCTACTGCTCGTCGGGACGGGCGCTGCGCTGACGCTCGTGACCAGCGGTTTCGTGAAGAGCGAGAGGATCGCGCGGAACGTCTACATCGAGGACCTGCGGGTCGAGGGCATGACCGTCGCGGACGCCTCGGCGGCTCTGGAGCGGGACTGGGTTCCGCGCCTCCCCAAAGAGTTGGAGCTTCAGTATCCCGGCGGCAAACTCGCGATCCCGCCCGGCACGCTGGGGGCCTCACTGCAGACGGACAAGGCTGCCGCCTCGGCCTACCGTGTCGGGCGCGAAGGAGGCTGGCTCCAGCGCGTGCTGACACAGGTCCAGTTGCGGCGGAGGCCGGTGCACATCGAGGTGGAGTGCACCGTCAACGAGGAGGCGCTTGACGCAGCCCTCGCCGAGATTGCGGGCCAGGTGAACAAGAAACCGAAGAACGCCGAGGTCGAGGTCACCGACGGCGACAAGGTCATCGTCAAGCCGGAGATCGTCGGCGTCGTCGTGAACCTGGAGAAGTCGAAGGAAGCGCTGCTGAACGGCCTCAAGGATGTGGAGGCCAAGGACGTGCAGCTCGTCGTCACTGAGCAGCAACCCGACATCAAGGCCGGCGACCTGCAGAACCTCGATACCGTGCTGGCCTCCTACTCCACCCACTTCAACCCCGGGCAGGTCGGGCGAACACGCAACCTGACCCTCGCGACGATTGAGGTCAACAAGTCGGTCGTGATGCCGGGCGAGGTGTTCTCGGTCAACGACACCGTCGGCGAACGCAGTCCCCACCGCGGCTACCAGCGGGCGCCGATCTTCGGCGAGGGGGGCAACCTGCGGGACGACTATGGCGGCGGGCTCTGCCAGGTTGCCTCGACGCTCTTCAACGCGGCCCTGCGCGCCAACATGAAGATCATCGAGCGCTCCCAGCACAACCGCATGGTGACCTACGTCCCTCTGGGCCTGGATGCCATGGTGAGCTACGGCAGCATCGACATGCGCTTCCGGAACTCCCTCCAATACCCGGTACTGATCCTCGGCGACGTCTCCGGCGATGAACTCACCTTCAAGATCATCGGCAGCAAGGCAGACAAGGCGGAGGTCAAGGTTGAGCGCTCCGGGGTCGGCACTGTCGGGCCCTCGACCAAGGAGATCAAGGACCCCGACCTTGAGGAGGGCAAGCGCGTCCTCGAATCCTCCGGCTGGAGCGGAGGGTATGCGACCGCTTGGCGCATGACGAAGATCGACGGCAAGTGGGAGAAGACGTGGGGCGACAGCAGCTCCTACAGCCCCGGGCCGAACGTCTACAAGGTCGGCGCGAAGAAGAAGGACAAGGATAAGGACAAGACCAAGGCCGGCGAGTCCGAGACCAAGCAGCCGGCCGGGACGGACACGGGAACTCCGCCTTCGTCGGAAACAGGGCCGCCGCCGAAGCCCGTCCCTCGCATTCCGACGGCACCCTCGGGCGGATCGCGCACCACGCCCTCGGGCTAGCGTCGCTCCGTTTGCCCTTCCGCACCGTCCGGACAACGTGCGCGTCATGCAGGGCGGCATCATGGCACGGACGTGTGAGAAGGAGACGTAGACGAGGCCTGCGGCACCGGGCTCGGCCTCGGGTGCGAAGCCGCGTCGGACTGGCCCTCTGGCGGACATCCCGGCTTGACACCAGACGCCCTGCGCCATAAAGTGTCTACGGGCAGGAGCGATAGGCTGGGCATGTTCTCTGCCCTGCACCATCTGCATTCGGAGGCCACGGATGCCCAAGAAGCTGGCACGCGGTGCGCCCGCTGCTACCCCACAGGGCAGACCGGACGAAGTCCCGGTGGCTTGCCTCCGTGTTGACCCCCAGAACCCAAGGCTGCTTTCAACTGTCGGGGCCGAGACTGGCAGCCAGGAGGACCTCATCCGCACGCTCTGGACCGACATGGCGGTCGCCGAGGTCGCTCAGTCGATTGCGGTCAATGGCTACTTCCCCTACGAGCGTCTGTTTGTCGTGCCCGCCGCAGACGGCAATGGGGCCTACGACGTTGTGGAGGGCAACCGGCGACTGGCGGCCGTCCTCTTGCTACGGGATTCGTCACTGCGGAGGAGGGTGGGCGCTACTGAACTGGACCAGTTCTTGCGCGGCGGCCACGAACCGCCTGATAGGCTTCCCGTGCTGGAGTTCCGCACCAGGGAGGACCTATGGGCGTACATCGGGTTCCAGCACGTAGCCGGGGTCAAGCGGTGGGACTCCTACAGCAAGGCAGCGTACGTGGCTCGTGTGCACGAGGAGTATGACCGCCCGCTTGACGAGATCGCGCGGAGCATCGCCGACCAGCACTCGACCGTGAGGCGGCTCTACCGCGGGTTTGCCATCCTGCGCCAAGCCGAGGAGGGAGGCCTCTTCGACCGCCAAGACCAAGCAAGGAGCCGCTTCTACTTCTCGCACCTGTACACTGCCGCCGACTACCGGGAGTTCCAGGAGTTCCTGGGAGTCGACCCCGACGCCCCGCCAAAGAGAGCCCCGGTGCCCAAGAGCCGGCGAGCCCAGTTGGCGAACCTGATGCTGTGGCTCTACGGGAGTCGGTCGCAGAACCGACCTCCGCTGATTCAGACGCAGCACCGCGACATGGCTTTGCTCAGGCAGGCGATCTCGACCCCGCGCGGCGTGGTGGCTCTAGAGGCCGGGCTCCCGCTCCGACGAGCATTCGAGATAAGCGTTGGGGACGATAGGCGCTTCGCCGACATGCTGCTACAGGCCCGGGAGTACCTGCAACAAGCCATGCGCTTGGTCGCCACTGGGTACAAGGGGGAAGAGGACCCGTGGCGGACGCTCACTGGGATCCTGAAGACTACCGACACGCTTCACGAGCTGATGCGGCAAGAGCATGAGCGCCGCCGAGCCCGGAGTGGGAAGGCGCGCTGATGTTCCCTGTCCCGGAGAACCCCACAGATCCCTCAGTCTTGGCTGATTGGCTGGAACTAGAGACTCTGGCCGCCGGCGACGGCAACTACAGCGCTGAAGACGCAACCGACGCTCTTCTGCGCGGAGCTTCTGGGCTGCAGCCGGACCCCCTCGACCCCTCTATGTGCGTCGAGCCGGATGAGCTGCTCAGCGCAGAAGAGATGGCCATCTACCCCGGCGCTGACTACGGCGACCTCGAGGAGTTGGAGGCGGATGGCGGCGGGTACAGCCGGGATGAGGAGGAGGCGGCAGGGGCTCTCGTTCGGAACGCGTTCATGGAGCTGCGGCAGCGGGAACGGGATGCAGGTCCCGCCTACCCCTTCTGGGTGGAGGAACCACGGCTGTGCGCGAGCCCCCACTGGCATCGTCTGGGCGTCCCATACGTGTTCTGCCTGTGCCTTGCGAACGAGACCATTCTGCGGCTCGACCCGCAAGACTACCGACCTCGTCGCCTCTTTGAGGACCTCGCCCAGGAGGCGGCGCGGCGCTATGTTGGCGGACGGGCGGTTCGTCTGGCCTTCCCTCGCCGCCCCTCAGAGCTCCCGAGGTCGTTCAAGTGTGCCGTTGAGCGCCTCTGCACGCTCATGGGGGAGGGCGGTGGGCTGAAGCCAGAGTTGCACGACGCGCGGATCAGCGCCGGGGATGCGCACGTTGATGTCGTGGCTTGGCGCGACTTCCCGGATCTCCGAGAGGGGAAGCTCGTGCTCTTCGGCAACTGCACGTCCTCGCGCCACTGGAGGACCAGGAAACTCAGGGAGATGTCTGTCCGGCAGTTCCGGGGAGACTGGGTCCAGGATGACCCGCCGAGCGTCATCCTGCGGTCGCTGTTCATCCCCTACCGTGTCGTCTGCGAGCCACGCCAGTGGCGCTCAGACACCCGGGCCGCTGGCATCATCTTCGAGCGGTGCCGTCTTGCCTTCTGGGCCGGTACGGAGGCAGACTTCGCTGCTCAGCGCAGTTGGGTCCAGGACGTTCTTGGTGCCATTCGCCAGACGCCATGAGACACCCTCTCCACGCCCTCTGCCCCTACTTCGCGATGTTCCCGGAGGACTTCGCGCGATCCCGCATCACCGAGTACACCGTGCCCGGCGACCTTGTTCTCGACCCGTTCTCTGGCCGAGGCACAACCCTCCTTGAGGCTCTTCTTCTGGGCCGCTCGGCGGCGGCGACTGACGTGAACCCAGTCGCGTACTGCGTGACGGGCGCGAAGGCGGAGGCCCCCACCCTCCCTGAGGTCTCGGAGCGCCTCAGCGCCCTTGAAGATGACTTCGTCGGGCATCCTCACGAGGAGCTGCAAGCCCAGCGTCTCGGGCTGTCCTCCTTCTTCCGCTCCGCGTTCTACTGGGCGACGCTGCACCAGCTTCTGTACCTGCGCAGGGCCCTTCGGTGGCGAAAGGACTCGTGTGACCGGTTCATCGCGGCGCTCTGCCTTGGTTCGCTCCACGGGGAGCGGGACAAGCGCACCAAGTACTTCAGCAACCAGATGCCGCGCACGATTAGCACGAAGCCGGAGTACTCGGTGCGGTACTGGAGGGCCAATCGCCTACGCCCCCACAAGCGAGACGTCTTCGCGATACTCCGCGAGAGGGCCATGTACCGGCTCGCTGGCGAGCGGCCCGCCCTGACTGGTCGCGTGGCGCTGGCGGACGCTCGCGACGCGGCTCGCGTCTTCCCCGACATCCGAGGCCAGGCCAAGGTAGTCGTCACTTCGCCGCCCTATTACGATGTGACCAACTTCGAGGAGGACCAGTGGCTGCGGCTGTGGTTCCTGGGGTACTCGCCTCGGCCAACCTACGGGTCGATCTCCCGGGACGATCGCCACGTGCGCAAGGCGGCGTACTGGAAGTTCCTGGCCGAGGCTTGGCAGGGGATCTCACCGCTGGTGGCCGGCGACGCTGTCCTGGTGTGTAGGCTCGGTGGCCGCGGGCTTGGGGTCGGCGAACTCAAGCGAGGGCTGCTACAGTCGCTCACCCATGCCTTCCCTGGCGCTCGTCTCGTACGTGCACCACAGCAGTCCCCCATCCACAACCGTCAAACGCGCTCATTCCGCCCGGGCTCGACAGGCTGTCGCTACGAGTGGGACTTCGTCCTGGAGCTGGGCGCGCCCGGGGCCGGCTAACGGGAGGGACACGTTGGCCGGGCCCCCGGAGCACTTGGACCTCAGCCCCCGACTCGAAAGCCCTTCACCTGGCCCTTGCTCGTCCCGAGCAGCGCAACCGTCCCTTCCGCCGCGATCGTCGTCGGCGCGCCGTCGATGGCGCCGAGGCGGATGATCTTCCCGGTTGCGTCGAGCGCCAACACCGTGCCGTCCTCGCAGCCCGCGACGATCCAGGGCGTGCCGTCTGTGCTGCGCACGACCTTCATCGCGGTAGGCGGGCTGGGGAGCTTCGTCGCCCAGAGCTTCTCGCAATGGTTGTCCAGTGCCACGATCAGGCCGAGCCACGTCGCAGCGAGGGTCTCCTGCTTCCCATCTCCATTAAGGTCGGCGATGTCGAGGTCGCGCATGTTCCTCGCGGGGATGCTGTCGCCCGGCCCGAAGCTCGCGTCGTAGAGCGCGTTCCCGTTCGCGTCCCAGACGGTCACGCGGTTCCAGGTCCCGTTCGTCTCGCTGATGACCTCCTTGGTGCCGTCGCCATCGAGGTCCTCGTAGAAGATGTGCATTCGGTTCTGCGCCGACCAGCCGCCGACGTCGGTGTAGCCGGCGGGGACGGCGTAGAAGCTGCGCGGGTTCGGGTCGAGTGTGCGGTTGTTCACGACCGCCGCCACGTCCGTGCCGTTGTAGCGCTGAGAGCAGACGAGGTTGAGGCTCCCCTCGGGCCCGGCGATGACGCTGAAGTCGGAGACCGGCCCCCAGAAGATCGGCATTCGGTGCAGCAGCTTGCCGTTCTCGTCGATGATCTCCAGCGTGCACGCGCTGCCGACGAAACACTGGCTCTTCCCGTCGAGGAACACGCCGGTGAACAGCCCGTGGATGCCCTCGTGTCCGGGCGCGGACTTGAACCAGTATGTCTTCGCGGCGCGGAAGACCGCCGGGTCCATCTCCGAGGTGAAGACCCACTTCTGCTGTCCATCCAGCGTGTAGGCGATCACGTGCTCGTTCACGCAGCCGACCAGTAGGAGCTCGTGCTCCGGCCACCAGCGCACCATGCGGATCTTGCCATCGGCTTCGAGCTTGCGAAGCTCGTTGCCGGCCATGTCCAGCAGATGCACCGTCTGCCCCTCGGCAGCGCAGATGATCGGGCCTTGGGCCGAGGGCACGGTGACGAGATCGACGACCTCGCTGGCGACCTTGGCCTCCAGCGCCTGGGTCAGAGCGGGCGCTTGCGGTTTGATCTCAGTTGGAGGAGCCGCGAGAGCAACCTCCCGGTCAGCCCGCGCCTTCGCCGCGAGGTCCTTGAGACCCCCGCCGAGTCCGGCCAGCACCTCGGTCCGCAGCTTCGCCCCCTCGATCACATGGCGGCCCTCCGGTACTTGCCCGCCGGCCAGTGGCTGTCCGTCGAGCGTCAACGGTCCCTGAGCAGCAAGGGTCAGCTGAGTCGGCCTCGGGGCGACGTACGTTAGAGTGCCCGAGGCGAAGTCCCAGTCGATATCGACCGGGCTATCAGTACGCAGGAGGCTGCCGTTCAGCGAGGCCTCCGTCATCCCTCGCCCGAACAGGTGCGTCTGCGCGATGACTCCGATCTCGGCCTTGTTGCCGAGGTACTCGGCGGTGAAGGCGACCGCCGGATCCGGCAAGCAAAGCCCAGCGGCATTGTCGGCCAGCCGCCAGCAGACCGGGGCCTCCTGGCCGGCGATGCGTGGCGCGATGGCGTAGAAGTTCGCGCGCCGCCCATTCGCCTGTACCGGGCCCGTCCAGTCCATCGTGAGCACGGCGCCGTCACGCGAGGCCTCGGTGCGGTCGGCGCTGAGCAGCGTGTAGTCGGTCGGGGCCGTGGCCTCGCCTGCGCCCTCCGGGCGGACGCTGAAGCCCGCGAGGCCGACGTAGCACTTGTCGCTGCCCTCGCGCTTCCGGACCACCTCGACGCGCAGCTTGTGCTCGCCCGCCGCGAGGTCCCGGCGGCCGAGAGACACCCGATCGCGCGTCGCGTCGGTCGCGTAATGGTCGTACTCCGGCACCACCGTCTGCCCATCGAGCACCAGCCGGATCACGCCGCGATCCGTGTACCCGACCAGCTCGGCGAAGGCCTCGCCGGAGACCGCCTGCGGCAGGTTGAAGGTCATCTCCAGCCAGCTGCCCGGCTCCGTGGCGCGCAGCAGCACGATCCCGATCTCGTCGAGACGGCGGATGTCTGCTTCCCCGCCCGGCTCGCCCTGATAGGGGGAATCGAGCGCCCGCACGCTCACCCACCCCTCGGGTACGCTGCCTCGGCCGCCGACGGGGATCTCCAGGGCCTGCTCGTTCGCATCCCAGGCCCCGCCCGCGGTCTCCCAGAGCGTCTGGACGAGCATGTTCTGGGCGTCCGTGCGGAAGGTGAGGTCGTCCACGACGAGCGCGTACCGGCCCGTCCGCTCGATGAGGGTGCGCCGCCAGTTGCAGTACGCGGCCTTGGGAACCTCGCCGACCGCGCAGACGGTCCGGCCGAGAACATCCCGCGTTCGCAGCGCGCCATCCATTGCGACCACCGGCTCGACGAGGTTGTCCGCCCGAGTGAGCACCTGGTTGCGATAGCCCGCGAGGATCGGTGTTCCGGCGAGGCGCAGGTCGAGGATCGCGAACGTGTGGTACGGATTGCGCGAGGCTCCATTGAAGCCATCGAGGAGCGTGTAGTCGCCCGAGTCATCCACTGCGCTCCGGTAGCTGCCGAACAGGAACGAGTCGCCCCACGGGAAGCCATTGCCGCGCCATGCCCACATGGGCTTGGGCATGGCCTGGATGCCCCACTTGCCGACGAGGTCGTCGGGCGGCACGGGCTTGAGGGCCTCCTCCGGCCAGAAGGACTGCCCGAGCCGGAACACGTTGAGGTCCATGCCCGTGCGGTCGCGGTACGTGAGCCAGCGCCCGTCGCCGGTGAGGTACGCCGTCTTGTGCAGGAAGTCGAGCGCGGCGTAGCGCAGGTCCCAGTGCCCGCGGCTGCCCGTCGTCAGGATCTCCTGGCCGCGCAGCAGGTCGCCCAACGTGCCCCTCTCCAGCGGCACGCGGTCGCCCGTCAGGACCAGGAACGTCAGGATCGGAGCCGTCGCCGTATCGTACCAGAAGAGGTTGTCGTTCTCGCCGGAGACCCACGCGTGCTCGTGCAGGGGCGCGAACTCCAGCTTCGACGCCTCCATGCCGTGCGCCCAGATGGGATTCGGGTAGTCCTTCTGGAAGTAGCGCGCGAGGCAGTACAGCGAGATCGCGGAGTACTGCCCGTGGCGCGATCCCACGTATGGCGGGGCCTCCGTGCGCCCGTAGATGCCCTCATCCTTGCGGTGGTTGAGCTGGCGGCTGAAGCCGTTGGTGACCTGCAGGCGCTCGGTGTCGGTGAAGACGGGGCTCTCCTCGATGAGGTCCCAGAAGAGGATCATCATGTGCGCGTTGTAGTGGTATGGGCCCTTCAGCGGATCGTCCTTGTCCTCGATCCGCTCACCGTCGATCTCGCCGATCTCCGCCTTCGCCTTGTCATCAGGGAAGGCGAGCCGGATCGCCTCGCGCGCCTGGAACTCGTCCCCCGTCATGTAGTACATCGCCATCCGCTTGCTGATCGAGTTCCAGCCGAAGTAGCCGCTCGATCCATACCCCGCCGAGGCCTCCCAGACCTCGAAGTCCTTGAGGTCCTTGGGCACGGTGATTCCGTCGCCAAGTCTGATCTCCATCAGCCGGCCGATGGTCAGCTTGCCCGGCCCGCCCCCGGCCTGTCTGAGCTTAGCGATGAACGCTTCCGCGCCCGCAGCAACGCCCGCCGTGTCGCTCCCGCCGATCAGCACCGCGTTCAGCCCGTTGCCGAAGGGGTTGTGCAGCGTGCGTACCTCGTACCCGTTCGGGCCGGGGTAGCGCAGGTCCGTCAGCGTGTAGAAGAGGTCGTACAGCTTGCCCAGCGTCTTGCTCGTCGAGCGGTTGCCCAACAGGACCAGGTTCCCGCTCAAGGGCACTGCTGCCGCCGGGGAGTCGTCGGGCGCCACCGGGACTTCAGCGCCGGTGACCGCCTTGATGGCCGCCTGGATCGCGCTCGCTTGCGCCGCGTAGATGCCCGAGGCGGGGGAGACGATGGTCACCTGTGGCTTCCCGTCGCGCACCAGGTCAGTGGTCAGGTGGAGGTCCTTGACCTTCTCGTAGACCGGAGGGATCGGCTCCGGTGGAGGGGGAGGCGGGGGCTCTACGCCGGAGACCAGAGAGACGGAATCGACAATGACCTTCGGTGTCGGATCGCGATGGGTGTACAGGTAGATCACCGCCGCTGTGGTGTCATCTGGGGCCACGCCCTTCACGGAGACTCGGTCGAACGTCTCCGTCGAGGGTGCCGCGAGGCCCGTCTGGAAGTACTTGTTCGACGGCAGGAAGCGAAGCTGCATGTACGACCCGGTCGTGTCCGCGCCCTCCACGCCCTTCACCATCGCGCTCGCCTCGTACACGAGCCCCCCCTCCACCGCGTTCTGCTGCGTGATCCCGATCTCGGCGGTCGGGTCAGGGTCATCGATCAGCGCTGCCTGCTCGCTCTCATCCCCGGGCTTCACGAGACGGATCGCCTGGTTCTGCCCATTCCCCGCATACAGGGACCAGCCGTTGGGCAGCCCATTCGCTGCCAACCCCTCCTCGAAGGAGGGGTTCTTCAGCAGGTTGTCTGAGACCTGAGGCAGGCACGACGCGCAACAGAGGAGCGCCGCGGTCGCCAGAGCGAGGAAATGCCACAGTCCTGTATGCATGGGAGAGCCTCCTTCGTCAGACGGCCGCGGCGGACTTCGCCGTATGCAGGCGGGACGCCTCCGGGTCGGCCGTCACCCCGGGTCCCCCGGCGGCTTCGGTCGTCCCTTCAGCAGCGCGGCCCTTCGGATCGCGTCGCGACCGAAGCGCTCGCGAAGTCGGTCCATCGCCTGCTCGGTGCGTTCGGCGCGCTGAGGTCCTTCGTCGAACAGGCCGAGCTGCCTCTCATCCGTCAGGTTGGTGACGCCGACGCCGATCAGGCGCACCTTGCGCCTACGCAGGTTGGCCCGAACCAACAGGCGCTTCGCCTCGTCGTAGATCACCAGACCCGCGATGGTCGGCTCGGGGAGCGTGGCGTCACGGCTGATGGTCTTGAAGTCCGGGAAGCGCAGCTTGAGAGAGACGGTGCGCGCCATGCGCTGGGCCTTGCGCAGGCGCTCACCCACCTCGTCGGCGAGTTCGAGCAGCACGCGGTGCAGGAACTCGACATCGTCCGTGTCCTCCGCGAACGTCGTCTCCGCGCTGATGGACTTCGCCTCCTGGTCGGGGACCACGGGCCGGTCATCGATCCCCCGCGCGAGCTGCTGCAAGCCCGCCGCCTGGTTGCCCAAGCGCGCCTCCAGCAGGGACGGGGGGCACTGCGCGATCTGGCCGATGGTGGTCAGGCCGACAGCCTCCAGCCGCGCGGCCGTCGCCGGGCCGACGCCCCACAGCTTGCTGATCGGCAGCGATGCGATGAACTCCGCTTCGCGCCCCTCGGGCACGACGACGAAGCCGTCCGGCTTCTCCAGGTCCGACGCGAGCTTCGCCAGGAGCTTGTTCACCGCGATGCCGACCGAGCCCGTGAGCTGCAACTCGTCGCGGATGCGCTGCTTCAGCCCCCGGGCGATCTGTATGGCGTCGCCGAAGAGGGTCTGGCTGCCCGTCACATCGAGGAAGGCCTCATCGAGGGAGATGGGTTCGACCAGAGGCGTGACATCGCGCAGGATACCCATGACCTGCCGCGAGACCGCGACATACTTCGGCATGTCCACGCGCAGGAAGACCGCGTGCGGACAGAGGCGCCGGGCGCGCGTGCTCGGCATGGCCGAACGGATGCCGAACTGCCGCGCCTCATACGAGGCCGCCGATACGACGCCGCGCCCCTCGACGGAGCCGCCCACGACCACCGGCCGCCCCCGCAGCTCCGGCCGGTCGCGCTGCTCGATCGACGCGTAGAACGCGTCCATGTCGAGATGGATGATCCGGCGTGTCATGGAGCGAGCGCGGCGTACATGTCGCGCAGGATGGAGACCTGTCCTCCGTGCCAGGCGTCGTGCTGGGCCATGCAGGCCACGACCTGCCACCCCGTCAGCGGCACGCCATGGTGCATCGGGTTGCGGCGGCGCAGGTCCCGGTCAGTGGCGCGGGCCACGTGCTCCACCAGGTACTCGTGCGCCAAGTCCAGGCCGCGGATGAGCCCGCGGGCGCTGATCCGCTTGCCGTGCGCCCAGCCCGTGATGTGCTGGCAGTCGCGCCACTGGAGCTTCCGATCCCCGAACGCGTGGTCAGCGTAGACGCACTTGCAGTCGGCTACGTGCATGACCCGATGGGCGATCGACACGAAGGGCAGCACCTCAGGGAACGGAAGCCACTCCGCCTCGGCTTGCGACAGCGCCTTGCATACCAACCGAAGGGCGTGCCACGGGCTCTCGCGATGCGAGGCCTCCAGCAGCCTGAGGCAGGCCTCCGTGCGCGAGGCGACCTGGCAGTCAGACCAGTCGCGCCGGCCCGGGTAGGCGGGACGCCGCGATGCAGAGGTCGCGGGCTTGACCATCTTCCCCTTCGCCGCGGCCTCCCGCAGGCCGATGAGGAGCGCAACCTGGCCCAGGTGCCAGGCCGTGTGCAGGACGGCTCCGTCAATGAGCAGCAGGAGCCTGGGGGCATTGGCCTTGCCCCACATGCCGGAGCGCGTCGGGAGGTCCGCGTCGGTCAGCTTCGCAGCCCTCGCGGACATTACGCGCAGGGCAGCGTCCGTCGGCCCAACGACCGATTCGGGCGTCTTCAGCGGACGATCCCACGAGAAGGCGCACCACTCGGCCTCGGCCTTGGCGCGGGTCCGCGGCCCAAGGTGGTTCGCGTACTCCTCCGCAGCCCCTGCGACGTGCATCAGAGCCTGCCGCACCGTCATGATACAGGGCGCCGGCCACGGGTCCCTCTCTCCCCAGTCCCACCCGAGCCCCCGAATGGGCTTGAAGCCCAGGTCGGCCGCCGTCAGGCCCGCGGTCGCGTGCGCCAGCGAATGCCACGGGCTCCGGTGGCTCGTGTCCAGCACCATGTCCGCCAGCATAGACGCAATGTGGTTCTGCGCGCCCATTGCGGCACCTCCTCGTTGGTTGACGGACGTCTACCTGCCTGCCAGGCGCACGACTCGCCCGGACCGCAGCGCCACCGGCCCCAGCAGGCCCGACTCGATCAGTGGCGAGTCCTTCTGCCAGTGCTGCCAGGTGCTGAACGCGATCCGGCCGCTCGGACGCGGCTCGCCCTTCAGGAGCCACTCCGGCCACGCCCTAATCGCGCCGCCAGGGTTGTAGTCGGCGTCGGGCGGAAGCTGCTCATCGCCGATGAGGCGGTTCGGCCAGAGGTTCGTGACGCGCACCTCGAGGTCGTTGGCGCCCGCCTTGGCGGCCTCGGTGATGTCCAGGCGGAAGGGCGGCTTCCACAGGACACCGAGGTCCTTCCCGTTCAGCTTGACCTCGGCGATCTCCCGCACGGTGCCCAGGTCGAGCATGAGAGCGTTGCCCTTCTGCAGCAGGGCCGGCGGGACGTCGATCTGCTTCACGTAGCTCGCCGTGCCGGAGAAGTACTTCACCCCCGGATCATCGTGCTTCGTCCAGGATATGAGTTCACCGAGCGCAACGCTCTCCGGCGCGCCCAGCTTGGGCGGGAAGCGCAGCTCCCACGGGCCTGCGACCGTCACCGCCGCCGGCACCGAGTCCACGCTCACCTTCAGCGCCTTGCCCGCCGCCGTGTCTGCCTCGTACTCCCCGGCACTCCAGGCCGTGAGCACGCGCTTGCCGTCCGCGCCGACCGACAGCTCCGCGAAGGGCAGGTCGCTCCTGGACACGCCCCGCTCGTCGCCGGCGGGCAGTTCCAGCGTCTGGTTCTCCCCGACGGTCTTCGAGTACGGCTCGCCGTCAAGGAGGTAGTCCACGCGCATCTGCTTCACGACGAGGTTCGCCGGGTCTCCCGCAAGCGCGTTGCTCGCGACCACACTCAGCCGACCGTCCTTCACTAGCGAGGCGACTTGCTGCGTCACATCCACGGTCCGCTTCTCGGTGGGGATCGGCCCCTCGGGGATGATCCCGTAGTATGCGTGCTGAATCTCCAGCGTGCCCTTGGCGCCCGCCTCCGGTAGCTGCAGGAGTTCGTTCTCCTCTACCGTCTTCGTCAGCGGCGTACCCTCGAGCGTGTACTCGACGCGCATCTGCTTCACGACGTTCAGGGCCGGATCACCGGCAAGCGCGTTGGTCGCGCGCACGGACAGCGTGTTCTCCTTCACCATCGCGCGCAACTGCTGGGTCACCTCAACCATGTCCTGCAGCTCCACCGACAGCACGCCGTAGACCGCCTGGCGGATCTCCAGCTTGTGGAGCGAGGGCGGCGCCGCGAAGAGCGCGGGCTCGCCATCCCTTCGCAGACCCACGATGTGGTCGGCGGAGGCCTCGGGCTTGCGGAAGACCACGAACACGGAGCCCGCCGGACCGAAGCCGATGGGCACAATGGTCCGGCCGTTGTCCACGCGGTACACGGGGGCCATCTCGATCTGCCCGGTGTCTGGATGCCACAGCTCCGGGATTCCCCCGGTCACGCGGAAGCTGCACTCGACGAGCGTCGCGCTCCGCCTCTGGTTGCTGACGAAGTACACGTCCGCGCCGTCGGCCGTGCGATGGATATGGGGCACGTCGGCCGGCAGGAAGTCTGGGGCCGCGCCCATGGACGCGAGGACTTCGTCGAGCGGCTTGCCCCAGATCATGCGCCCCTTGCCGCAAGCGTGCTCTGTGACTTTGGCGCCGTCGCAGTCGCCCCACACCTCATCCGCGAGCTTCCGCACCTCGTCATCGCACTGTGGGTAGCCCGTGAGGCTCGGGGAGCGCTCGGGCTTCGGCCCGATGACGGTCGCGCCGCCGCGCACGAGCTCCGCCACCTTGCGTAGAACCTCAGGCGTCATCCGCTCGCTGCCCTGTAGCACAAGGACGGCGTAGCTCATGCCGTCCGGTAGCACGATGCGCCCGTCCCTCACCGACACGCGGGTGAGTAGCGTCCGCGCATCACACCCGTCGTAGTCGTAGCCCTCAGGCGGTACCGGTCGCAGCCCGCCTCGCCCGGGCAGGCTGCCCGGCGACCCCTCGCCTGCGAAGTACAGCAGATCGCCGACGAAGCGGCCCTCCTGCAGCAGGTATTGGCTGCGCGCGATGTACTTCATCCATGCGCGGCCGGGCTCCCACCACGTAACCGTGCGCTCGCAATGGAAG
>VGFC01000064.1 GCA_016869045.1 Armatimonadota bacterium
CGGCTTGCCAGTTCTGGACCTTCTCGGCCTGCGCGCCGGTCTGGTAGATGGCCGAAGCCGCGTCCCCCAGCAAGCGGATGCGCACCGCGAGACCGTCCGCCGCCGCCGCCCCGGCCTGCTGGACTTCCAGCGCCTTCTCGGGCGCGCCCGCCTGGGTGTACAGGTCGGCCAGGGCCTCGTGGTTGTAGCCGTTCTTCGGGAAGCGCTCGATGGCCGCCTTGAGGGTCTCGATCAGCCGAGGCCTCAAGGCGGCGACGACGTCATCCGGCGCGTAGTCGAACTGCTTCTCATAGAGCCGGTCGATCTCCATGTAGACGCGGCGGATCGCGTCCTGGTCGAGGGCTTCGCCGTAGGTGCTCACGGCATCGAAGGCCTTGCCCATCGTCGCCAGGCACTCGTCGAAGCGGTGCTGCAGAGCGTACTCGTGGGCGAGGTCGGTGATCGACATGACGTCATCGGGATGGGCGGCGACCTGGGCGACGAGGTAGTCCTCGATCCGCGCGGTCAGCGCCAACGTCACCTCGGCGGTCGGCTGCTCGCGGGAGAGCACCACGTCCTGGGTCTGCGGATCGTAGCCGGCCTTCGCGGCCTGAACCGTGTGCGGGCCGAAGTCCAGCGCGTCCGCCGTCAGCGGGCTCTTGCCACACAGGCGGCCGTCGAGGTACACCTCCGCACCCGCCGGCGCCGTCGTGACCGTGAGGCGGCCCTGGACGGCCGGGCGTAGCTCGGCGCTGATTTGCACCGGCTCGGCGCGCACCTCGATGGCCTGACGATGCGGCTCGTACCCGCGCTTCTCGATGCGCAGCAGGTGCTTGCCCTCGGTGTCGAGATCGACAGAGACCGGCGTCATGCCGACGAAGCGGTCGTCCAGGAAGGCCGATGCGCCCGGGGGAGTCGAGACGATCTGCAGCGGCGCAGCAAGGGCCCACGTGGTGAGGCCGAGCAGGAGGATGGGGAGGTGTCTGGTCATGGTCTCGTCCGGTCGTTGTAGGGGCAGAGCGTGCTCTGCCCACGGCGTCGGTACGGGCAGGAACGGGGCAGAGCACGCTCTGCCCCTACAACGACACCCGCCAAGCTATCATGTACATGACCGGGAGCCCCCCGACAGGGCGCGCCTTGCCCGAGAGGGCACTACTCGTACACCTCAAGCTCGCGGATCGACATCTGGGTTCCCGGCTGGTCCGGGCCGTCGGGCTTGAGGGCGCAGACGCGCACGTACCGCGCTTTGACCGGATCGAGGGTCGCCTCGAAGGGCGCGCCGTCGTGGTTCTCCTTCGAGGCGACGGTCTGCCAGGTCTGCCCGTCGGCGGAGAGGCGAACCTCGAAGTGCGTGGCATACCCGTCGCCGAAGGTCACCTTCACCCGGCGGACGCTCGCGCTGTCGATGAGGTCCACCTCATACGTCCACGGCCACTCGCCGCCGGCGAGGGCGATCGTCTCCATCCGGCCATCGACGCCGAGCTTCGGGAAGCAGACGCCGCCGTTCACCTGCAGCTCGTGGGAGCCGTCGAGGCTGAGCAGCTTGGCCTGTTTGCGGTAGGCGAGGTTGCCCGGCGGCACGGGCGGGCGCGTGGCGCCATGCTCGTGCTCGTAACGCACCGCCTTGAGCATCTCGACCTGCGAGCGATCGAGCGAGCCGTCGCGGAAGAGCAGCACCTCGATGGAGACTACGCCGCCGCGCTGGTTCGCATCGAACACGTACTCGGCGAGGTCGCGCTTGGTGAGCTGGGCCCCCGGCTGGCCCCATCCCGTGCCGAGATAGGAGAGGATGTGCCACTGCTCGCCATCGAGCCAGCGCTGAGTGGGAAGGTCGAAGAAGCGGTTCTGCTCGCCACAGGTGAAGTCCTCATGGGGCGTGTACGACATCACCTGCGGGTCCACGCCGCGATTGAAGGCCACGATGCGCTTCGGGTTGCCGGCCTTCAGGGCCTTCGCGAACAGGGCGAGCTTCTCATCGTCGTAGCCGATCCACGGGTAGCAGCCGTCCACCCAGTAGCCGACGACCTTGTCGCCGTACCGCTCCCCGTACTCCTGCGCAACGCTCGACCACTTCGCGACAAAGTCGTTCGTGACCGGCGTCTGCCAACCGAAGGCCGGCGCGGCCTTGGGATCGGCGCGCGGGCCGTCACCGGTGTAGTAGAGCATGAGCGGGATGTTACGCCGGCTGAGGGACTGGTAGAGGTCCTCGATGAGGTCGCGCGTCGCGCACGCCTCGCCGGGCTGGTAGCCGGTGATTCGGTCGAACGTCGCGTTCGGGGCGATCATCTCGCGGCCGATCTGCATGACCGTGAAGATCACGTAGCCCGCGCCCACCTCGCGCATCGTCTCGGCGAAGCGCTCGGTATCGAACTCGCGGACACACTCGTCCCACGAGGTCTGCTTCCCAAGGCTGGCGACATGGTCAGGGTTGTTCTGCAGGCCCGCGAGGTAGTGCACGAACACCCCGTAGCCGGCCTTGTGGAACCAGTCCGTGTTCGGGTTCATGGGATCACCCCACGCGGGGCCGAGCAGCAGCGCAGTCCCGGCCAGCGCGAACAGCACAAACGCGCGACAGTTGCTTGCTGACATAAGAGAACGCTGCCCTCGTGAGCGGACGCCATATGGGGGTCCGCGATGTCTGCTATTGGGCGCCATGAATGGCGCCCCTACATGGGCGGGCGCGATGAATCGCGCCCCTACACGGCTCGGACGGGGATAGCGGATACCCATTCAGTCGTCTGCCGTGAACTCCGCACTCGTGTAGCGCGCCCGCGAGGCCGCGTAGTCCGCCGCGATTTCCGCCGCCGTGAGCGCGCGCTTGTAGACCTTCAGCTCATCGAGCAGTCCGACGAACGGCTGCCAACCGCCCGTCGTGAACGACTTGCCCGCCATGTTCAGATTCCCCGTGAACGCGGCGGGCAGGGCCTTCGTGGAGTCCGCCACGCCATTGAGGTAGTACGTCGTCGCGAAGCCCTTGCGGTCCACCACGATCGCGAGATGAGTCCACGCGCTCTCCCTGAGCGTACCGGCGGAGACGGTCGTGCCGTTCTGGCGGGCCGAGTCGATGATCTCCATCTGCACGCGCCCGTCGCTCCAGATGTCCACGTTCCACCACGTGTCGGGGTACAGGCCCTTGTCGAGCAGGCGGCGGCGTTGGTGGGCCGAATCGATGGATAGCTGCGTCGGGCAGAGCCAGCACTCGACCGTGAAGTCGCCTGTGCCGAACTGCAGGAGCGGGTTGTCGGCCACCTCCGCCGCGGCGCCGCTGCCGTCCAGGTAGAGGGCGCGACCGAAGGCGCCCGCCGCCCGAGCCACGCCGCCCAGATCGCCGTCGAGACCATTGCCCGAGCTATCCGTGAGATCGAAGCCCCGGGTCTCGTCGAACTTCCAGTAGAGGGCAAGCTGCTCCGCGTTCCGCATCGCGACGGCCGGCGCGGGCCTGTCGGGGAGGCCCTGAATCGCCGGCGTCGCCATCGCATCTGCCACATTGAGCGTGTCCGCCAGCCCCAGGAGTAGGTTGTCCACGTATAGCAGCGTGCGGTCAGTGCTCGTGCTGGAGATGCCGAACCAGGTGACCTGCTCGAAGGCGCCATCGGGGAAGGGAAGGTCCGTGAAGACCTGCTCTTGCTCGCCCTCCGGCTTCAGCGTGAGGGTGAAGGTCTTCAGCGCCTGGGGGCCGGTCGCGAACTCGACGCCGACGGTGAACCACGTCCCGTTCGGCACTCGCGCGACCTCCCTGCCGCCTGAACCGAACTTGCCGCCGGCAGTGACGCGGCCGTCGCGTGTGCCCGCGAACGTAGGCCCCACTTGCAGGGGCCCGCGCCAGTCGCGGAACTCCATGTACCAGTCGGCGGGCGCCTCGGGGGAGTTCAGGACGTCCACCGAGAAGCGGTAGCGACCATCCGGGTACCGCAGGCCATAGGTCAGGTGCGGGCTGTAGTTGTGCTGCAGGCCCGGCGCGTCGGTGAGGCACAAACTCTGGCGCCCGGTGCGCGCAGCGTCGGTCGCGATCCGGATCGAGTCCGCCCCCTCGGTCAGCACCTGTGCGCGCGCGGGCGCGGCGCCTGCGGGCACCAACTCGAAGCCATCGACGAGGGGCTTCGGCGGCTTCGTGTAGACGAACACGACGGGGTCTTCGCGAGTGAGGATGAGGTTCTGCAGCGGCCACGTCGCGCGCTCGCCGCTCTGATAGGCGCCGATCTTCTCGATCTCGCTGTTGATGTCGCGGAAGCCGACCTTGTAGGCGGGAGAGTCGGGCTTGAGGCGGAAGTCATCGCGGGCGAGGTCCACGAAGCCCGGGTCGGCCACGAGGGAGCGCCGGTCGTGGCCCGCCGCCTGCCACTCCTGCAGGGAGGCGTACTTGAGCTTGCCGTCGAGTTCCGCGCGGATGGGCAGGCCGTCGTGCCAGATCAGGTTCTCGTCGAAGACCGCCTGCTTCGGGTTCCAGTCGGGCTTGCCCCACGTCGAGCTGATGCAGAGCTGCTTGTCCTTGCCGGTGTAGTACAGGATGTTGTGCCTGATCTCGTTGGGCGGCTCGTCGAAGCGCCCCTGGGGGTCGGAGTACATGAAGTAGCCGAAGAAGAGCACGGAGTCGTACGAGATGACCGGCTCGCGGGTCTCGACGAGGATGTTGTTCTCCACGACGTTCCCGCCGCCGAACTGGATGAAGATGCTGTTGGCGGCCGAGCGCGCGATGATGTTGCCGTGGACCGTCACGCCGCAGATCGACCCGTCGAGGTAGATGCCCCAGGCGCAGAAGGGCGAGCCGAAGCCCTGCGGCGGATGGCCGCAGTGAGGGTAGCTGCCGTAGCCGATGGTGTCGAGGATCTTGTTGAAACGGATCACGTTGCCGCGGTCCTGCACGGCCCTCGTCACATCGTGCTGGCGGAGCGCGATGCCGGAGTTGTCCGCGGTGTAGAGCATCGAGTTGCGGATGCAGTTGTACTCCGCGGTACTGCGCGCGCCGTTGATGAAGATGCCGTCGCGGGGCACGTCGTGAATCTCGTTGTGAGAGACGACGTTGTCGCTGCCGTAGACCGTGACGCCCGCACAGACCATGTCATACAGCCCGACGCGGTATAGGTGGTTGTTGTCGGCGACGTTGCCCGTGCCGATGAGCGTGATGCCGTCGCCGCCGGTGGAGTAGATGTCGTTGCCCGCGATTCGGCAGTTCGCGCACGGGTGGCTGCACAGCAGCGCGCGGTCGCCGGAGTGGATGGCGGTGCGCACCCGTCCGCCATCGGTCCAGCGGTTCCCAATCCCCTTGGAGGCGTTGCGCAGATAGCCTGCGTTCACGCCGACGCCTCCGATGTTGGAGACCACGTTGCCGGTGATCGCGCAATGCTCAGCGCCCTCCAGGACGATGGCATCCTGCTCCGCGCAGGCGAGGTGGAAGCTGCGCAGGTTGACGTAACGCACGGGTGCTTCCGGCGTGCCCGAGACCTCGATGAGGTTCTCGATCACGGGCACCATCACGTCGTCATCGGTCAGCGTCCCGCCGGGCGGGCGGAAGGTGAGCTTCCCGGTCGCGTAGTCCACGTACCACTCGCCCGCTGCGTCGAGCGCACCGAGGACGTTCCGGACGAAGTAGCGGTTGGCTTCGTTGATTCGCCCGGCCACGGGGTACTTCAGCCGAACGTGGCGGCTGGCTGTGTCCACGTCGGCAATCGGGATGATGTTGTGGTCCCAGCAGTTGTAGGGCCAGATGTTCACCTCAGCCTGCGACCAGTCGCCCCAGGCCTCGAACGGGATCTCGCCCTTGTCGTAGTAGAAGGCGCTCCGCTCCAGGTAGGAGGGCGCATCCACGTAGAGCATCCCGCCGGTGTGCGGGTGGGCGAGGTCCAGGTTCGGGTGGCGCGCGAGCGTCTGGCGCTCGCCCCGGAAGAAGAGCTGATGGAAGCGGAACCAGTCGAAGCCTTGCGCGGAGAGCTCCGTCACGTACAGCCCCTCCGCCTCGCGACGCCAGTTGCGCACCGGCCTCGCGCCGAGGAGCTGCACCTCCTCGCCCGGCTGCGCGCAGAACGTCACGGGGCAGTCCGCCGTGCCCGAGTCCTCCGCAGTGAGGACGAAGGTCTTGTCGAGAAGATACCGACCGCCGCGCACGAACACGGTCGCGGGCTGGGGCGCCCCACCTTGCCTTACAGCGCGCAGGGCATCCCGCGCGTGCACCAACGTGACGAAGGGGCCGTCGGTCCCGGCGGCATTCGGTGCCGGCAGCGTCCCGCTCCACGCGTCATTCCCATTGGTCGCGACATACAGCTGCAGTCCGTCGGCCGCGTGCGAGAGACCGCAAGCGAGCACGAGAGCAGCAGCCATCAGGATCAGCTCGCGGCTCACGTCTGCACCCCCTTCTTGCCGTTGCTGGGAGCGCCGTTGCTGGGAGCGCCGGCACCCTTGCCGGCTGCTGTGGCAAGCGGACGTTGCCTTGGCCTTACCGTCGCGACGCCACCGCACCACGACCCGCCACCTCTGCCGGCAAGGGTGCCGGCGCTCCCAGCAACGGCGCCTTCACTGTGCGGGCTGGTCGTAGGGTGTCGCGGGCGCTCGGTCCGGTGGCGTCAGCGGGCCGGGCGCGATCTGTGTCGAAGCGATGCGCACGCGCGCGATTGCGATGGCGTTGTGGTAGGTCCAGAGTGCGACGCGACGACCCGGCAGCGGGTTGGGGTCGGTGTAATCGAACAGTGGCTGCCCGTCGAGCCAACAGCGGATGCGCGCGCCCGACTTGCGGAGGCGCAGGTTGAACCACTGCCGGTGGATAGCGCTGGAGCGTAGGATGAGGGCGGTCGCAGACTCCGCGACGACCTCCCGCCCGCGCAGCAGGCGGGTGGACTTGTTGTCCCAGCCGCCGAACATGAAGCTGTAGCCGCTGGTGAGATCGCGTCCGTCGGCGGCAACCGTGCAGTTGATGTCCGAAGCGTAGCGATACTCGTAGCCCTGGGTCGAATCGAAGCGGATGGCGCCGTAGAAGTCGAGGGTGATGTCGTCGCCGAACTCGTGCTTGTTCCACAGACACGCGACCTGTTCGCTGCCGCCGATGAAGAAGGTCCAGCGCGGCTCGCAATCCCAGCGGTTCGTGATCCGCCAGTCCCCGCTGCCGATCCACCAATCGCTCGGGGCCTCCCGGAACGAGTAGCTGAGCACGTTGTCGGCCTGGAAGGTGGCGTCAGACGGAGTGGCCGTGCCCGCCGGCGCGGTCCAGCCCGCGAAGACACCGCGCAGGGGATCGGGGTCGGTGAAGAAGAACAGCGGCCGGTGATTGAGGCTGCCCACCAACAGGGCGCCGACCTTGCTCAAGCCGACCGCCTGGACACCTCCGGCTGCAAAGTCCGGGAGCGGCTGCGTGGCGACCGGCGCCCCGTTGCGCAGCAGTGTTGCGGAGCCGCTCGCCCCCGGGGTGACCGTGAAGGTGTACCCGCTCGCGGAGCCGACCTCGTCGGCAGCCAGCTTCACAGAGACAGGCCCGCTCGGAGGTGCCGACAAGCGGACGGACAGCTCCTGATCGCCATACGCCGGGGCCTTGTGCCAGTAGGACGGTCCGGGATCACTTCCGCCTTGAGGAAGCGTGGTCCAGTCGGCGTTCTCGGCCGCCCAGTCGGCCATGCTGACCTCTTCGCTGAAGGCGCCTTCGAACCGAGGGACCTCGGGGAGCGGCTCCAGGCGCTCGACCGAGGGGGGCGCGAAGTTCGCCTGGCCGTTCTCCAACAGCAGGCCCACCCGGCCGCGAGGCAGCATGCCGTTCGAGGCGGTCAGTGTGACATCATGTCCGACTCGGGCGCGGATCGCCTGCCCCACGAGGGAGAGTTCCATCGGCAGGGGCTGGTCCGCGGCCTGGATGGGTGCTTCGGCCTGGACTGCTGTCTGGCCGTCGGCGACCGTGATCAGTCGAGCAACCGCCGGCTTGCCGCCGCAGACGAGCGCGTGGTAGTTCGCGTCATCCTCCCAGCCCGCTATGAGGCCGACGGTACCGCCCGCCGGGGGCTGTGCCGCCGAGGAGAGCCGGAGGTCGCCGGCGATGGTCTGGCGCGTCAGTAGCTTGGCCGGGGACGCCGCGAAAGCGGCTACCTCTTCACGCACCTGCCCCTCGCGGCCGACGTACCACTTGCCACCGACAGGCTGCCAGAGCGCGAGGTGCCCCGGGTCCCACGGCATTGCGTTTCTCGGGCGGACGGAGAAGTCGTCGAAGGTGATTCCGTCGCTTGTGGCGGCGTAGAGGCCGACCTGGCCACCGAGCCGATGGTCTGTCAAGGCGGTCAGCGCCGGGTGCCCGTCCACCAGACCGGTGACCCGTGGGCCCTCGACGCGCAGAGCGAGGCGGTACCACTGACCGGGAACGAGGGGCACCGACGCCTTCGCGAGGGTGCGGCGCTTGCCGTCGGTGACGGAAAAGAGGGACACCATACCAGTTTCGGACGGCGGAAATTGGTATGGTGTCCCTCTTTTCCCGCAGGTGAACAGGAGGTAGTTCGCCGCATCCCGATAGTACGCGTAGAGGCCGGCCTGGGTGGGGCCGTGGGGCTGGCAGCTGACCGCGACCTGGTAGTCATGCCAGAACCAGTCGCCGACGAGGGCGGTCGCGCCCTTGGGGGCGGCATCCACGGTGAAGTTGAAGGCGTTGGTCGAGCGGACCGGGCTGCCGACGGACTGCACGCGCCAGTTGCCCTTCACGATCTCCCAGCCGCCCGTCTCGCCCTCGGCGCGCATGAAGTCGTCATCGAGGTATGCCGGCTCCGTGTCCTGGACGCGCAGGTCGCGGAACTCGACGGAGCCGCCCGGGCTGCCGGTGGCGATCTTACCGCCCGTGAAGGTCGAATCGGCGGCGGCCGCGGCGAGGAGGCCATCCAGGAAGACCTCGATCCGGCCACTTTCGCGGCGGATCACCAGCTCGGTCCACCGGCGTCCGTTCAGGCCCCGGTGCCACCACTCGCCGATCGGCAGCTCGAGGCCTGACTCCACACGCAACAAGCGCACGGGGTAGGGTGCGAACTCGAGGGCGTAGTGGTTACCCTCATCGACGACGCTGAACGCCACTCGCCCGGCGCGCTTGCCGGTCGCGCGCACGTCGCCGACGATCAGGTAGTCGCCCTGAGCGGACTCGCCGAGCGTCTGATACTGCCAGGCGGCCCAGTCAGCCTCGGACAGCGGAGGCCAGAGGCTCTGGGCGGAGGGTCCCGTTGAGTGGGCGAGCAGTAACACCAAGCCGAGCGGGATCACGTCGCGTTCGGTCTCTCCGGTGGCGGGCGGGGTCTCCTACAGTAAACGCCTCAGGCCGTGGGAGGTGCCCAGGAACCGGGTTCCCTAGCCGGACAGGCGCTGGACGGTGATGCTCCAGTCGATGATGTCCACGGAGTCCTGCTCCGCCTGGGTCGCGACAAGGTCCTTATCCACGGTTCGGTCACCGCCCGTCTCGGGTGCGGAGAAGTCGCCATTCGAGATGGTCCGCGTCTGGCGGACGCTGAACGCGACATAGGCGTTCCCGGGATCTGCAAGGCTGTTGCTGAGCCCGTCGTAGCAGTGGAGTCGGGGGTCGGTGATCGTGGGGTCGAAGATCAGCTCGGTGGTGGAGATGAAGTTGACCGAGAGGTTGTCGAGGTTCTGGCCGAGCATGTTCAGGTCAACCGTCACGTCGAGTTGGGAGCCTCCCAGGGGGGGCACCGATTCGTATGGCGGGCCGATCAGGGTCGAGGTGGGAGCGGTCTCGGAGCGGAAGCGGGCCACGCCCCCGGTCACGAGGGTCCCCGTTTGCAGGGAGACGCCCGGAATGGGTGGGGTCGCGGTGGGCGTCGTTGAGTTCGCGGTGACGGTGCCGGTGGAGGTCGATGTCCCGCCCGAGCCGGACTCGAACCTCGCCGCCACTTCCGCCACCGTCGGCGCTACGTCGATCGTCTGCGTGCCCGCCGCAGGCGCCCCGATCTGCAGCGTGAGGCCGAACGCGGCGAGCGAATCGGCGGCGAGGGCGGCGCCGGCGTTGAGGGCATCGAGCGCGGCCTGCTCGGCGGTGTTAGGTGCTCTGCCGCCATTCGTTGCCGGAGTGAACGAGACGCCGCTGGCGACCGTGTGCCCCGAGGCGTCCGTCTCGATGGAGAACCGCCCGGCGTTCTGGGCGCTGGCGTTCGTGACCCCGGTGAGCGTGCCCGTGCCATTCAGCGTCGCGGTGCCGAGGGTGATGGTTCCCACCGTCAGCTGGTACTCGCCGGTATCGGTTTGCTGCGGCGAGCCGGTCGCCCCGACGATGCCGCCGCCCTGCGACAGCAGCTCCAGCCGGCGGTTCGCGGCGTACACATCATAGCGCCCCTGCGTGTAGCTGACGAAGTGCGTGATCGAGCCGGTCCCCCAGCCGTTGCCCCAGTAGGGTCCCGCCGCGACCGGGAGCGGCCCGTCCGCGAGGAAGTCGCCGTCGGCGTCGATGGCGACGAAGTAGAAGGACGTGTCATCGATCGGGCCGGCGAAACGGATGATGAACTCGACGATCCAGTTGGGGATGGCCGGCCCGCCCCCGCCGCGCGCGCAGCCGGTCAGGGAGACGGCAACCGCGCCGATAGCTATCAGCCACGCAAGTCTCATTCCTCGCATTGCCGGGCCTCGATTCGCTCGATCAGGCGCTCCGGGTTCACCCGCAGGATCAGCCCGAGTTCCTCCTCGGTCACGCCGGCGCCCGAGGCGACAGTGCGCACGAACTCGGCGGTCAGCAAGTGACTCGGCACGTGGGTATCGCTGTTCAGCAGGCAGTCAGCCCCCGCCTCGCGCGCCAGAGCGTAGACGCGCCCGTTGCCGAGCGAGTGTCCGTCCTTCGCGGTGATCTCGAGGAAGACGCCGGTCTCGGCCGCGATGCGCGCCTCCTCGGCGGTCAGAAGGCCAGGATGGGCGAGGATGTCCACGTCCGGGCAGCTTACCGCGGCGAGGTTCGTCCCCGGCTCGACGGGCTCGACCGGCGACTCCCCGTGGACCACCACGTGAGTGGCCCGCAGGCGCTTCGCCTCAGCCGCGAGCTCCGCGACGGACGAGGCGGGCACGTGCGTGAGTTCGACTCCGGCAAATACGCGGAAGTTCCAGTGGCGGAAGGCCAGCTCGGCCTCGCTCGTGGTCTCCTCGATGGCGCGCGCCATCGTACCTGCGCCGCAGTGGTCGGCGATCCCAAGCGCTGCGTACCCGTTCACGATGGCGCGACGGGTCAGCTCGATGGGCGATAGGACCCCGTCGCTCAGGAAGGTGTGGGTGTGGAAATCGTAGATGCCCGGGGGCTCCCGACCGCTCGCCCCGTTCTCCAAGAGCTGGTTCTCCATCTGCTCCAGTTTGAGGCGCAGCTCCGCAACTACGCTCTCGTAGCGCTCCCGGTGGTCCGTCGCGGTCGGAGTCTCTGTAGTTATGCCTGACATGGCGGGTCCCCCTCGCACTGCAGTCGGTCCATCGGCGGGCCGTGGTCGAAGCACGGCTGGGGCCGGATAGCCCCGGCGGGGCTATGCGGCCCCTCCCGCGGCTTGGACGAAGGCGTCGAACAGGGCCTGGTGGGGCGCGAAGTCGGCTGCCAGGTCCTCCGGGTGCCACTGCACTCCCAGGCGGAAGGCGCCGTCCGCCGCTTCGATGCCCTCGATGGTGCCATCGGCGGCGCGGGCCGATACGCGGAAGCCCGAGGGCACGCGCCGGACAGCCTGGTGATGGAACGTGTTCACCGAGAGCGCGCCCGCTCCGACGATCCCCGCCAGCAGCGTGCCCTCCTCTACGACCACTTCCTGCGTCGGGACGTTCCGGGCCTCCGCCTGGCGGTGGTTCGGGATGTCCTGGTAGAGCGACCCGCCCAGGAAGGCTGCGAGTGACTGAATGCCGCGGCAGATGCCCAGTAGCGGCATGCCGGCAAGGGTGCCGGCGCTCCCAGCAGACGGCAGAGGGCGACTGAGCGCCTCCTGCAAGGCCCAGCGGTCGGCCAGGTCGCGGAGGGGATCGATCTCCCCGCACTCGGGCAGCGTCGCCTCGTCATATGCGCCGGGCGCGATGTCTACCCCTCCTGTGACCAGCAGACCATGGGCGAGGGAGACGACCGTGCGGACGGCGACCTCATCGTCTCCGAGCGGCACGAGCACCGGCACGCCGCCCGCCCGGCAGATCGCTTCGGAGTACGGGCGGCCGGCGGAATCACGCGTCTGGATGGTCGCGCCGGTTGGGTGCGTGGTGCTGCAGAGGACGGCGATGATGGGCCTCACGACGCCGCTTGCCTCCTGAGATCGGCTGAATGGATGTCCGCAAGCCCGCCGAGCAGCAGCAGGCAGGTGATCGCCACCAGCGGCCAGTCGCCGAGTACGTCGTACGGCGTCCAGCGCGTCTCGGCCCGAATGCGCGCGCGGATGGACGTGTTCTCGAACATCGGCGCCGAGGCCACGATGCGCCCCGCCGGGTCGATGATGCAGGTCACCCCGGTGCCGCCCGCGCGGATGAGCCAGCGGCCGGTCTCCACGGCTCGGAGGACCGAGGCCTGCGAGTGCTGGCGAAGCTCCGCGGGCGCGCGGCCCACCCAGACGTCGCTCGTGCTCACGACGAGAATCTCCGCGCCCTCGGCGACCAACCGACGCGAGATGTCGGGGAAGATCGACTCGAAGCAGATCATCGGCGAGAGGAGCGCGTGGTCCACGGGCACGAGGACATCCTCGGCGCCGGGCGAGAAGTCGAAGGGGCGGATCGGGTAGCTCCGCATCAGGAACTTCAGCCGGTCACGCCACGGGAGGTACTCGCCGAAGACCACGAGGCGCTGCTTGCGGTACCGGGAGATCAGCCGGCCCTCGCGGTCGAAGGCCCACAACGTGTTGTACGTCTCTCCGCGCGGCCCGGCTTCGGCGGCGCCCGCGAGCAACGTGCACCCCAGGCGCTGCGGGACGGAGCGGACCTGGCGGTAGAAGTCCGGGTACTCGTTCAGTCGCGCGGGGATCGCGGTCTCCGGCCAGACGATCAGGTCCGCGCCGAGGCCTGCGCTGAGGCTCATGCCGACGTACAGGCCCGTCGTCTCCTTGAGGAAGTCGTCGGTCTGGGGCTGCAGCGTCACGTCGCCCTGGACCGCCACCACCTCCAGGCCGTCCGTAAGGTCGCCGCGGCGCACGGATCGCTCGCGGATGGAACCCCAAACGAGCGCGATGAGCAACGCACCGACCAGGATCACGAGCGGGCCGCCGGTTGCGGGGCGACTGCCACGCTGCAGGCGCGGCACGCCCTCCACCAACGCCGCGGCGAAGAGTGCGATCACGAAGCCGAGGCCCGAATGGCCGACGAGGCTGGCGAGCTGCAGGATGGGGAGATACGCGTGCTGGCTGTAGCCGAGCGCTCCGAAGGTGAACTGCAGCGCGCCCAGGTGGCCCCGTATCAGTTCGGAGGCCGTCCAGCATGCCGCGAGCGCCGGAATGCGCAGCCACGCGCACGGGCAGCGCCACATGAGCGCGGCGAGGTAGCCGTACAACGCGACGAAGAGCCCCTGGAACACCGCCAGCGCCAGCCAGGGGAGCACGCCGAACTGCCCGATGTAGCCCATCAGGAGGGCAAAGAACACCGTGCCGGCGATGAGCCCCGCTACCCATCCGCCGCCCGGGCGTAGGTCGCGCACCGCCACCAGCAGTGGGACCAGCGCCACCCAGGCGAGCCAACCCACATCGTACGGCGGGAACGCGAAGGCCAGCAGGAACCCCGAGGTTAGGGATAGGATCACCCGCCACGGGGCAACCAACAGGAAGAACGCGCGGATGATGGACACCGCGCGCCAGGCCGGGGGCACCTTGGAGGAGGTAGGCAGAGCCGCCATCGGTGGGAGTACCGATGTGAGTTTCGGCCAGCGGGAGGGAGGGACCTTCGTCCAGGGGACGTCAAGGGCGGCCACCGCCGCCACCGAGACGGTGGCGGTCCGAGCAGACGTCAGAGGCACGGCGCTCCCAGCAACGGCGGGAGGAGTTGCCGCGGATGGGGGCCAACCATCCACGCAACGTGCTTCGCGATGCCCGAGCTTGGGAGGACGCCGATGAAGCCCCTCGTGACCATCCTGCTCATGCCCCTGCTGTGTGCGTGGTCGGTTGCGCAGCCTGTCAGCCTCACCAACCCGGGCTTCGAGGAGGGCGCGGATGGGAAGCCCCTCGGCTGGACGTTGAGCGGTGGGAAGGGCGGCTGGGAGGCCCCCGGCCGAGATAACGGCCACTGCATCAGCGTGGTCGGCGAGGGTGACAACAACTACTGGCGCAGCGGGGACCTTGCCTTCGAGCCGGGCGGGCTGTACCGCGTGTCGGTGTGGATGCGGGCGGCTCCGGGCACGACCGGCGGGTGCGTCGTGACAGGCCCGAGCTTCGCGAACCGGGACTACAGCGCCGGCGACAAGTGGACGCAACAGAGCTTCGTGTTCAGCGTTCCCGATGCGCCGCGCAACCAGGGCTTGCTGCGCTTCGGGCAATGGGAGACACGCGGCACCGTGTACTTCGATGATGTTGGATTGGCCCCGGTGCAGGCGCTGCACAAGCGGCTGGGCGGGGTAGAACTGGGCGCCGGGGAGAGCATCGAGGGCGGGAAGTACCGCGCGGCGCCAAGGTTCGACTACGAGGGCTCGAACTACTCACGCTGTCTGTACCGGAACCACGCGAGCTTCAACACAAACCGCTGGATCCTGGCGGGGGATGCATCTGTCATCTACCGACATCAGGTGGGCGACTACGAGCAGACGTCGGCGCGCTGCAACATCAACTGCGGCTGGCACGCCAGCGGTACGCTGGTCGCCGAGGCGAGCCGCGATGCCGGGAACTGGACGGAGATCGGGCGGGTGGACAAGGTGGGGCAGATCGAGGCGGCGCTGCCGGAGGGACTGTTCCCCGCGCAAGAGGTGTTCGTTCGGCTGCGGTGTGAGGGTGACACCAACCTGCAGGTGCATGGGTACGAGTACACGGCCGACCTGGCCGGTAACCCGCCGGACCTGCAGGGGCAGACGCGCTTCCTGGAGCTGACGCGGCCCAACCCGGCGTTCGCCGTGACCTCGCTCGGAGATCTAGTCCCCGGGGGCGATAACAAGGTGAGCGTCCTCGTGCAGCAGGACGGCGCCGACGCTGAACTGAGGGTGACGGTCACGCCTGACGGAGGGAAGGCTCTGGAATGGCGGCTAGGGCCTGATGCGACGCAAGTCGCGGTCCCCATGCGCGCGATGCGGGAGGTGCCCTACAAGGTGGACGGTACGGGACCGTACAGCATTGTCGTGGCCGCGGCACGGGGCGACCAGCTCGTGTTCAGTGCGCAGGCGCGCTTCAACGTGCCGGACATGTACGCGGCGAACTACGGCTACGTGGTCTCGCAGGATGATTCGGCGGCCGTCTGGTGGTGCGAGAGCCCGTACAAGGTGAGCCGCGAGCGGCCCGTGCCGGAGGAGAGGCGACCGTCGGTGCTGATCGAGGCCGCAAGGAATGAGTATGAGGCGGCTCAGGTCGTGGTGCGGCCGACCGGGGAGCTGAAGGGGCTGGCGGCGGCGGTGAGCGACCTGACGGGGCCGCGAGGCGCGAAGATCGCCGCGTCGGACATCGAGATCGACCAGGTCGCCTACGTCAACGTCCGCGTGCCGACCGATAGCACCGGCTGCGAGGGCTGGTGGCCCGATCCGCTGCCCGCGCTGAGGACGCCCATCGACCTGGCGGCCGGTAGGAACCAGCCGCTGTGGATCACCGCGCACGTGCCGAGGGACATCCCCGGCGGCAACTACCAGGGCACTCTCACGCTGTCCGCCCAGGGCTGGCAGAGCAAGGTGAACCTGCGCGTGCACGTCTTTGACTTCACGCTGCCGGACGAGACGCACGTGGAGAGCGGCTTCGGGCTGGATACCGGCCCCCTGCGGGAATACCACAACCTGGAGACGAACGAGGAGGTCAGGCAAGTCTACGACTTGTACTTGCGGAACTTCGCGGCGCACCGCATCAGCCCCTACAACCCCACGCCCTTTGATCCTATCCGCGTGAGCTTCACGGGCGTCACGTGGGAGGGCGGGAAGTCGGTGAGCGACGAGAAGGCGAGCGGGGCGGCCTCCCTGAAGATCGTGGACGACAGCGCGACCAGCGCCATCGGCGCGAACACGCGCGAGCTGATCCCCATCGACCGGCAGAAGGACTACGTCCTGCGCTGGTCCGGCCGAACCCTCGAACCGAACCAGGAGTACCTCGTCACGCTCCAGACCTACGACGGCAACCGGCAGTGGATCTCGGGGAACAACAAGGACTTCGGGGCGACGGGCAACGGCGAATGGCAGCGCGAGGAGCGCGACCTGAGCGGGCGGTTCGATGAGCGCGTGCGGCATGTGATGCTGATGCTGCGGCCGGCCATGTGGACCGAGGACGGGTCGAGGATCGGGACGGCCTGGTTCGACGACTGCGAGTTTGCTGCGAGGGATGACGACAAGAACCTGATCCGCAACCCGGGCTTCGAGACGACCGACGAGCAGCTCGATGTGGAGGTGGACTTCACGGACTGGGACCGCGCGGCGGAGTACGCCTTCAACGAGCTGCACCTGCGCAACTTCGCGCTGCCCGTGCAGGGCATGGGCGGCGGCACGTTCCACTCGCGGCACCTTGGGCGCATCGGGCCCTACGAGCAGGGCACACCTGAGTACGAGCGGCTGATGGCGAAGTACCTGATGGCCATCCAGAATCACCTCGAGGAGAAGGGCTGGCTCGACAGGCAGTACATCTACTGGTTCGACGAGCCCGATCCGAAGGACTACGACTTCGTGCGCGAGGGCATGGAGCTACTGGAGCGCTGTGCGCCGAAGCTGCGGCGGATGCTCACGGAGGAACCCGTGGCGCCGCTGTTCGGTACGGTAGACCTCTGGTGCCCGGTGCTGCCGAACATGGACCCGACCGCCTGCGCCGCGCGGAAGCAGCAGGGCGAGGACATCTGGTGGTACGTGTGCACCGGCCCGAAGGCGCCCTACCCGACGCTGTTCATCGACCACAGCGCGGTGGAGCTGCGCACGTGGCTGTGGATGACGTGGAAGTGGAACATCGACGGCGTGCTGATCTGGGCGACCAACTACTGGCACAGCCCGGCGGCCTACTACCAGGGGAAGCTCCAGAACCCCTGGGAAGACCCCATGAGTTACGTCAGCGGCTATGACTACAAGCCAGGGCAGGTCGCCTACTGGGGTAACGGTGACGGCCGCTTCCTCTACCCGCCGAACCGGAAGGTGGGGGAGGACAAGAGCAAGTACCTTGAGGGTCCAGTGAACTGCATCCGCTGGGAGATGCTGCGCGACGGGATCGAGGACTACGAGTGCTTCTACCTCCTTCGCAGCCTCACCGAGAGGGGCGGCGCCAAGGCGCAGGAGGCCGCGAAGCTCCTGGAGATCCCCGAGCCGATCATCCCGGACGCCACGCACTTCAGCCGGGACCCGCAGCCGATGCTCGAACATCGGAGGAAGGTCGCGGAGGCGATCGAGGGGATGCAACCGTAAGTCGTTGTCGTTGTAGGGGCAGAGCGTGCTCTGCCCCTACAACGGTTTGGTGACGACGGCGTGGGCAGAGCACGCTCTGCCCCTACAACGGTTTGGTGACGACGGCGTGGGCAGAGCACGCTCTGCCCCTACAACGGCTGGAGGAGGGTGATGTCATGGCCGACAGGGGGCGTCGGTCAATCCGCATCCCCGGCTTCGACTACTCCGCACACGGGCAGTACTTCATCACCGTGTGTGCGTACCGGCGACGACCGATACTCGATCGGCCCGGACTCCGGGAGATCGTGCAGTCAGCGTGGGAGCGTCTCCCGGGTCAGTTCCAGGGATGGGTCGAGACGGATGAGTTCGTCATCATGCCCAACCACTTGCGCGGGATCGTTGTGATCCTGCCGCCGGACATTGCCGGAGCGGTGAGCGATCGGGATGGGTCAGTGGTGCGCCTGCGGAGGGGGGACGGCTTCGGCCCGGCCACCACTTCGGGCGTTCTGAGCCCTGGCGCTGGAGGGTGTGGGCCGCCCCGCGCTCCGACGCTTGGCCGCATCGTGCAGTGGCTCAAGGGGCGCGTCACGCAGGAAGCGCGATTGCTAGGCTTCGCGGACTTCGCGTGGCAGCGCAACTACTGGGAGCACGTCATCCGGAGCGTGGACGCCTTCCACACCATCCGATGGTACATCCGCGACAACCCAAGTCGGTGGGCATGCGATGCCGAGAACCCCGTCGGTGTTCCCGATGCAAGAGAGAAGGCATTCCTCGCGAGGTTCCCGTCACGGCGCAGGTGAGTTGGGCAATGGTCGGGAACGTCGGAGGGGGACCGGTAGGGGCAGAGCGTGCTCTGCCCACGTTGGCACCTCAAGGGAGCGTACCATCGTGAAGAACGCATTGCTGGTCACTGGCGGGCGATACCATCCGTTCGAGACGTGTGCGCCGATTCTGGCGGCGGCGCTGAAGGGGGCGAACGTCTGCGAATCGACGATCGCGGACACGAAGGCGCTGACGAGGCTCGGGAGGTATGACCTCGTCATCATGTACACGTGCGGCGTGAAGCTCACGTCGGCGCAGGAGAAGAGCCTGTGTGAGTTCGTCAAGGCCGGGGGTGGGCTGGTGGGCGTTCACTCGGCGAACGTGATCGACGAGGGGAATGATGCGTACCTGGAGATGATCGGCAGCAAGTTCATCACCCACGGTCCGATCACCGAGTTCACGGTCAACATGGTCGGCGACCACGAGATCACGCGGCGCGTGGATGCGCTCAAGATCACTGACGAGTTCTACGTCTGCGAGAAGCGCACGCGGCGGTTCGAGGTGCTGGCGGAAGCCGTGTGGCACGGGGAGAAGCACCCGATGGCCTACGTGCGGCCGTACGGGAAGGGGCGGGTGTTCTACACCGGGCTCGGCCATGACGAGCGGGCCTGCAACCACCCGATGTTCCAGCGGTTGCTCGGGAAGGCTGTGCGGTGGGTGACGAAGCAGGGCGAGGCGAAGCCGACGCGGGCCGGGATCATCGGCTACGGCGGCGCCTTCAACATGGGCAAGCACCATGCGGACCAGATTCGCGCCGCGGGGATGGCGGTCACGGCGGTGTGCGACCTCGACCCCAAGCGCCTGGAGGTCGCGAGGGAAGAGCTGGGCGAGGACATCGCGCTGTACGACAAGCTCACGGATCTGGCCGCCTCCGCAGAGGTCGACATGGGCATCGTCATCACGCCGCACAACGTGCACTGCGACAACGTGCTGGAGCTGGTCACGCGCGGGAAGCACGCCATCGTGGAGAAGCCCTTCTGCATCACCGCCGAAGAAGCGACGCGCATGATCGATGCCGCCAGGGCCAACGGCGTGATGCTCTCGACCTACCACAACCGCCGGTGGGACTCCGACTTCATCACGATCAAGCACTGCCTGGACACCGGCCTGATCGGTGAGGTGTTCCACATCGAGGCCTATGCCGGCGGCTACGGCCATCCGGGCTACTGGTGGCGGAGCGACAAGGCGATCTCCGGCGGCGCGATCTACGACTGGGGCGCGCACTTCATGGACTGGATTCTCAACCTGATGCCGGGGAAGGTGGAGAGCGTCTACGGGTTCTTCCACAAGCGGGTCTGGCACGACGTGACCAACGAGGATCAGACGCACGCGATCCTGCGTTTCGAGGGCGGGCGCTACGCCGAGCTGCAGCAGTCCTCCATCGCCGCGGCGGGCAAGGAGAAGTGGCGCATCCTGGGGACGAGGGGCGCGGTGCTCGCAACGTGGGACTCGCCAGTCCACGTGACGAGTTTCGTGCGCGGCAAGCCCGAGCAGATCGACGTGCCGCACCTCTCGCCCGAGCCGAACGCCTACTACCGCAACATCGCCGAGCACCTGCTGTGCGGCGCGCCGCTCGCCGTCACCCCGGAGTCCGCTCGGCGCGTGATCGCGGTGCTGGAGGGTGCGGAGGTCTCGTCGAAGCAGGGGATGCCGGTGCCCGTGCCATGCGAGTAGGGCAAGCAAGGCGGCAACCGCCGGGCCGCGGCGAACGTAACCTGTGATGAGAGGGCCGCCATGTCGGCGCCGGTCATGCGTCTCTATGCGGACACGTCGGTGTTTGGTGGCATACTGGACGACGAGTTCGCCGAGCATAGCCGACGCCTCCTGGACCAGGTGGTAGGGGGCCGGTTCCTGCTGGTGACCTCGGTCGTAGTGCAAGACGAGGCCCTGAACGCCCCCCGACCTGTACGGCGGGTTCTGAGGACGCTGCTCGAGCAGGCCGAGGTAGTGGATCTGTCGGATGAGGCGGCTGCTCTGAGGGACGCCTACCTTGCTGCGGGAATCGTGGGTGAACGGCGAGAGACGGACGCCCTGCACGTAGCTCTCGCCACCGTTGCCGGATGCGACGCGCTCGTGAGTTGGAACTTCAGGCACATCGTCCACATCAACAAGGCGCGGCGCTACAACGAGGTCAACGCGCAACGAGGTTACCCCAGCATCACGATCTGCTCGCCGCCGGAGGTGGTCCGATATGAGGACCAGGAAGAAGAAGTTTGACTGCGTCGAGCTGCAGCACCGGGGTGGGTTGGCGATCTACGAGGCAACGAAGGGCATGACACGCGAGGAGGAGTTGGCGTACTGGGCGCGGCGGACGGCCGAGCTGCGCCTGGAGCAGGAGAAGCTGAAGCGGCGCCGAGCGGGGTCGCGCGCGAAGCCCGGCTAGCTGCGCTGGTCGCTCAGAGGCCGCGGCCTCGGCAGCGATGCCCGGGCCGTGGGCCACTCGTCCTGGGTGATGTCCGTAGTCTTGTTGGGCGGGTGGGTGGACGGTCATCTCCGTGTCGGCGGTGCGCCGTCCGCAAGAGCCGCCGGGGAAGGTGGGGTGCGTCCTTGGGTCGAACCAGGAGGCGATCCCGGAGGATGCATCCTGGGTCGCAGGGGGAGTAGCCCATCACGCACAGGGAGGGACGGCCTTGAAGCAGGGCATCTCACCAGCCGCAGCCGTGGTTGTAATCCTGATCGTCGTGATCGTTGTGGCGGCGGTCGGGTACTTCGTGTTCCTCAAGCCGAAGGGGGGCGGTGGCACGGGCCCGTCAGACACCCAGATGAAAGAGATGCAGATGCAGCAGGAGAAGATGATGCAGCAGGGCAAGTCGGGGATGACGGGCGGCGGAGGCGGAGGGGCCCCTGCGCCGTCGGGCGGGGGCAACTAGCTTTCGAGGGCGCCGGCAGGTTGCACGACGACAACGGCCTCGGCGGGGGTCGCCGAGGCCGTTGAGTTGTGCCCTGATGTACCGGGGGAGACTACTGCCAGTGCCACCTCCTGGCCTTGTCGGCATTGGGATCGGACCTTTGGGTGCGGCTGGAGGGGTAGATGGTCTCGATTCTCTCCCACTTGACGTGCCCATCGAAGTGCGCGGTGTTGATGCCGCCGTTATGTCGGGCGTCCGTTCGCAGCCACGCATCGTCCTGGATGGAGGGGCACTGGTTCGGACAGCCGCGGGTGCCGCCCATCACGTAGTCGGAGGCAGCCGCGCAATGGTACGGGTTCACCCGGGGGTCCTGGCCGCCGCCCCACGTGTCGGCGAAGGTGATGAACTCGGCGGCATTGGTCACTTCCGAGTCCCGACGGACGTGGGCCATGCCGCAGTTGAAGCCGATGCTGGCGTAGACGATCTTGGTGGCGCCGATGCAAGGACGCTTGCAGCACATGTAGATTCCGTCCTTGCTGGGGCACTCCCAGAGCTGCCAGTTCTTCATGTACGGCTGGAGCAGGGTGTGGTAGCTCTCCCAGTTGCTGCCGGGAACGTGCCAGCCCCAGTCGGGACCATACCAGCGCTGCACATACCGGCCGTCGTAGTCGGTCTGGTACATGGCGGCCGAGGTCGCGATCTGCTTGTGGTTCGACTGGCAACTGGCCTGGCGCGCCTTCTCCCGTGCCCGCGCGAAGACCGGGAACAGGATCGCAGCCAGGATCGCGATGATGGCAATGACGACCAACAACTCGATCAAGGTGAAGCCGTGCCTTCTTGCCATTGACTACTGTCTCCTTTCGTGTCGAGTGCGGATGGTCTGATGTATCGGGCACGAAGCGGTCTACCTCGGCCGCGACTGGTAGGGGACCCGGGCCCGGACCAGGGCCCTTCCTACTACTTCGTTGCCGGCACCGTTCCACCGGGACCGCCGGCACCACCGCCGCCCTTCGCGGGCCCGCCTTCCCCTGTTGTCATCGGGGTGCCCTTCGTCTGCGAGTAATCGATCATCGTCTTGGCGGCTTCTTCCTTCGAGCCCGGCTTGCCTCCTCCTTTCTTGAAGAACACGAAGTACCCGATGGCGGCGGCGACGATCACGACGATCAGGATCACGACCACGGCGACGGCTGGTGAAAGCCCCTGCTTCATAACCATCCCTCCCTTTGGGTTGAAGGACGCGGTGACTCCCGACGCGAGCTCGACTCAAGGGCGCCGGACAGGGTTCGGACCGGGCAGCCGCAGTACGAACGTCGCCTGCCGCGACAGGATGGACCGCGGCAGCGCAGCCCGGAAGACCGTAATCGGAGAGTGGTTTCGCTGCCCGCCCGCGTTCCTCCTTCTTGCCAGGCCACCATTTTTCGGCCGCAGGCATCAGCTACCGCACGGGCGTAAGCTGCACGTCGTCGATGTAGAGGACGGCCCGGTCTGTCGCCAGGCTGATGAAGCCCAGCCACTGGAGGCGTTTGAACTCGGGCGAGCCGAGGGGCAGGTCGTTGAAGACCTGCTCGGCGCCGTCGGGGAGCGTGATGGCGAGGCGGTAGGTTCCGGTCGAGTGTTTCCCGAGCCCGCAGTCGATGCACAGGTGCAGCCACTGGCTGTGCGGCACCGTGAGCAGCGTTTTTCCGTTGGCGACCAAGGCGCCGGTGCTCTCGACTCGCACCGAGGGGCCGACGCGATAGGGGCTGGCCGAGTCGCGCCACTCGATCCAGAGGATCGCTCCCGGCTCGACCCGAACGTCCACCGCGAAGTGCATGACCCCCGTGCCGAAGTTGGGCGTGTAGTACATGTGGGGCTGCCAGACCTGGGGAAGACCGGGCGCGTCGGTGAACTTCACGCTGCGCTTGCCCGTCGCCGCGGTCTCGTCGGTCACGCGGATGCTCGCGCCCTTCTCCGGGTCCTCGCCGCTGACGCGATCGACCTTCGGCGGCTCGCCGACGGGTGTGCCCTCGAAGTCGTCGAGGATGGGCTTAGGTCCCGGCGGCCGCGGGATGACCATCTCGGGCCGCTGCACATTCTTGGCCTTGCGGCCCCAGGCGGGATCGCCGTACAGGCCGGTCTCACCCACGTCGATGGGGCGGAAGCCGAGTTTGAGCGCGGGCGAGTCGGGCCGGAGGCGGAAGTCGCGCTGCTCGGCATCGAGGAAGCGCGGGTCCTGGAGGACGGAGTCCACGTCGAAGCCCTTCGCCTGCCAGTCCTTGAGGCTCATGCCGGCGAAGTCGAGGTCGTCGCCGCTCGCCGTGTCCCAGTACAGGTTCCGGTTCATGCGGAACTGCTCATTGCTCCAGTTGCCCCCCAACGGCAGGCCGTTGTCGGTGAGGACGAGGTTGCCCTCGAACGTGAAGGAGAGGTGCTCCTCCTGGCGAGAGCGGATGACCTCGCCCTCACGGCTGAAGGCGAGGATGTTGTTGCGGACGGTGTTCTCGCGCCCGTAGTGCTGATGGAAGCCGCCGCTCTTCGTATCGTACACCACGTTGTTCTCGATCAGGATCTCGGTGCTGCCCTCATCGGTGTAGAGGCCCCAACCGCCGTAGCTGTAGCTCCAGACGTCGTGAATGAGGTTATGACGCATCGTGGTGCCGGGCGAGATGCCGAGCGAGTAGATGCCGCCCATGTCGCTCAGCACACCCCAGCCGAGGTGGTGAATGTGGTTGTACTCGATCTTGTTGTGGTTGGCGGAGCTCGGCGCGTAGCCCCAGCTCCAGCCAACCGAGACCCCCGAGTAGAACAGGTCGCAGATCTCGTTGTGAGTGACCTCATGGTAGGAGCTGCGCCCGATCCACACGCCGATGCCCGCCGGGAAGACCTTGCCGCCATCGTGGATGAAGCAGTTGTCCACGACGCAGCGCAGCGAGGCCTGCTGGGGAGGCGGCTCGGCGGTCTCGCCGATCCGCGCGCCGCCGGCGCCGAGATCGTGCATCTCGGTGCGCTGCACGCGGCAGTCCGTGCAGCCGCGGCGCCACCAGAGCGCGTACTCGCCTACGTGCGCGATCTCGCAGTCCTCCACAACGCATTCCCGCGCCCCGTCGGCCATTACCGCGGCATCGAGGAACGCCGCGGCCTGGCCGTCGGCAATCTGGTTGCGGTCGCATTCCCACTCGGCGTGCTGGAAGCTCAGCCCGCGCAGGACGACGTGGTCCACCGTAATCCCCGCCTCGGCCTCGCCGGCGAAGCGCAGGAGCGTGCGGAGCACGGGGGCGGTCACGTCCGCCTTCGTCATGTCCTCCCCCGGCAGCGGCCAGTAGGTGAGCACGCCGGTCCGGCGGTCGAGGTACCACTCACCCGGTGAGTCGAGCGCCGCGCGGCAGTTCTCGAGGATGTAGCGCTGCTCGCGGTCCCAGTAGGCGACGGGCCAGCCTGAGGGGTTGGTAAAGCGGACGGTGCGCTGGGCGGGGTCCACGGCGTCGATCCAGTGGAGGGACGCAGTCCACGAGTGGTACATCCACACGTTTACGTCGGCGAGATCGCCGGACGGGACCGGGTCGCCCTCCCGGTAGCGGAAGCCGAGTTTGGCGGCGGGGTTCGAGCGTTCCTGGCTGGGGTTCGCGATCTCCGGGAGCGGGCCCTCGATGCGCAGATAGCCCTCGTTCGGCGTGCGGGCCCGCGTGGCGCGGCGGCCGTTCACGAAGAGCTGGTGGAAGTACCACTCGCCCCTCGCGACCTCGGGGAGCGTGGCCTCCCACAGGTCACCGTCGGCCTTCTTCCAGCCGGTGATCGATCGGCCGCCGCTGAAGACGGGCTTCTCGCCCCGGAACGCGGCGAAGACCGTAGGCGTCCTCTCGGCGCCGGAGTCCTGTGGTCCGAGCGTGATGGGCTCGGTGAGGCGGTACACCCCGCCGCGGATGACGACCGTTCGGCTCCTGGCCGCAGGGCTGAGCGCCCGCAACGCCTCCTGCGCGCGAGCGAAGGTGGCGAAGGGGCCGTCCGTCTTGGCCGCGTTCGGCGCGGAGAGTCTGCCGGACCACGCGTCGTTGCCGTGCGGGGAGAGGTAGAAGGCAGCTGGGTCGTCCTCAGCGGCGAGACTTCGAGAGGTAGCGGCGAGGATCAGCACGGCAACGAGAAGCGCTGACTGAAGGCCTGTCACGGCGACGAACCCTCCCTTCCCGGAGACACGAGGGGGTCAGAGCAAGGCGGTCGGTCCGATGGCCCCGGCAAGGGCGGGCGCTAGTCGTCGCGGCCCCGGCCGCCACCGAAGCCGCCGCGTGGCCCGCCATACCCACCGAAGCCTCCGCCTCCGCCGCGACGGCTGCGGAACTGCTGGCGCTGCTCCTCGGACATGCCGTTCCACCAGTTCTGGAAGGCCTGGCGGCGCTGGTCCGAGGACATGCCGCCGAAGTCGGGCATCCCTGAGGGTGGACCGGAGGGCGTGGAGGACGCGGTCGGAGTGGGTGTGG
>VGFC01000065.1 GCA_016869045.1 Armatimonadota bacterium
GCCACTACGGGCCCTACGAGGGCATCTCCTATTCCCCGGACGGGACGCGCATAGCCGTCGCCTTGCACGGCAAGAGAGGACTCGCCATCGGCGTCCTGAACCTGCGCCATGGCAGAATGCGGCGGCTGACCGACAATGCCGAGATGCCGTGCTGGCGGCCTCAGCAAGATGCTGTCGCGCCTTGAGGCAGCGGACGCAGGGCCAGGTCGGCAGATGACCGACCCGGGCCGCAAGACGAGCGACAAGGGAGGCAGACACGATGACTTGGGTACAGGCCTTCGGGAGAGCTAGCGCCATCCTGCTGCTGGCAGGCACTGCGGGTCATGCTGAGAACGGTGCCGCGCCGCCACCCGAGCCGGTTGCGGGGCCCACTCAGCAACCGCCCGTAGCAGCTGATCTGCTGCTACACGCTGCCCTGAACGGGGATGTGACGAAGGTGGAGGAGCTCCTCGCCAGCGGAGCAGACCCGAACAGCCGAGACGACAACGGAGTGGCGCCCCTCCATCTGGCAGCGCAGCAGGGCTACGTTGAGGTGGTGAAGCTGCTGTTGAAGCGCCATGCCGACATCAGGGCGCGGGACAACCAGGGAGCGACTCCGCTGCACTGGGCATCGACCTACGACTACCTCTGGGACAGCGCCCCTAAGGAGGGCCACGTTGAGGTCGTGAAGCTGCTGCTGAAGCGCCGCGCCCACATCAGGGCGCAGGACCACCGGGGGGCGACTCCCCTTCACTGTGCGGCTAGTGCGGGCTTCATTGGCGTCGTGCGTCTGCTGCTCAACCGTGGCGCCGAGGTCAGTGGCGAAGACAACGAAGGGAAGACCCCGCTACACTACGCGGCAACAGCGGGACAGGCTGAGGTCGCGAACCTCCTGTTGGCAAGGGGCGCCAGATGGACACTCGAGGTGGCTGCCGCGCTTGGCGAGGTCGGCAAGGTGGCGGAGCTGCTTGCCAAGGGATCCGACCCCAAAGCCTCAGATGAGAGCGGCGTGACCCCGTTGCACTGGGCGGCGGAGAGGGGCCGTGCCGAAGTGGCCAGCCTCCTGCTAGAGCACGGAGCCGAGGTCAACGCCAAGAGTGACAGGGGCTCCACTCCGCTGCAACGAGCGGCTGGGAATGGCCACGCCGGAGTGGTGAGGCTCCTCTTGGGGCGTGGGGCTGATGTCAACGCCGGACGCGAGAGCGGGGATACCGCGCTGCGTGAGGCGGCCATATGGGGGCACACCGAAACAGTGCGCACCCTACTGGAACAGGGAGCTGAGGCCGACCTTCCCGGGTTTGACGGCAGTACCCCGCTGCGCTGGGCTGCCAACAATGGCCACACCGAAGTAGCGAAGCTCCTGCTGGACCACGGGGCCAACGTCAACGCCCCCGAAGCCTCGGGCGGCCAGAAGGGCTGGACTCCGCTCCACTGGGCGGCGCTCGCCGGGCAGACGGAAGTGGCGGCGCTGCTACTTGAGCGAGGGGCTGATGTCAACGCCAGAGCAGATGACGATGGCACTCGCGCCCTGCACCAGGCGGCCAACAACACGCGCACTGAAGTGGCGAGACTCCTGCTTCAGCATGGGGCGGACGTTGATGCCAAGGACAACCGGGGGTGGACCCCGCTGCACTGGACCACCGTTGACGGGCACACTGAAGTCGCGCTCTTGCTGCTGGAGCATGGGGCTGACGTCAACGCCAGAGACAACGAGGGAGAGACTACATTACGCGTAGCAGTTGAGTGCGGCTGCACCGAACTTGCAGACGTTCTCCGCGCGAATGGCGGGAAGGAGTAGGCCGCCCGGATGCGGCGGTCGGCTGAGAGACTGGAACGCCCTACCGGCAATCCAACCGGAATGCCCTCAGGCCCTGCGACGGCAGACGGAAGTCCGGGTGGACGGCTGACGGTGAGGAGGCAGTACCCATGACGTGGAGGAGACTGAGCGTGATCACGGCGCTAGTGGGAGTGGGCCTGCTGTTGACGATGGCGCGCATGGGCGAGGATCGCCACGCGCCCCTGCCAACCCAGAGCGTCCTGTTCTGTGATGGCAAGGCGCTCTGGGTCTTGTCCCCGAGTGGTAAAGGGCGCACGCGGCTGGTGGGCGGGGAACCACTCGCCAGCACCCTCTTCCCTCCGCGGGTCTTCGTGTCTCCGGGCGGCGGGAAGGCGCTGCTCATCTGCCCCGACGAACCGCGCCTCTACCTGCTCGAAGGGGCAGGGCGCATCACGCCCTTAGGGATCGCTGAGGTGGGGTCGGCGCCCAAGGCGGCCTGGTCGCCGGACGAGGTCTGGGTGGCGGTCAGCATGGGTGGAAGCGGAGGGCAGGGGTACGAGGGCACGCGCGTCTGGGCCATCAACACGCTGACCGACCAGCGCTACTGCGTCGCCCAACGCGCCCCCCCGGCCGGCCCCGGCCTCTACGCGCGAGACGAGCCTCTTGGCTGGCCATCCGCCACCGAGCTGGCCTTCCTCCGCCGAACGGGAAGCTTGGGGTCGGCGGAGGTCCCGGAGACCAAGTCCCTCCGCGTGACCCCCGTACCTCCACCCGTGAACGGGGGACCCCGTACGGTTGCGGAGTCCACCGCGGCGTGCCATGTGGCCGCCCTTCTACCTGACGGGCACGCCGCGGCGCTTTGGCTCGGCTCCCAGATCCTGGCGTTCGACGTCCGGACGGGCCAGCGCACTGTCCTCACCTCCCAAGCGGATGACCTGGGCACGGCACGCTATGACGCGGGCTGGGGCGACAACGGAGATGCGCTCTTCGCCTGCAACGGCGGGGAGGAAGCTGCCGCCTCGGCCTGGCGGATCGCGGCCGACGGTAGTCAGGCAACGCGTCTGCAAGTGACCGAGGGGCAGGTCCTTCCGCTGGCGCCGATCCCCGTCCCCCTGTGGAGGCAACTGCAGAACGAAGTGGGGACTGGCGATCCCTACCCGCTCGGGTCGCGCATTGCCTGCTCCATGATGCCGCCCGAGTATTGGGTTCCGCCGGCTGTTCCCGACACCGTCACGCTGCTGGCCGTCACCTCGGAGCCCCCGGGTGCCGGAGTATACGTCAATGGGCACTATAAGGGTGACACGCCCTGCGGCATCACGCCCGCCTCGGCACAACCGTGGGCGCAGCGGTACTGGGTCGCGGTGGTACACGAAGACCTCGAGATCACCTGCGAAGAGCTGTTCCTGCGCAAGGGTCAACGCGAGGAGGTCCACGTGGGCTTGAACGTTCCGTTCACCCCGGCGAGCATGCCTCGCGACCTGGCCGCCGTCCGCAGTGCCGTGCGCAAGGCCATTCTGGAGCGGGACATCGAGGGCCTCCTGCGCTACGTTCCCGAGAAGGGCCTGGTGCTGGACGATGACGCCCAGCCCCAGCGCGTGTCCCGCCCTGCCTTGCGACAGGCGCTCCGCAGAAACCGGGCCGAGAGCGCGTGGCAATGCCTCGAACGGAACCGCAAGGCCTTCCTGCAGGGCGGGCGGATCCGGCCAAGACAGAATGGATGGCTCGCAGATGAGGACGCATACTCGTACTGCTGGGTGGACTTCGGGCGCGTCGGGGATCGCTGGTGTGTGACCGAACTCGGCAGCGGAAGCGTCAACGAATAGGGGAGACGCAGAGAGAGCCTGGGGTCCCGAAGGGAGGGGTTGCCGGTGAAGGCGAAGCGGGCTCTTGTCTGGGTCGCGGTCGCCGTGGTTGCGGTCGCCGCCATCGCGGCCGTGGCGGTGTGGCTGCACTCAGGCGCCCGGCACGCCAGAGCCCCGTCGTCATGGACGCTGCTTGACCTGTCGCCTGCCCGCCGCGACGGATGGGTCACGTACCGGTCCCCAAACACCTACACCTGTTTGGGGGTTGGGGATGGGCGCGTCTGGGCTGGCACGGACGAGGGGCTGATCGAGCGCCACGATGTCCGCACAGGAGCCGTCACGTACTTCCCTTGCGATCGGTCGCTGGACATCCCCAACCTCATGCCTGTCGTCTCCGGCATTCAGGTCGACGCAGATGGGCAGGTCTGGGCGTGCATTGACGGCCAGGCTGTGTGCCGGCTGGCAGGCGACCGCTTCGCCTACGTGGGTGAACTGAAGTCAGTCGCGGCCAGGCATGGCGCCTTCTGCCTCACCGACAAGGCTGGTCGGCGCTGGCTGACTGAGGGTCCCGATGCAGGGCACGCCTACGATGGTGTGGACTGGAGTGTCGAGCGAATCGATGAGGGTCCAGGGCACGAGGTCGCGACGGCGGCGACCCGTCCCTGTTCCATGGTGCTCGACAAGGAAGGCGTACTGTGGGCCGTCCTGCTGAGCCCGCGCGCCAGCGCCGAGGCGCTCGATTCGGGCATGCGCACGGGCGCCCTCGGAGCGTTCGACGGACGCCGGTGGCGAGTATACGGGCCGCCAGAAGGTATCGGCGAGTGGTTCACGGTCCACTCCCGCCGCCTTTTCACGAATGCAAGCGGCCACGTCTGGCTGGAGGAGGACGACCGCATCCTCCGCTTCGACGGTACACGCTGGCGTCCGGCCCTGGTCTATGGTGACTGTGAGGGTGTGGCGGTTGAGGGCTTGCTGGAAGTGGACGATGGCGGCGGGTTGTGGGTCCGCGGGTTCGAGGCCGGCTTGAGCTTCCTCGCCCGGGCCCAGGGCTCACAGTGGGTCTCCTACGACCCCTGGGTGACCACGGCCGACGGGCAGGTGGTCGCCAAGAACGCCGGGGTGCCGGCCCATGCCTTCGAGGGCTTACTCGCAGCGGAGGACTGCGGAGATGGCCGCGTCGTGGCGCTCTCGGAGGGCAGTGTGCTCATCGTAGAGGGCCATAGGGCCCGCGCTCTCGTGGCGTCCTGTAGACTGCCGGCGGCGGTCACGACCATGGCTACCGATCGTCGGGGGAGGGTATGGCTTCTCCTCGAGGACGACACCTTTGCCTGCTTCGACGGTCGGGCATGGCGACGTGCGGAAGGCAAGGAACAGACCGGCGACTATGCTAGCATCGTCGGTCTCCTCGATACGGACAACAGCGGCCGCCTCTACGTGGTCGGGCAGGACGGGCAATCCTGCCTGTTCGACGGTGCCCGCTGGCGCTACCTCCTGTCGCCTGAGAGCACGGGCTTTGAGGGCCCCTTTCCCGGCGTCGATGACCTGGCCTGTGGGGCGGCCGGCTGCCTTTGGCTCGCCACGGAGGCCGGCCCCCTCGCATGGGTGGACGGCCATTGGCGACGCAGCGCTGACGAGGGCGGACCCAAGCAGCCTCTCCGGCAAGTCATCGTGGATCGCCGAGGGAGGCCCTGGTTCGGCGGCAAGGACGTAGTGTTCGTGTTGGAGCGAGGCCGATGGCGCGAACTCAAGCCGGGGTTAGGCGAGCGCGAGGTCACGGCCATTGCCGAGGATCGGCGCGGGAACGTATGGATCGGCAGCGAAGGCGCCGGTGTGAGGGTCTACGATGGGCGGTCCTGGACCTCCTACACAAGGGCTGATGGCCTTCCCAGCGACAATGTGCGCAGCCTCGCGTGCGACGCCAAGGGACGCATGTGGGTCGCTACCGACGCAGGGCTTGGTGTGCTGACGCGGAGCAAGTGGCGAGTCCTGACCGACAGGGACGGCCTGGTCTCGAACGACGTTCAGCAGGTGGTCGCTGACAGCCGCGGATGGACCTGGGTGCGCACTCCCCTTGGATTGAGCGTGCTGAAAGGCGGGGAGCTTCCGGAGTAGCCTGTCACAGGAGGTGAGAGCCATGCGCGTCGCCTGCGCGCTCCTGGCGGGACTCACGCTCGTTTCGTGCACCGGCTGCCCTCGTCAACCACAGAGGATGCCCGTAGCCGCGCCGCCTCAGCCCGCCCCTGCAAAGGAGCCCCCCTTCCTGGTGGTGGACGAGCCGCCCCCGGCCTCAGCCCAGCGTAAGCTGGCAGTCTGGGACGATGGCCTCTGGCTGATGACGGGCGATGGACGACATGGGTGGCCGTTGCCGATTGGGGGACGCATCATTGCCCGCGTGGTCGGGGAGACATGGGTTGCGCAGGTCGTGGCTTGGTCCCCCGATCGCACGCGCATTGCGTACCTACGTCAGGACAGCGGACTGCCCTCCGACGAGGCGTACCTACAGGAGTCCTCAGGACGCCGCTCCTACCATGGACCTTCCGGCACCGTGTGGATCATCGGCACTGAGGCGGGAGAGCCTTCCCGCCTCACCGACCTCCGCGAGGTCGGTCGCATCGTCTGGTCACCTGACGGGCGTTTGCTGGCCGCGAGTGGCACCCATCGCTTCATGGGTCCGCCTGCGGAGGCCTCCGAGGGGGAAGGGAACAAGGGCAACGCGGAGCACGACCTGGTGGCGCGGATCGACGTCGGCCTTTGGCTGATTGACGTCGAGCACGATTCTGCGAAGCTCCTCCACCACGCACACACGGGGAATGGTGATGTGGGCACGTACTTCCGTCTGTGCTGGTCGCCGGACAGTCGTACGATCGCAGCGACCACGCCCGACGCAAGCTGTGAAGGCGATCTTGGCCCCAGCGTCACGTTAGCCGATGTTGCGACGGGGAAGGTGCACGAGTGTGGTCACGACACGCGGGCCTTCCCCAAGTGGCTATCCCAGGGCGGGAACAAGGAGGCGGGAAGCGGGGATCGTGACGTCATCGACCTGGACACTCAAGAGCCGCCCGGAGCATGACAGGTGCCCCTTGGTCTCGGGGCGCATGGGAGAGGTGATGGTCCGTGTTGAGGTGTCCTGCCACCGTGAGAGCCGGCGTCGGCTGCATCCTCCTTGCTCTGGTATTCGCCCTCGCCCCACAGGCTCCCGGTACCGGCGCATCCGCGCCTGCCGATGAGCGTGACAAGAGCTTCATCTGCGCGTGGGACAATGCGCTGTGGGTTGCCTGGCCCGCAGGCTATGCACGCATGCGCCTGGCCAGCGGCCCGCATCTTCCGAGCTTCGAGCTTCTGGTGCCCTCGCCCGACGGAGAGAGAGTGCTCTTGGCGTGCCAGGGGGAGGAGAAGGTGTACCTTCTGGAGAGCGGGGGGAAGATACGCGCCCTTGGGAAGCTGAGAGGGATTGGGCTTGGCAGTCTTGAGGTTCAGTGGTCGCCCAACGGACGGCTGGTAGCCTTCCAGACCGGCTATGCTGACGTCCCGGTCATAGACTTGAACTCGGGAGAATGGTGCAAGGCTCTGCCGCCGGAGATCGATGTGGAGACCTTTGACCGTCCCGTGGGCTGGGCCTCGGCGCGGGAGTTGCTGGTCGTCCGCACCGACCGCGTTACGACCTCGCTGTGCGCCACGACCATTCACCCCACGTCCCTGGACCCAATGCGCAAGTTAGCCGAGCGCCCTGGCGACCATCGCGCGGCTGCACTATCGCCCGACCGACGGTTTGCGGCGTTCTGGGTCGGCGCGGAAGTGCTCATCGTCGGGGTTGCCTCAGGCGAGGTGAAGGCGCTGCCGAACGGTCTCATGCCGGACCCGGGTGAGACAGAGTGCCGGATTGCCTGGTCCCCTCGATCAGACGCGGTTCTCCTCTGCCAGGCCCATGGCTACGACGACGCGACCGGTGAGCGCGTCTTCCTCACGCAGGAGATCGGCGTGGACGGTAGCGTCCGTGGTTCGCCCCACGAGGTCCCTGAGTCGCATATCCTCCCGCCGGTTCCCGAACTCCCACCGGGCCTTCGCGACCAGCTCGCGCAGCTCTCGTCAGGCCCGGACGGGCTGAGTCTCCGCGCCTGGCACGACCACGTCACCGCGACCCCCATGCCGCCGGAGTATTGGCTCCCGCCCGCCGCAGAGCCCGGCCCGGACACCACGCTGATGGTCTCCTCCGAGCCGCCCGGCGCCGAGGTGTACGTCAATGGGCATCTCAAGGGAATCACTCCGTGTGGTGTCCTGATTGCATCCGCCCGGCCGTGGGCGCAGCGGTACTTCGTGGCGCTCATGAAGGACGACCTCGACATCGTCTGCCACGAGCTGTTCCTCTGGCAGGGACGAACGGAGAGCCTGGCCGTCAATCTGCAGACCCCGCTGACTGCAACGCACCTGCCGGCGAGCCTGGCCCGGGCCCGCAATGCCGTTCGCAAGGCGATCGTCCATCGGGACGTGGAGGGGTTCATCCGGAGCCTGTCGCCCTTGGGGCTCGCGGCAGAGGGGATTGATGGCGCGGCCCAGGGGCAGATCCGGCACTGGTCGCGCGTGGACCTCGCTGAACGACTGCGCCGAGATCAGGTGGCGAAGCCCGAGCGGCGCTCCACCCATCTATACGGGATGGTCTTCGACACCTGCCGCCACCTGTTCCTGACGGGCGTCTACTCCGGTCAGGACGGCTACGAGTGGCAGGGCGGAACGACGTGGGATTGGGGAGCGAGCATCGGCTTCGGCCCAAGCTGGGGGCCTCACTACGTGGAGAGCATTGGGTACGGCGAGGAGTGACGTGCGCCGGGAACCTGGAAGCGCACCAGGGGCCGGCCGCTGAGGTGAGCAGCATGAGACGCCGCAGGCTCTGGTTGGGCGCGATCCTCGTGGTCGCCATCGCCGCGGCGGCCTACGGGGTGAGCGCCCGGGTCAGACGGCCATCAGCAAGAGCGCCCACCTGGTGGCGCGCCCTGGAAGTCACGCCGGAACGCGCGGGCGACTGGCTCACGTACCGGTACCCAGCACGCTGCACCTGCCTTGCCGTTCGACAAGACGTGGCGTGGCTCGGCACAATGAATGGCTGGGCTGGGCGCTGGAACTTGCACACCGGCGCGATCGGGTGCCTCCCGTGTGAGGGCTTCCCTCTCCCGCCTGACACCGACCCCTTCCACGAGATGCACGTCGATGACGCCGGTGGCGTATGGTGGTACGCCAGAGAGCACGATCGGGTCTACCAGTTGGACGGCAAGCGCTTCCGGTACGAAGGAAAGCTCCCCGAGGTGGCGGCCAAGACCGGGCTCTTCACGGTGACCGACAAGGCGGGCCGCAAGTGGTTGGAAGGGAAGGTCTGGCGCCAGGGTAAGTGGTCGCCGGAACCGTTCCCTGGCCTGCCGGACTGCGTCGTTGCGGAAGCGCCCGTCGTGTTGGACGCCGACGGGAACCTATGGGCAGTGATCGTGGAGTTTCACGAGCCTGAAGGTGAGATCGACCGCCACCCGCCGTTCCTTGCGGAGACCATTGCCGTCTATGACGGCCGGGAATGGCAGTCCCGTTCCCCCGAGTCGATCAAGGGCAACGTCTTCCTGCCATCCCTTGTGGGTGACGCGCGGGGCCGGGTGTGGACGACCATCAGCAAGCAGACGTACTGCTGCGAGCGCGGGAAGTGGCAACGGGTCCCCTTGGGCCCCGATTGGGTGGTTGACAGTGGGTGTGTCACCTTCGACCAGACCGGGACACTGTGGCGATGGGCGAGCGACGCCATCGCGCGCTTCGACGGGCGCCGCACGGACCGTTGGGGGGCTGAGCAAGGGCTCGTAGTGGGGCCTCTCGAGTACGTCGAGGAGGTTGTCCCGCACGGTTCAGGGGGCGCGCTCTTCGTCACGACTGACCGCTTCGGTCGGCTCCATGATGACCGGGTGGAGTACGTCACTGGACGCTTACGCCTCCCCGCCAACCCCGCCGACCTCGTCGTCGACCGCCTCGTGCGAGAGGAGAACCCCGAGATGATCGAGGTGCTGCGCGAGATGGCCCTGCCGGCCGAGATGTCAGAAGCGGTCTTCCGGAGGAATGCCGCGCGGATGCTCGGGCTGTAGGCAGGTTCGAGACCAACCCACAGGAAAGCCTCACCGAACCCTGGCAGAATGGGCCGGTGTGGCCCATTGGCAGCGTTCGCACCCCGTCGCGCGAGACCGGCCATCGCGCGCCAGTGACGCCTATCCCGCTGGGCTGCGCTGTCCTCCGCTTCGCCTGCTTCCCGGTCGGGCCCTTCGATGACGCGTACTTTGCGTCAGAGGGCGAATGACCCGTCCCGCAGAAGACCACATGGCCGCCCGGCGCCTCAGACACGAGGGCAGGTCTTCTGCCGCTCGGCGATGCTGACCGAGGGAAAGGTGACCGACCGTGAGACTGTGGCTGCGAAGTCTGTGGAGAGCCGTCGTCCTCGCAGCGTGCTGCGGCGCGTGCTGCCGGGCTGCGTGCGCCGAGGCGTTCATCGTCCGCGACGGAGAGGTGCAGGCGGAGATCGTGCTCCCGGAGGCGCCGCTGCGCACCACGAAGCTGGCTGCACAAGAGCTGCGGACCGTGCTCCAGAAGATCGCCGGGGCGAAGCTGCCTATCGTGACCGCGCCGACGGACGGATGCCCGGTGCAGGTCTACGTGGGTGTCAGCCCGCGCACGGAGCGCCTGGGCGTGACGGACGAGGGGCTCAAGTACGGGGCCTTCCGGATCGTCTCCGGCGACAACTGGCTTGCCCTGGTGGGGCATGACAGCGAGTACACCCCCATCGAGCCCTGGGCGCACAACTGGGAGGACCGGTTCCGGGTCTACGATGAATGGGACGCCATTACGGGTGCGAAGTGGGGCAACCCGTTCCTCGGGATGCACCGGCGCTACTGCCCTGCGCTCGGGATCTGGGAGGCAGACGAGCGAGGGTCCTTCAACGCCGTGAACGAGTTCCTGCGCAGCCTCGGGGCCCGATGGTACTTCCCCGGAGAGCTGGGGGAGTGCCTGCCGAAGCTGAGCAGCGTCGCTCTGCCGACCGTGAACCGAACAGTCCGCCCGGACTTCCCCATGCGCCACCTGCTGTTCTACTACCACGAGTTCTGGACGGGCACCGACAACGCCCCCGCCAACGTGGAGGACCTGATCTGGCAGATGCGCCTGGGGCTGTTCGCGTCCCAGGAAGTCGTGGGGAGCGTCATCGGCCACGGGAGCACGCTGGCGCACTCCCGCGACGAGGTGAAGCAGGCGCATCCCGAGTACTACGCGCTGTCTGGGGGCAAGCGGGATACCGACCACTACGGTTGGGGCGGCGCGCCGTGCCTCTCGTCGGAGGGGCTGTTCCAGGACAACGTGCGGCTCTTACAGGCCCTGTATGACCACTACAAGCAGCCGATGGTGAGCGTCGCGCCGCAGGACGGCTACTGCGACCTGTGCGAGTGCGAGCTGTGCAAGGGCAAGGGCACCCCGGAGCGTGGCTGGACAGGCCAGCTCTCCGACTACGTCTGGGGCTATGCCGACCGCGTGGCACGGGAGGTGTACGAGACACACCCGGACCGCAAGGTCAGCTGCATCGCCTACACGGCGTACCTGCAGCCGCCGCTGAGGATCGAGCAGTTCAGCCCGAACATGGCGGTCATCCTGTGCCAGGCCCGGGGGGACTTTACGGACCCCGAGAAGCGCAAGGAGTACTCCGATCTGTTGCAGGGCTGGATGGCGAAGCTGCCATCCAAAGAGCTCTACATCTGGGACTACTACCTGCACGCCCAGCCGGGGACAACGTGCGAGGGCGTGCCGGTCTACTTCCCCCACATCATCGCGGGCGATCTGCGCGCCCTCAAGGACGTCTCGCGAGGCGAGCACATCGAGGTGTACCGCAACTACTGGGAGAACCGCGACACGTGGGATTCCCTGGCCGCGAACCACCTGAACTGCTATGTGACGGCGCGGCTGTACTGGGATGCGAACCAGGATGTTGACGCACTGCTGGAGGACTACTACGAGAAGTTCTATGGTCCCGCCCGGGCCGAGATGAAGGCCTTCATCCAGTACGCCGAGGCGAACTGGCCCCAGGCCAGCAAGAACGTAGCCGTGATAGACCGACTGTTTGAGCTCATCGCGGCGGCGGAGGTTGCGGCGGGGGACGGCATCTACGGGAAGCGGGTGGACCTGCTGGTGGAGTACATGCAGCGCCTCAAACAGCTCCGCGACCGCCTTGCCAGAGGCCGCAAGGACGTGCCGGAGCTGAGAGTGCTGGGAGGCCATGACCCGACGACGCTGAAGCTGGATGGGAAGCTGGACGACCCGTTCTGGGAGGGCCTGCCGGAGTGTGAGTTGGTCGTCTGCGAGACCGGGCACTGGCCGCCGCCGAACAGGACCCAGTTCAGGGCAGCTTGGGCCGCCGACGCCGTGTACCTGGGGATCCGCTGTCTCGACAGCGACATGGCGAACTTGAACATCACTGCCCGTGAAGCCGGTGATACCAGCGTCTGGAACGGAGACAACGTGGAGGTCCTGTTGGAGACCCAGGCGCACAGCTACTACCAGGTCGCCATCAGCCCGGCCGGAGCGGTGGTCAACGCGGATCGGGAGAAAGGCATTGACACCCTCTGGCAGTCAGGCGTCGAGGCAGCAGCGCACGTCGGCGAGCGCGAGTGGACCCTCGAGCTGCGGATCCCCATCCTCAAGGAGGCGGACGTGGGGACGCCGGGGGCCAAGGGCGTGGTCGGCAGACAACCGACCCGGACCTACCCCTGGTACTTCAACGTCTGCCGCCAGCGGCAGCGGGGCGAGGCCAGGGAGCTGACCGCCTTCTCGCCCACGGGACAGCCGCATTTCCATGACACGCTGAAGTTCGGGGTGATGTACGTGCCGTAGGGCGCACGGCGAGCCCGGCCCTGGGACCCATCGCGGCCCTTCCGCGTCAGGCTGTGCATGGAGCGTGACGGCAAGCCGGTGCCGACCCTTCCGGTGCTGGTCGCGGCGCATGTACTCGGAATCCCGCCCGACCAGGTCACTGCGGTCAGTGCCAGGGAGTTGCGCATCGGCAGTGCTGCCCTCCACCTCGACCGACGAGGCTCGGTCCTGATCAGCGGGCGGCGAAGCACGACACTGGAGGCGCCCGGTCGCGAACTGCCTCCCGACCTCGGAGAGGAGGTAAGGGACGTGCTGCCGATCGGCGGCTACGTGCCGGTCTACATCGTCTCCCCCTCCTTGTTCACCGACCCGGGGAGCGACCCGAACTTGCAGTTCCGCCTGGAGGCTCTCGATCGCACGGTTGACGCGCTCGTCGCCGAGTTGCTGCCATCGCGTGCCCCTCACATGCGCCGGATCATCACGGAGTGCCGCCTCATCCGACCCGCGCCGCTGTGGGCCGATCTTGCGCTCGTCTGGCTCCTCTGTCTGTGGGGGGCTCTGCTGAGCGCTTCCTTCCGGCCCCTGCACGCGGCCGTGCTTACTCTCCACCTGGTGATCATCACCCTGTTGGTGGCGGTAGTCGTGGCTGTCCTCTTCAGCGTCCTCATGCAAACCGCCGTCCCGCTGCTAGCTATGCTGGCCGTGTGGACGGGCGGCCCACACGTCACCCAGGTCCTGGTCGAGCGGCGACGCAACCAGGTGACCTCCGCACTCGGGCGCTATGTCACCCAGCAGGTCGCCGAGGAGATCCTCAGCCGCGAGGAGCTCGCCCTGGGAGGCGAGACCCGCTCGGTGACCGTCATGTTCGCCGACATCCGGGGCTTCGGCCGTCTCACGGAGCGCATGGCCCCGCAGGATGTGGTCGCGATCCTTAACGACTACCTCTCCGCAATGATCGACGTGGTGTTCGAGTACGGAGGCACACTCGACAAGTTCATCGGCGATGCGCTCATGGCGGTATGGGGGGCGCCCGTGGAACGGCCGGATGATGCCGCCAATGCCGTTCGGGCCGCCGTGGCCCTGCGCGATTGCGTCGCGGCACTCTCCCGAGCGCGTGGAGAGGTCGGCCTACCCCTCGCCGACATCGCCATCGGAATCAACTCGGGCGAGGTCGTAGCCGGCAACGTCGGGGACATCCGCCGCATGGAGTACACGGTGATTGGGGACGAGGTGGTCGTCGCTGCCCGACTCCAGGCAGTCGCCTCCGCCGGCCCGGCGCAGATCCTGCTCGGCCAAAACACCTATGCCGCCGTCGCGGACCTCGTGGAGGCGCGACCGTTGGGAGCCATCCCGGTACGGCATCGCGACCAGCCGGTCGAGGTGTATGAGGTCCTGAGGCTTCGGCAGTGAAGAGCGCGCATCTGGGCAGCGCAAACCCGAGGGGAGCATCACGAGCCGCACACGGGTCGTTCCCAACGGGGTCGAGGTGCCGCCGCTCCCCAAGTGAAAACCCCGCATCCGACTCTGCATTCGGGGCTAGCAGGCCCCGCCCTTGCGAGTGCTCAGGGCAGTGGCAGAAGCTAGACGCACACTGACAGTGAGCCTGCAAGAGTGTTGTAGGGCTCTTGGCTCCCCGCCCCGTATGATAGGCAGAACTCACCGGGCGGTCTTCCGCCTGTGGCCGACCCAGACCCGGTGACCTCCCCGCCGTCGCGATCATGGCCCACCGGACCGTTGCCCCTGCGGCAAACGTCAGAACCCTCAGATCCGTCAGGAACCTGACGCAGCGCCCGCTCTTCGACGGCTCGCCACGCAGCAGCGCATTGGCCTGAGACCGGCCCGGGTCCGCCGGCGTGCTCGGCTGCTCCAGGGCGTGGGTGACGAAGGTGCTGAGCGCAGGCGTTCCTGGTGACCCACCGCGCACGACGGGTTGAGCGCGGCCGGGCGCTGGTACGACCGCAAGAGGAGGTCACCTGTGGGGTGCTCGGGAACAAACCCCTTTGGCGCTGCGTTGAAGAGCTCAAACAAGGGGGACTCGGACTACCGACCACGATGGCCTGGAAGGCTCGAACCAGACAACAAGCGGCTGTTGTGGTCGCGGCCCTGTTCGCGTTCGGTCCGGCGCACCTGCTGGGACGAGAGACGGACTCACCCGATCGGGTCGCCCACTGGCATGGCGACGGGCGACACGAAGCGGCTCCTCACCTCGCCTGCAGCCACGGTGCCGCGCACTATCATACGCCCGCCTCCCTGACCTCGGTTCATAGCTGCTGCGAGGACCTGAGCTGGGCACCTATCGGCGCCCGCCACGCGCCGGTCCTGGACTCGTGGCTCGTCGCGGCGCTCCCGGCCGGGGAGGGCGTGGCTGACGGAGGAACGCGCCCCTGCGCCTCCGTGACGGCCGATCGAGGCCCGCCGTCCATCCGTGTCCTCTATCTTGCCGGCCATCCCCTGCGCGCCCCTCCCCCTGCGTAACGCCGAGACCTGGTAGCGCTGTCCGTACTCGCACGCCACGACGGCGGCGGCATGGCCTACCTGGGTTCTCCGGTGTCGGTCTTTCCCTGGCTGAGACCCGTTGACGGCTGGAAAGGAGTCCCTGCATGGGTGAGTCGGTTGCCCGACGCTTGCCGTTGCTTGTGTGCTTTGCGGTCGTTGTGGGCCTCAGGCCACCCGCCTGGGGGCAGCCCGAAGCCGTGGCACGCCTGACGATGGATGAGGCTGTGGCCTTGGCGGTCGAACACAGTCCGGCCGTGGCGGCGGCGTCAGGCGCGCGCGACGCCAAGGCCGGGGAGCTGCGGACGGCGGGGTCCCTGCCGCCCCTGGAGCTGCTGGTGGTGCCGGCGGGCACGTTCAACGACAGCCCCATCATCGCCAGTCAGCGGTTGGACCTGTTGGGAAAGCGCGGCCGGGCGGCGCGCGTAGCCCGGGAGGAAGTCGCCGTAGCGACTCTCGAGATCGAGACGGTGCGAACGCACGCTACTCACGAGGCTCGCCTGGCCTACATCGCGCTCCAAGAGGCCATCGCCGAGCACGAACTCGCGCAGCAGTCGTTGGAGCTGCGCGAAGCGCTGCGCCGCCTCGCGGAGCAGCGCTTCGAGCTCGGAGACGTGGCCCGGGTTCATGTGGACCGCGCGGAGATCGAGCGTGACCGGGCGCGTGAGGAGGTCACGAAGCTGAGCGCGGAGGTCGACGTGCGGCGGGCGGCCCTGAACTCGCTGCTCGGCCGGGACCCGGGTGAGACGGCCACCCTTCCGGTGGTCCTGGCGCTGGGCCCGGAGCTCACCTACGAGATCGACGCGCTACGCACCCAGGCTCTCGACCGCCGGCCCGATGTCCTCGCCGCGCGGGCCGGAATCCGCGCTGGAGAAGCGGGGATCCGGCTGGCCCGGGGGGCGCGGCTGCCGGACTTCGAGGTGCAGTTCCGGGCCGGGGACCGCGTGGGGTCCTCCGGGACGCAGATCGGCCTGGGCGTATCGCTGCCCCTGATCGACTGGGGGCAGGCTTCGGGGGCCACTCGTGCGGCCAGGGCCAACGCCGATCAGCGGCGGGCTGAGCTGGCCGAACTTGAGCGTGTGGCTGTCCTGGAGGTCGTGAGCGCCCTGCGCACCCTCCAGGCCGACCGCCAGGTGGCAGACGCGTACTCCACCACCATCGCCACGCGCGCCCAGAGCCTGGCCGAGCTGCTGCAGCTCAGCTACGAGCGCGGCGGCAGCACGCTGCTTGAGGTCATCGATGCCGAGCGCACCCTGACGGAAACGCAGTTGGAGCATGTTCGGGCCACCGCCCAGTACCACCGCAGCCTGGCCGAACTCACTCTGGCGGTCGGTGGAGCCCTGCCACAGTAGCACACCCATCCAGAGGCACGCGAGGTGACAACCAGTGAACTTCCGACCGTCCGCTCGCACATGGGCCATCATTGGCGTCGTCATGGCCGTGGTCGTCGTCCTGGGCTTCCGCCTGGCGAGCTCGTTTGCCAGCGGAGGGTCGGCCGACGGCTCAGCCCATGACGACCATGCGGCTGCCGTCGAGGGCGACCACGAGGAGGTGATGCTCTACAAGCTCGAGGGCGTGGCCGAGGGCGCGATCAGCACCGCACTGATCCGCGAGGGTTCGCTCGATGAGACAATTCAGGTCTCCGGCGAGGTGATCCCTCACCCGAACAACGCCGCTTCCGTCAGCTCCCTGGTGACGGGACGGGTGTCGCGACTGCTGGTCGGGGTGGGAGACTACGTCGAGGCGGGCGCTACCCTGGCGCTGGTGGAGAGCGCGGAGGCGGCGCAGGCGTACGCGGCCTACGAGGAGGCGAAGTCTCGGCTGGCCCTCGCCGAACAGGACTTGCGCACGACCGAAGCGCTCGCGCGGGCGGGGGTCTATACGGGAAAGCCCGTGGACGAGGTTCGGCGGGAGCGCGCCGCGGTCGCCTCCGAGCTGGCCGAGCTCAGAGCTGAGCAGGAGGGAGACCGGTCGGAGGCCGAGGCCGGCGTCCGGGCCGCCGAGGCGGCGCTCGAGCGAGCCAAGTCCGCTCGCGACTTCGCCGCGGCCGAACTCAAGCGAGAGACTGGCCTGGCCCAAGCCGGGGCGATCGGTCACCCTCCGCTCGACGCCGCGCGGAATGAGGCGGCCGACGCGCGGGCGGATCTCGCCACAGCCCATGCCGCTCGCGCCGCCGCGGGGAGCGAACTCCGGAGGGTCGAGGGGCTCGTGAAGCTCGGGACGGCCTCGCAGCGGGAGCTGGACCTCGCGCGGCAGGCCGATGCCGAAGCCCAGGCGTCGGTGGAGCGCGCGGAGGCGCAGGTGGAGATCGCGAACCGGGTGCTGGCCCGGGAGCAGAAGCTCCTCGACGAAGGGGTCTATGCCTCCAGGGCCACGCATGGGGCCGAGACGGAGCTCGCCAAGGCCGAGCGCGATGTCCAAGCGCAGCAGGCGGCCCTGGACCAGGCGATGAGCCGCTTGCGCACTGTGACGTCGGCGGAGAAGAAGGCGGCGCTCTCGCAGACGGAGGCGAGGCTGGCCGCGCTCGATTCGATGCTGGACCGCGAGAAGCTGGTGGCCAGGGAGAAGCTGATGGTGCAGGAGGCCGTGGCGCAGCGTAAGGCCGCGATCGCGCGTGCGCGGGTTGACCTGGAGGCGGCCCGTCGGGCCGTCCGGCTGTACAAGGCCCGGCCCAGCGGCAGCGGATCGATCAGCATCCCGGTCGTCACCCCCATCTCGGGCACCGTCACGACGCGCCCGGTCAAGATGGGTCAGACGGTACACGCCGGGACTGACCTGTTCACCGTTCTGGACGGCTCCACGCTCTGGGTGGAGATGGATGTCTACGAGAAGCACCTGCCCCGGATTCGGGTCGGACAGACCGTGCGGCTCACCAGCGAAGACGTCCGTGGGTGGGAGCATACCACGACGGTGCACCATGTGGCGGAGGAGTTGGACAAGGAGAAGCGGACCGCGAAGGTCCGCGCGGAGTTGACGGACCCGAGTATGCGACCGGGCATGTTCGTGAAGGCGGAGCTCTCCGTGCGGGAGGGCCCGAGCGGCCTGATCGTGCCCATCGACGCCCTCGCGGATGAGCCCACCGGACACGCGGTCTACATCGAGTGGCCGGACGGACAGGGGTGGGAGCGCCACGCCGTCGAGGTGGTGGCCCGCAATGCCCGCGAAGCCCTTATCATCGGACCAGCGGCGGGCGAGCATGTCGCCACGAAGGGGCTTACGCTCGTGCAGGCGGCCGTCAAGGCCCAGATGGCCGGCGGCGAAGGGGTGGCGGCCGGTCACGGCCACGAGCACTGAACGCGGGACAGGACGCGCCGGCCGTAGCGGTGTGACAACTCCCTCCGCGGGATCGGGGGCATCATGCTCAATAAGATCATCCGCTTCTCGCTCGAGCACCGGTTCCTGGTGGTGTGCGCGACGGTCGTACTGCTGGCCTATGGAGGATACGTGACCTCCGGGCTGTCGGTCGATGTGTTTCCCGACCTGGACCGCCCCCGGGTGACGATCCTGACGGACGCCCACGGAATGGCCCCCGAGGAGATCGAGACGCTGGTCACCCTCCCGATCGAGAGCCTGATGAATGGGGCGACGGGAGTCGAGGGTGTGAGATCGGAGTCGTCGATTGGCTTCTCGTTGATCCACGTGGAGTTCGAGTGGGGACAGGACATCTACGTGGCGCGGCAGATTGTGGCTGAGAAGCTCCAGCTCGCCAAGGAGCGCCTGCCGGAGGATGCCGTGACCTTCATGGCGCCCATCTCCTCGGTCATGGGGGAGATCATGTTGGTCGGCATTCGCGCCACCGGCGACACGGACGCGATGGAGCTGCGTGCGCTGGCCGACTGGGTCATCCGCCAGCGGCTGCTCTCGATTCCGGGCATCGCGCAAGTCATCACGATGGGAGGCGATCGCCGACAGTACCAGGTGATCACCTCCCCGGAACGACTCAAGCAGTACGCTGTGACCCTGAACGAGCTGATCGAGTCGGTCCGCGCCGCCAACGCCAGCACCTCCGGCGGCTTCGTGGACCGCGGGGCCTTCGAGTACCTGGTCAGAAACGATGGTCGTGTGCATGACGTTGAGGACCTGGCCGGGTCGGTGGTGACGAGCCGCGATGGAACGTCCGTGCGCATCGACGACGTCGCAACCGTGGAGCTGGCCACCGAGGTCAAGCGCGGGGATGCGAGCGTCAGCGGGCAGCCGGCGGTCATCATGAGCGTCCTCAAGCAGCCCGACGTGAATACGGTGACGCTGACCGAGGACATCGATGCCGCCCTGGACGAGATCGCGTTGGCCCTTCCGGCGGACGTCGAGATCGATCGCGAGATCTTCCGCCAATCCCACTTCATCACGTCCTCCATCGACAACGTCCAGCACGCGCTGCGCGACGCCGCCATCCTGATGAGCCTTGTGTTGTTCGTGTTCCTGGTGAACTGGCGCACCGTGTCGATCTGCCTGATCTCTATCCCCCTATCCTTCGTCATAGCGGGCCTGGCGTTCAAGTGGTGGGGGCTGTCGGTCAACACGATGACCTTGGGGGGGCTGGCAATCGCCATCGGGACGATCGTCGACGACTCCATCATCAACGTCGAGAACGTCTACCGGCGCCTGGTCGAGAACCGGCGCCGGGAGAGTCCCGAGCCGACGCTCCACGTGGTCTACCGCGCCTCCAGTGAGGTCCGGAACCCCATCCTATTCGCGACCGTGATCATCATCGTCGTCTTCCTCCCGCTCTTCGCCCTCGGCGGCATGGAAGGCCGGATGTTCATCCCGCTGGGGATCGCGTACATGGTGTCGCTGTTGGCGTCCCTCGTGGTGTCTCTGACGGTGGCGCCGGCGCTGTCTTACTACCTGCTGAGCAAGGTCCGGGGCGAGGACGACGACAGCTTCGTCGTGCGTCGGCTGAAGGCGCTTCAGGCCTTCTTGCTGCCGAAGGTCATCCACCGCCCGCTGCCCGTCATCCTGGGTGCCGGGCTGCTGATCGTGGTCTCTCTGGTGGCGGCAACGCGCCTGGGTCGGGAGTTCCTGCCGACCTTCAACGAAGGCACCCTCACCATCACGGCAGTGGCGCCCCCGGGCACCAGCTTCGCGGAGGGGAACCGGATCGGGCGGATGATAGAGGAGGCGCTGTTGGAGGTGCCCGAGGTGCGGTCGACGGCCCGGCGGACGGGCCGCGCCGAGGAGAGCGAGCACGCCCACGGGGTCAATGCGTCGGAGATCGACGTGGCGTTGTGGACTCCCGCGCTGCTGAAGCAGCACGCGTCCGCCGGAGAGCGCAAGGCGCCCTCCCGCCTCCGCAGTCGAGCGGCGGTGCTGGCGGACGTTCGCGAGCGGGTGAACCGCATCCCGGGCGTCTTCTACGACATCGGTCAGCCGCTCTCCCATCGCCTCGATCATCTGCTCAGCGGGGTGCGCACCCAGGTCGCCGTGAAGATCTTCGGCCCCGAACGCGACACGCTGCGCCAGACCGCAGAGCGGGTGCGCAAGCAGATGGCGGAGGTGCCCGGCGTCGTCGACCTGTATGTGGAGCCGCAGGTCAGCGTTCCCGAGCTGCTCATCTCGATCGACCGACCGGCGTGCGGTCGGTACGGGATGCAGGCGTTCGAGCTGGTGGAGCTGCTCGAGACGGCGCTGCACGGTCACGAGGTCGCCGAGGTGCTCGACCAACAGCGTCGGTTCGAGGTGTCGGTCCGCTTCGCGGCGGGGGCGCGCCAGTCTGCCGAAGCTATCTCCGACATGCTCATCGACACTCCGGCCGGGAGCCGGGTGCCGCTGTCGCAGTTGGCGGAGATCAAGGAGACACTCGGGCCCAACACCATCAACCGCGAGAACGTCCAACGACGGATCGTGGTGCAGTGCAACACCGCCGGCCGGGACCTGAACAGCGTCATCGGTGGCGTCAGAGCAGGCATCGACGCGCTCCAGCGAGCCGATGACTGGCCGCAGGGGTACTACGTCGAGTACGGGGGGCAGTTCGAGAGTCAGCAGAAGGCGACCCGCCAGATTCTCCTGCTCAGCCTGATCGTCGTGGCCGCCATCGCCATGATGCTGTTTGTGGCCCTGCGGTCGGTTCGGGCCACCCTGATCGTCCTGGTGAACTTGCCCCTGTCTCTCGTCGGTGGGGTCATGGCCTTGTGGGTCACCGGGGCCACGCTCTCCGTGGCGTCCCTGGTCGGGTTCATCACCTTGCTGGGCATCGCCACGCGCAACGGGATCATGATGATCTCCCACTACCAACACCTGATGCGACACGAGGGCGAGAGCTTCACGGAGAGCATGGTCCTGCGCGGGACCCGCGAACGACTGCGACCCGTGCTGATGACCGCCATCGTGGCCGCTCTTGCGATGGTGCCGCTCGCGCTCGGCGCCGGCCAGACCGGCAAGGAGATCCTGCAGCCGCTCGCCGTGGTGATCCTGGGCGGCCTCCTCACCTCTACGTTCCTGGACCAGATCGTCACACCTACGCTCTTCCTCCGCTTCGGCGAGCTGGAGGAGTCGCACGTGTTGGAGGAGGACCCGGGCGAGTAGGTCGTCTCGCGCGCTGAGGGGCCAGTGTCGACGCAGCCCAGTACGGGATAGAGGTAGCGCAGCAGCGCTCGACGCCGTGCGTTGTCGTCCCGCCGGGGCGTACGCGATCGGGGGGCGAACGAGGGAAGAGGCCAGGGCCACATCCGGACGCGCTCAGACGCGCTCCCGAGGGCATGGCTAAATGGGAATTGCGTACCTATATACTGGCTCCCCGGGTCCGGAAATATCCGAACTTCCGGGCGTTCGCTTAACGTGCCCGTTTTCATCGCCCCCACGGCTTCCGACAGCCACCAATCCGCCCTGTCCCGCTTCCGCTACGCCTTCGATCCGGCCGCTCTGGTCCCGGAGCCGAAGCCTCTTCCCGCTCCGAGAGAGACACCCCTCCAGCGCAGAGCGCGCTTCCAGGCTATGCTCGACACCGGTCTGGTCCGGAACAGGGCCGAGCTTGCCAGGGCGCTCGGGTGCTCACGGGCCTGGGTGACGAGGGTGTTGGGTTCCCGAAGCCACAGTCGCGGTCGCTCTCAGCCTGCACTCTGATCCTCGCGTGGTGTCACTGGCCAATGCGAGCGTATCAGCTCGCAGGCGAATGCTGCCGCCATCCTGGCGGCGAACGGCTTCCACTCGTCCCTCTGCGCCGTCTGGCTCTGCTGTCGACCGCTTGTCATCGCATCGGCTCCAGGCTGACCACGAGGGATGTCAGAGATCCCCCTCACCATCATGAACCCCGTGCGAAGTCCTCTCTCCTGCGCTGACTGAATGCCAAAGGCGGCTCCAGTTCCCTCCATCTCGATACAGCGGAGTTTCGGCCAGTGCTTCATCACCTGCCGCATGAAGTCGGTGCTGACATCATCGACGACCTTGTCACCGGACGCTGCCTCGCCCTCCACTGCCTTCACCTTTCGCCCATCGCCCGGCGACCCCTCAGGTACTCCAGCGGCCCAGGAGGCGCCTTCTTCCATCGCCAGTCTGTGAGCGGCTCTCACGAGAGGCATATCGACACGGTACGTCAAGTCGTCTCGGGGGTGGAACTGCCTCTCGAGTTTCCCATACTCGTAGCCGTGGATTACCGAGGAGAAGACCACATCCCCCAGAGCTAGGCGCTTGTCTGGGGGCTCATCCTCTCTGACGATGGCCCCCGCAACACCCACTACCAGGACATATCGGGCATCGTACCGCTGTGCGGCCTCCTTGACGGCATCAGCCCCGAACAGGCTGCCGGCATGTGCCGTAAGGCCCACCACGACCGAGTACGTCCTGCCCGCGAGGGACTTGACCTCACCTCGCTCCCATGCGAAGAGGTTCGGGTCGTCCTCTCGGGCCTGGTCTGGTTCGTGCTCATCGAGGCACTCTAGGACCGCCGCATACTCTTCTGGCAGGGCTGTCACTACAGCAACGTCGACTGACCGACCCGCCATGCTTGGTGACGCCGTCGCTTCAGCATCCGGCCCCTTCGCTGTCTTACCAGCCGAGCTTCCGGGCCCATCGGCGACCGCATCGAATAGGCAGTCGAAAAACTCCCCACCCCAGGTAGTGCGGATAGCCTCCGCACCGGTCCTACTCACCCCGAATCCCGCAGACCAGTCTCGCTCGGCGAAGTGCTCGGCCTGAGGCGTGGTCCGCTGCACTACGCCGCTCACGCGGACGTACGCGCCGCCAGGACCCGCGATCGCATCCGCCACGTCCCACTCGATGCGCCCCTCCAGTGCCTGAGCAGTGAAGTCGACGCGCCTCACCCTCACGCTCTCATTGACCACCCGCCACCAGGTGTGACCCTCAGCAAGGATGCGGTCCCCGATTGACAGCGTCTGGTCCTTGATGACGCCGAGGACCGTTAGGCCGTGGTCGCGCTTGGGCAGCACCCCGTAGGGACGTTCCTGTCGCCCCGCACGCCGGATCCAGTCTGCGGTATCGGCCTTGTGGTCGGTCACGCCGCCTTTCACCTCTGCTTGGCCCCGGATGTCTCGGGCATGGGGATGCATCGCGATAGTATGTTGGCGTAGTCCCGCACTGGCAACCGCACAGGGTGGGTCCCGCAGATCACCCTCGCAAGCGCGTGCAGCATACCTCGGTTCCAAGCTGACCAAGGAAGGACGATGCCCATCTGGTGCTCAACACCCTCCAATGGCTCCAGATCAGCGAACACCGCCCCGCTCGGCACGCTGCACTCCATGTAGTCTAGGCCGTTCGGAGCGCCTATGGTCTCGGCGAGGAACGCTTCCGTCGCAGCCAGCTCCACCTTGGTGTCCACCCGAGCGTCGGGCGAGAACAGCCGAAGCTCAGCCACGATGGAGCCCGGGTCACCGCCGGAAAGCGTGGCCACCAGCTTCTGCCAGCTATCCCAGATCTGTCCAGGGGAGCAGCGGTGGCGCCATGTGATAGAGACGGCCAGTTCCTGGCTGGCACTCCCATAGTGCGGGGCAACAGAGAGCAAAGCCCCCGCGGATACCTCTTGAGGGAGGGCGATGACTCTCATCGACCGCTCACAGAGGGCCCGCAAGTCCTCCACGCGTTCTACGGCCTTCGCGCTGCGGGTCCTACATAGTGGCGCTCCATCGTCCGGCACAACTGACAGAGCCACTGCTACGCTGGGCATGTACTCCACGCCGACCTTCGTCCGTCCCAGCAACTCCAGAGGCTCCCACAAGTCGAGACCCGGATGGCGGCACTCACGGAGGTGCGTCTCGACGTGTGTGAGCCCGCTTCTGACAGCGTCCGACGCCTCTGCGCCCAACAGCGCCTTTACCTCCGGGCTGAACAGCTGCTTCAGACTGGCCAACCTATCGTGTTCGGGCAGCAAGTGGACCGGATAGAGCACGTCCCTCCATCGCTTCGACAGAGCCTCGCGCGCCCTAACAGCCAGGGCTAGATGGCGGGGCGGCACGTCATCCAAGGTGACCTCCCTCTCGGGCTTCCCGCGCGCAGTTGCTTCGCGACATGCGGCCAGCATCTTGAGGTACTGGCCCTCTAGTTGCAGCAACTGCCGCCCCAGCACGGTTGCCTCGTTCGCAGCTGCTGCGTAATGCCCATGGGCCCGAGCCAGCAGACCGCCCATCACGATCAGGTACACCTTCCTGTGGAGTAGTATGGGAGCCTCCACCTCCTCCGGGGCGTCTGCAAGCCACTGGGCCTCCAGCTTCTCGGAGGCGAGACCGGCCAAGTCGTGCGTCGCGGAGATCAACGTTGGCACTGCGCGGCCTGGACCGATGCTAGCCGGGGAGTTGAAGATCCTTACAGCGAATGCCACATTGAGTGCGTCGTTGAAGTTGTTGATGGTGAGTCCCGGTCGCACTATCTTGAGGTGGTTATAGGTGAACTCGAAGGCAGCCGCATTCCGTTCCTCCACACGGTCCGACAGCAGTTCCTCAACGGACGTCTGGCGGCTCAGCATCGCCTCGAGCAGCTGCAGATCCCCAAACTGACCGACGAACTGAGTATGTCCCAGCCGCAGTGGAAGGTGGCGGCGGTTCCCCCTGAGTTCGGTTGCTACGCGACCCTCACCTGCTGAGGGGTGATCGTCTCCTCATCGAGCACAGCTTTGAGCATCCAGAGGTCTTTGTAGCCCATGATCTTGCGGAAGCTGTTCTCGGTCTCCAAGAGGGCGGCGGCGGCCCACCGGAGGACCATCTCACCGTTCTGCCAGTGAGTGACTCGCCGCGTGCGCAGACGCACCCCCGAGGTCGGGCTTTCCACGATGTTCGTGGTCGCCAAGCAGCGCCGTAGGCTGACCGACAGACTGAGCCGGTTGACGGTGAAGGTCTCGTCCAGGCCTTCGAGCAAGCTGGCGGCGGCCGAGGGGTACTCCCGCTCCAGCCACGATGCCTGCTGCTTCAGCCTGGCGATCCCCTCGTCCGCCGGCAGCCGGTAGGCCGCCTTCATCACCGTCTTCACCTGGTCCCGCAGCTCCTGGGGCAGGTGGCCGGTCACGTTCTCGACCTTGTGATTCCGGCACCGCTGCACGGGGTTCTTCGACCCGAAGACCACGTCGATCGCTGCCCGCAGGGCCTTTGAGCCGT
>VGFC01000066.1 GCA_016869045.1 Armatimonadota bacterium
ACGCCACAAACGACCGTACATCGCCGTCATGTAGGGGCACGATTCATCGTGCCCGACCGTAGGGGCGTGGTTCACCACGCCCGATGCCGTGCTTCTCATACACGCTCTTAGAGGCCTATGAACCCGAGTAGGGGATCGCGACGATGCCCGGCGCCTTCGCGAAGTCCGGGTCATTGGTCACGATAGCCTCAATGCCCAGCCGCTTCATCACCGCAAGGTGGAAGGCGTCGCGAGGGGCGAGGTGGGGCTCTTCCGAGTGGGTGGCGTAGCGCAGGGCCAAGTCCACGTCCCGCGGGCTGACGTCCACGAGCGTGACCCAGGCCTGCCCAAGAAGGAGTGCCGTCGTGTCGCGGATCTCCTGCCCGAACTCCTCTAGGGCCGCCTTACGTCTCCCCCAGCGTTGGCGCCGCGACGCCTGAGGTCCATGGGCCTCGTCATACAGGACCTCGGCCAGCTTCCACCACACCTCGTCGAGCACCAGAGGCGACAGGTACAGTTGGACATCGCCCAGGCGTGCGCTGTAGAGCAGCCGCTGGAGGAGCGTGAGCGCCGGGGCGTGCAGTTCGCCCGGCTGGAAGACTACGTTCACGATGAAGTTCGTGTCGAGGAAGATGCGCGGGGGCCAGTCCGTCCTGCGTCGCTCACTCGTCGCGGTCATAGAGGTCGCGGTCCCGGTCGAAGTACGTGTCGGCGTTGAAGGGGAAGCTGACGTGGAAGCGCCCGGCAAACCGGTCCAGCCACTCCTGCAAGTCCGGCGGGAGTTCCAGATCGGCGTAGGCGTCCAGCTTGGCCCGGATCGCGGCGAGTCTGGCTTCCTTGGCGTCCTGGGCTAGCGTTTCGGCTGTCTCGGGTGTGGCGGTCTTGGCCATCATGCCCACCGGGGGCCGCGTGCGTAGTTGCGCGGAGTGGCGGCGCCTCTTTGGTATACCCTACCTCCCGCCGCCCGACACGTCAAGAGTGGCCGCCAGCCTCAGACCATGCCGGCCGTCCTGATAGGGACCCCCTGCGTGAGCGGGCAGCTACCATGTTGCGTAGTCGGTGAGATCGCTCGCGATGCCGGGCTTCGCTCTCACGATGCCCGTGGTCTTCTCGTAGAGCCAGTCCACTCCCTCGACGTTGCCGCCTGTCAGCGGGTTCTCCGGCAGCCGACCCGTCGCGGTTGTCATGTAGGGGCCGCGGAAGTCCGCGCTGGGGATCGGCCTCCCATTGCCGCCGCGGGTGGGCGCGCGCACGGCCACCAGATCCGCCAGTCTCCTCGGGTAGTCGCCACACTGCGTCCGGAACCAGACGATACCCCACCGGATGTGGTCAATGTGAGCTCTCAGGGTGGTCTCGCGCGCGACAAGGCCCGTGGTAGGGCCCTTGGTCGCCTCGAGGCCAAGCTGCGCCGCCTGGCGCTGGCCGTCCGTCTTCGCCTGGTCCTTCACGAAGCCATAGAGGGCGTGGGCCACTCTTGGCTTCGCGAGCCGCTGGCGGTCGGCGACGGCGAGCAGGGCCGCAAGGGCGGCATCTTGCGTCTCAGGGTCACCCTTCGACATGGCCGCCTTCAGCGGGCCGGCGGAGCGAGACGAACCGATAAGCCCGAGCGCCCTGACCGCGGCAATGCGCGCCGGCCCGTCGGGCCCTCTCACGAAGGGCGTCAGCGTCTTCAGGGCCTCGGCGTCACGCCTCGCCCCCAGGGCCAGCAGCAGCGCGGGACGGCGTTCTGCGGACGCCGTGGCCACGGCAGCCGCCAGTGTCCGCGTCGCTCCCTTGGCCGCCAGCCGCTGCAAGGCGCTGACCGCGGCGTCGAACGTGCCGGGCTCGGTGAGCGCCTTCGCCAGAGCCGGCAGAGCCTCGCTGCGACCACAAACCCCCAGCAGCAGCGTTGCCTGCGAACGCGCTCGGTCAGACCTGGCGGTCGCTACCTGCTCGGCCAGGGTGCGAGACATGGCCTGCCGCAGCGGCTCCATGCCGGGCCGCGACGCGTCGGCTACAATGGCAAAGAGGGCTTTCTCCGCCACGGTCACGGACTTGGAGTCGCCCTTGGCCATGAGGTCACAGAGTGGCGCCACCATCGGCGCTCCGAGGCGGACGGCGTCGGCCTCGGCGGCCTTGCGCGTGGCCGCGTCGTCCGACATCAGCGCCTGAACGACTGCCTCCGGGCTGTCGGCCTGCGCCAGGAGGCCGCTCGCCAAGCCGCAGAGCATGATCACCGCAAGACGCGTTGTCCGCATGGCTTCCTCCTCAGAGCGGCAGGTACCACGGCGCGCGATATGGCCGGCTGAGCAGTGCGTTGGCCGCGTCGTCGCCGACGACTTGCTCCTTCTTCGCGTCCCAGGTCAGCTTGCGCTTCAGCCGGAAGGAGATGCAGCCCAAGTGCATCGGGATGGTCATCTCGCGCACATAGGCCAGGTTGCTCTCCGTCAGCTCGCGCGACTTCACGCACCGCACGAAGTCCTGCGGGTGGCCGGGCGAGCGCGGGAGGGTGATCGGCACATCGGGGATGTCGTCCATCTGCTTGCCGTCGAGGAAGATGACCCGCGAGCCGTAGTCACAGGCCAGCGAGCCCTTCTCCCCCTCGAACTGGCAGCCGATCCCCTTGCCCGCCGCGCCGGGCACGTCCGGGGTGCGGGTGGTCCAGTAGACCTTCAGGTCGGGGAACTCGTAGTCCACGTCGATCCAGGCCGGGGTGTCGGCGATGCCGTTGGGTGACTCCCCGCGCGCCTCAATGGTCTTCGGCTGACCCGGGTTCATCGACCAGAAGAAGATGTCCGCGATGTGGCACCAGAAGTCCGCGTAGTCGCCTCCGGAGTAGTCCCAGAAGTAGCGGAAGTTGAAGTGGCAGCGCTGGGCGACGTACGGATGCCACGGCGCCGGCCCAAGCCACATGCCGTAGTCCAGGTCCGCCGGCGGCTCGGTCTCCGGCGGGTAGCCCATGTCGCCCGTGCCGCCGTTCTTCCAGATGCGGACCGTGTGGATCCTGCCCAGGACGCCCGACCGGACCAGCTCAACCACTCGGTGGTAGTTGTCTCCCGCGTGGATTTGCGTCCCGAGCTGGAACACCCGCCCGTAGCGTCTTCCGTTGGCGAGCATCGCCTGCCCCTCGCGGAGGCTGTGCGAGAGCGGCTTCTCGGAGTAGACGTCCTTGCCTGACTGGAACGCCAGGATCGTCGCCAGCGCGTGCCAGTGGTCGGGCGTCGCGCAACTGATCGCGTCGATGTCGGTCCGCTCCAGCACGCGGCGGAAGTCGTGGTAGGCTTCCGCCTTGGTCTCGGGCCGCATCCCCTGCAGCCGCTTCAGCGTATCGCGGCAGCGGTTCTGGTCCACGTCGCAGATTGCGGCGGTATCGACGTCGGGCATTCCCGCGAACCAGCCAACATGCCCGTTGCCCATGCCGCCTACGCCGATGTGGCCAACCACCACGCGGTCGTTCGCGCCTTTCGCTCGCTCGGACAGAACCAGCAACCCGGCGCCCGTGCCAAGCAGCGCCTTCCCGGAGGTACTCAGGAACCGACGGCGGGTGAGCCCCGTGGCTTCGGAGTGCGTGGTCATCGGCCTATCGTCTCCCAGTGGATTCACGTCCGCTCAGAAGCCCTGCGCTTTCGCTTCATCGAGCAGCTTCTGAATACTGCTGCGCGCCTCGTCGGTGGTCGCCAGGTCCAGCGCCTTGCGCCACGCCTCGGCTGCGTCGGCCCCGTGGCCGAGCTTCTGCTGCGCCCGCCCCAGAAGCACCCACGCGCCGCAGTCCTTCTCGAACAGCTTTTCCGCCTCCGTGAGCGTCTCCACCGCCTTGTCGTGCTGCTTGTTCTGGTAGTAGCAGTGCGCCAGGAAGAGGGTCGGAACGGGGTCATCAGGGCTCTGTTCGGCGCGGATGCCGACGGCGGCGATGAAGGCATCGTACGGCTTCGCGGCCTTCGCATTCATCGCCAGGCTCAGGAGCATCTGGTCGCGCTGATCGATCTGCCCCCCTGAGAACCCTGCCAGCAGGTTACAGGCGATCTCTGCCGCGCGATCCCAGTCGCCCCCTTGCAGTGCCGGCCGGAAGTTCCGCTGGTAGTCCTGCCAGGCCTCTTGGGCCCGGGCAGCGGGCGAGTTCTCGCGCTTCTTGTCACTGGCCAGCTTGCTCTCCTCGGGGAACCACCAACGCGCCCCGTGTTGCGCCCCCGTATCGAAGCTGGCTACGGCCGCTTCGTAGTCGCTCGCCTTCGTCTGTGCGAGGCCCAGCACGGCCCACACCGCGCCATCGTCGGCATGGGCCGTCGTCTCGGCCTTCAGGGCCTCGATAAGGGCCGACAGGCGACCCGCTGCCTCCTCCGAGGTAACGAGGTCTCGCCAGAACCCGGCAAGCAGCCCCTCCCCCGATGGGCGGTGCTCGCGCAGGACCCCTGCCACGTCCGGCAGGTACCCCCCCGGTGCCTTGCCGTCGCGCAGCAGACCAACCAGCGCCGTCATGTCGTCGGTCCACGTACGGCCACTGCCGCCCCGCAGGCAGTCTCTGTATGCCTCGATGGCCGCCTGGGTCTGCCCGCTGTTGGCATAGGCCTGCGCCAACTCCCGGCGCGGACCGTAGGGCGCCCGCAGCGGCGCCTTCTGCAGAAGCGGGATGGCCTGCTCCCACTGACCCGCCCCGAAGCGCAGCAGCCCCTCGGCGTGGGCCTGGTACTCGTCGCCTCCCTCAGCGCGAAGCGCGGCCGCGATCTCCTCGATCCGGTCCGTTTGGCCCAAGGCAGCGTAGCACAGGCCCATCCAGCGGAAGGCCTGCGGCTCAATCGGCGGCTGTGCCTGCGCGAAGTACTCCGCCGCCCGGGCGTGGTCTCCGGCCCGCTGGTACAGCACGCCCACGCGGTGCGCCGACCACTCATCCGGGTCTGCCTCATTCAGCAGTCGGGCGGCCTCCGCAGCGCCGGCGAGGTCGTTGCTGCGGTAGCGCGCTGCGACGAGTACGGCGAGGTGCGGGAGCGAACCTGGGTTGCGCCCCAGGCCATCGCCCACGGCAGCGATCAGGTCAGGCAGCTTCTGGGCCGTCTCAGCCGCATTCACAACGGTCCGCACCTCGTCCGGCAGGCCCGGCAGGTCGTCGAACCAGCTTGGACTCACCCCGTACACGCCGCCCGCCACGCCGGGAATGACGCCAGCCTTCAGCATCCGGTCCACGGCAGCCGGGTCGCTCAGCCAGTCCACCAGATGCCGCGCGACCCAGTGCTGCGCATTGTCCAGGCCCGCTTCCGCCGAGAGGAGGTACTGCTCGCGAGTCGCCAGCGGATCCCCTTTGGCCTCGAACAGGGAGCCCAGGGAGTAGCGTGCCTTCGCCGCCTCTCCGATGTTCTCCCCGGCCAGATCGACAGCTTTGAGCAGGCACTCCTCGGTGCGGTCGAACCGGTTGGCCATGAAGTAGGTGGCGCTGAGCGACCGCAAGTCTAGGCACGTGAGGTCCGTCCGTGCCGCCAGCTCATCGGCGAGGCTCACGATCTCATCCGCTCGTCCGAGCTTCTGCAGCGGCTCTGCCACGTACTGCGACTGCTCGGTGACCGTGAGGTCGGGGATCGTGCGCGCCGTCGCAACCGCGTCCTCCCACTTCCCCAACTGCCGGTACGTACGCGAGAGGCCTCGGAGGCCGTAGGGGGTCGAGGCGATGGCCTGCGCCCTGGTCCAGGCCTCCAGAGCGCCGTCATCGTCGCCGCCCAGCCCCTTCACGCGGCCCGCCGAGACCCACAGGACTCGGCTCGCGGGGTGCTGCTCCAGCGCCTTCGCGGTGGCCTGCAGCACCTTCTTCGTGCGCTCCGCACCCAGCCACGGGCCGTACGCCTCCCGGATGATGTAGTCCATCGTCTCGGCCGACGCCCACGCCTCGGCGGCAAGGAGGGCTTCGATGGCGGCATCCGCCCGGCCGTCGGCCCGCAGGAGGAGCCGCACCAGGCCGGTCGTCCAGGTGACGCGGGCCGCGTCATCCTGCGCCGCCACCAACCGCCCGCGCAGCGCCTGTTCCAGGGCCGTCGGGTCCCCACGCAACTCGTCGTTCAGCGTCACCAGCGCGTTTTCGTCTACCTCCGGCGGCAGCTGTCCGACGGCGAGCAGCGGCGGGAGGCAGGCGAGGGAGAGCGCGACAAGCAGAGCCGAGACCCTCGGCATCTCAGTCACCTCACACACCGGCGATTCCCCGGTCCTTCGCGATGTCGAGGCAGTTCGCGAGCGGGGCGCATCCTCCCTCCAGGCCGCGCGGCCCGGCCGCCAGGAGGCCCGGGGAAACACGAGGCGAAGGAGGCGGCTGAGCGGTGCCCGACCGCTACGCCGGCCGCCACACCGCCGACCTCTCGGAGGCACCAATGACCAGGGACCTCATCGGATCGATGCTCCTCCTCAGCCTGTGCGCCGTCGCCTGTGCGAAGACGGGCCGCACGTACTACACCGACGAGCGGGTCGCGGTCGCCAAGGACAACGTCGCACGCTACCCGTGGGCACAGGGCCTGCTGAATCACATCCTCAAGTCAGGCGACGAGATTCGCTACTACATCGGGCCCATCTACACGTCGGCCGAGGCGTTCGCGGCGCAGAGCGACGACTTTCTGTGGCTCCTGCAGCCGACCACGAAGATCGACCGCGCCTACGACGTCGGGAAGGACCCGACGGCCATGTGCCCCGTCCACGGCGCGGAGGTGAAGCGCTTCAGCCCGTTCAACCCGTGGCGGATCGACCCGATCGGGCACCCCTATCAGGTGCAGTGCCCGGTCGGCAAGGAGTGGTACCCGAGCAACCGCTACGACCTGGGCGACCTGGCCTCCGGCGACTTCCCCGACGATGGCTCCGGCTGTGTTCACAACAGGGAGCGTTACCACTTCCTGACTGAGTACGCGCACATGGTGTACGGGTCGGTGGTCGTGCCGACGCTGACCTCGCTCTCGCAGGCATACCTGCTGACGGGGGACCCGAAGTACGCGCACAAGGGGTGCGTGCTTCTCGCGCGGCTGGCGACCCAGTACCCGAACTACGGCTGGCAGGGCACCTCGTTCCCCGATCTGGAGGACCGCACCGCCCTCACCTACCTCAAGGGCGGCTACCACCCGCACTACACCTGGAAGAACGGCGGGATGATCTCCGACCTCATCTGGGAGTGCTTCCTGCTGGAGCGAATCGCGGTTGCGTATGACGGCCTGTATGACGGCTTCGATGACCCCGAGGTTCTCGCGTTCGTCAAAGGCAATGGGATGCCCGTCCAGAGCGGCGCCGATCTGCGGGAGTACATCGAGGACTACATCCTGCGCGCCGGGATGGTGGGCGTGCAGAAGGGGATGATCCACGGCAACGAGGGCCATCACCAGGCCTGCGCGCTCGCGCTGGCGCTGGTGGCCGACGACTACGGAGACAAGCACCCTAACAGCACGGACATGGTCGAGTATGCGTACCAGGGAATCGGCGGCACGGCCTACATCCTGGCCAACGGCCTCACGCGCGACGGCGGCGGCCACGAGAGCCCGGGGTACAACACGATCAAGCTCGACTTCATCCGCGTCGCAGAGTGGATGGAGGCGATCCGCGCGAAGCACCCCGACCTCTTCCCCACCGACCGTTACCCCGACATCTTCGCCGAGCCGAAGGCGCGCGCGCTGTTCGACCACTTCATCAACCTGCAGATCCTCGACCGCTACCTGCCGCCCATCGGCGACGCGTGCGACCTCCGGAAGCCCGAGCGGATGCTCGACCGCTGGCGGCGCTACTCGTACGTCGGCCAGGAGAACCTGTTCGCGTTCCGCAAGTACGGTGACCCGCGCTTCGCGCGCGCCGCGACCACCTATGCGGGCGACCTGCCCGGCGGGAGCCTCTGGGAGCCGTACTCCGAGGAGGCTCTGCGCGCCGCGCTTGACGATCCGGCCTCCAAGATCGAGCGCTCCGACCGGTTGCTCGACGGCTACGGCGTCGCGATCATCGAGGCAGGTGAGTGGCCGCGGAACCGGGCGGCCGTACTGAACTACACGTCCACCATCGGCCATCGGCAGAACGACCAGCTCACGCTCTGGCTATTCGCGCGGGGAGTGGAGCTGCTGCCGGACCTCGGCTACCCGCGCACATGGGAGTACCGTACGACGTGGGATGCGGCGAACATGGCGCACAACACGGTTACCGTGAACGAGCGTCCGTTCTCGGACCGCTTCTTCGAGAATGGCTGTCGCCTGTTCGCCTCGACGGACGGCGTTCACGTGATGAGCGCCTACCACAACCCCTACCTGGAGGGAACGAAGCTCGGGAAGGATGCTGAACTGCCGTGTGACCTGTACGAGCGCACGGTCGTGATGGTGGAGGTGGACGCGGATCGGTTCTACGTGGTGGACCTGTTCTCCGTCACCGGCGGCGAGCAGCACGACCAGAGCTGGCACGGGATGTACGTCCCGCCCGAGGCGCCTGCTCTCGATTGGCAGGCCCAGCCGACCGGCACCCTCGCCGGCCCGGACGTGCCGGAGTTCGGCGCGTACACGGACCGTTGGGGCCACGAGTACCCGCAGGGCAACACCCCGAGCTTCATCACGGAGGTCCGGCGCGCGCCGCTCGACCATCCGGCAACCTGGACCTGGCGCTCGGGCTTGCCCGAGGGGGATGCGCTCGCGCTGCACGTGATCCCCGTCGATGGTCCGGTCGAGGCGACCATGGGCAGGGGGCGCTCGCCGGTCTGGGTTGAGGACAAGCTCGACTACCTCTTCGTCCGGCGGCAGGTCGAGGGCGGCGCGCCCACTCACTTCCTGACCGTCCTCGACTCGTACCAGAACACGCCGACGGTGACCGCGGTGAGGCTGATCTCCAGGGACCCCATCGGGATTGAGGTCACGCGCCCGGAGGGCGTCGATGAGGTCACCCTCACCCTCCCTCCCGGACCGAGCCGCACGACGGAGCCTCGGCCTCTCGGTGTACACGTCCTCATGCGCGCCGGCGACCAAGTCATCCGCAACGTCCGGATCGGCGGCACAGAGCCCGGCTATGCGGCTGGTCGCATCGCAGCTCTCGACTACCAGAAACAGGAGATCGTCATCGAGGGCAACCGACTGACTGCCGAGGACTTCGCGCCTGGCCGGGCGATCCGCATCTTCAACGACATGCGGAGCGCGATGTACCGGATCGTCGCCGTCGCGCCGGACGGCCCGCGCCCGCGTCTGACGCTCGACCAGACGGCGCTCCTCGCGCGCTTCCCCGTCACCGCCGCAACGAACGGCCGCCTAACAGTGCCCTTCCGCACACCCTTCACCACCGGCCATGTGAACGACGCCGGTGACCTAATCGACGGACCGAACGACTTCTACCATGGAGCCTGGCTCGGCGAGGGCGACGGCGCACGCCCGGTGCTCGGGATCGCCAACACGGACCCCGTCGTCCTCCATCTCGCCAACGGCACCGGCGAGGAGTACGTCGGCAAGGTCGTCTCTCTCTGGCAGTATGGGATCGGCGACCAGGTCGAAGTGGCACGCGCGGTTCACGCGTGAGTGCTGTGGCCCAAGGGATCACACCATGCTCTCGAACGAGCACATCGCCTGGCAACTCGACTGGTCGGATGGTCGGCTGCAGGCCCGGATGCTGGACAACTGGCTCACGGGGCACGCCTTCCCGCTGCAGGACAGCTCCGAACTGGCCCTCGTCCTGTCCTCTGCCCCCGACCGACTGCAGGAGCCACTCACGCGCGTGGCTGACTTCGAGGTTCGCCGCGTCGTTGAGGCGGACGCCGGACGTGCGACCTTCGACCTGGTCAGCCTATCGACGGGGCTGGAGGTGCGCCTCCATTACGAGTTGGACGGTCCGAGCCGCCGCAAGTGGGTGGAGGTCCACAACGCAGGCGCCGAGACCCGGTTGATCCTCGACACCGAGCTGGACAACTTCGGCTGCGAGGCGCCGACCTCGGGCGGTGGTCAAGGCCAGCCGCTCTTCATCGCAGACGAGGCCTTCGCCGCCGTGGAGTACCCATCGGGTGAGAACCGCGCGGTGGATGGTCGCGTGACCCTCGCGCACTTCCCCGGGTGCGTCCTGCCGCCAGGTGGCCGGCTGACGAGCCAGACCGCCGCCATCAGCGTCGCTGAGTCGGGCCGCGCGCTTGCGCACTTCCTCCGATGCATCCAGGACCGTTGCCAGCGACCGAAGCGCGTGCTGTCGGTCTACACGCCCTTCGGGATCAACAACCAGTGGGGACCGTGCCCGACCCTCGACGATGAGGAGACGCTCCACGTCCTCGACCGGCTTGCCGAGTGGCAGCGGAAGGGCGTGCGGTTCGACTACTTCACGCTCGACACGGGGTGGGTGGACCCCAGCTCCGACCTGACGCGCTTCCGGCCGACCTGCTACCCCAATGGCCCGCAGGCGGTCATCGAGCGCGTGAAGGAACTGGGGATGAAGTTCGGGCTCTGGTTTGCCGTGAGCTGGGGCGCTGAGTCCTGTTGGGACTACCCGCCCGCCTGGGCCGGCCAGGAGGGTCCGGCGATGGGCTACCTGAACGGGTGTCCCGCGAAGGCGCACTGCTCTGGGTCATTCTGCCTGGCCTGCGACCCCTATGCGGACCTGCTCAAGAACGCGGTGCTCCATCATATTCGCGAGAACGGCGTGCGGTTCGTCAAGCTGGATGGCGGTAACTACGTCTGCGACAACCCCGCACACGACCATCTCCCGGGGAAGTACTCGACAGAGCGCATGTTTGAGCGGCTCATCGACCTCGCCGATGCCGCGCGCGCCGAGGCGCCGGATGTCTTCGTAATGTGGTACTGGGGCTTGCGGTCGCCGTTCTGGGCGCTGCACGGTGACTCGATCTTCGAATCCGGCCTGCACATGGAGGGCTCCGGCACCAGCGCCTTCCCGACGCTGCACTACCGCGACTCCGTGACCCTCGCGCAGGACCAGAACGCCCAGCACGCGCGCACCATCCCGCCGCTCGTGAAGGACAGCCTGGGCGTCTGGCTGGCTGATACCCGCTGGGGCAACTTCATGGGCAAGCGGCGCTGGCGTGAGGCCCTGGTCATGGACCTGGGTCGGGGCAGCCTGCTCTTCCCGAACCTGTGGGGGGACGTGTACCTGCTGGACGAGGACGACGTGCGCTTCCTGGCCTGGATCGGCTCACTCGCGCGCAAGAATGAGGACCTCTTCCTGAACCGCCGCACGATCCTCGGCGACCCCTGGCGCAACGAGGTGTACGGTTACGCGCACTGCCGGGGCTCGCGCGGGTTCCTGTTTGTGAACAACGCGCACTTCGCCTCGCGCCGGATCGCTCTGGCGCTGAACGAGACGCTCGGCCTAGAGGCCAAGGCGGGGACACCGCTCGTGCCTACGGCGCTCTTCCCGGAACGCCAGCAGGTTCTGCGGGAGGACGGCTCCCCGTATCGCGCAGGGGACGTCGTGGAGCTGTGGCTGCGTCCGTTCGAGGTGTTGATGCTGGAGGTGAAGCCCGCCCGCGCGCGAGCGAAAGCCCTACCTCGGCGGCAGTTAGGCGACCGCGAGGCGGCCGACCTTGGCGTTGCCCTCTCGCTGCGCACCGTGTCCCCTATCCCCCAACTCAGCGTTGAGTTCGTGGACGCTGCTCGTCTCGCGGCGCAGGGCTTCACTCAGCGGGCGTACAGCTTCGAGGCTTGCCTGCCCTACCTCGCCGGCCCGCAACCAATCCTGGCGGTGGTGTTGCGACTCCGCCGGGAGGACGAGGAGTGGCGCTACTCGCCGGTGGTCGCGGAGATCGCCCAGGTGCGGGCGCGCATCGGAGAACGGAACGTGCAACTCGTGCCAGTGCCCGACGCACGGCAGTTTGGGAATACGCAGAAGGCCGGCTGCTCGTGGATCGTGTACTGGTTGCGGCTCAGCCAGGAGTGGACCTCGCAGTCCCTGGCCGTGGCCGTGCATGCGTGGCTGCCTGCCGACGTAGAGGCGCACACCGAAGCCTGGGTGGTGAGACGCTGGTGGCGGGAGGACGCGCGCCCCGCCCCCGACGGCTACTACGCCGATGCGCCCTCGTGAGAACACCGGGGGACACCATCGAATGGTGTCCCCGGGTGTCCCAACGATGTCCCCCGGTGTTCAGTACACCTCTCCCGCGGTCAGATTCTCCGGATCGACCTTGTGGCTGAAGGTCTTGTAGACCCAGGCCTGGTAGCCCAACACGATCGGGACGAAGATGGCGACTACCACGAGCATGATGGTGAGCGTCATCGGCGAACTCGACGCGTTGAAGGCGCTCAGGCTGGCGGCGGGGTCGAGCCGCGACGGGAACATGTTGGGGTACAAGCCGATCACGCCGAAGAACGTGGCCCCGGCGATGGTCACGGCCGACGCGGCCCACGCCTTCCAGTAGGCGGCCTTCCCCAGGAACACGCGCGTCCCCAGCAGGGCTGCAACCGTCACCAGCACCACGAGGAACAGCGCCGGGTGGCGCAGGTAGTTGCGGTACAGCGGCGTGTCGAGCCAGCTGCCGACCAGGAACAGCACCGCCACGGTCAGCACGGGCACCCACAGGGCCTTCGCCAAGGAGCCCGCGCGCTCGTGCAGGTCGCCCTCGGTCTTGGCGGCCAGCCACGTCGCGCCGTGCAGCAGGAACAGCACCACGAACAGCACGCCTCCGGCCAGGCCGTACGGGTTCAGCAGCGAGACCAGCGTGCCGTGGTAGCCGGTGGCGTCCATCGGCAGGCCCCGGAAGATGTTCGCGAAGGCCACACCGAGCAACAGCGCGGGCAGGAGGCTGCCGACGAAGTGGCAACCATCCCAGAGCTTCCGCCAGCGCGGGTCGTCGATGTGCCCGCGGAATTCCCAGGACACGCCGCGCACGATCAGCGCGAACAGGATGAGCATCAGCGGCGCGTACAGCGAGCTGAACATGACCGCGTAGACCTTCGGGAAGGCGGCAAACGTCACCCCGCCCGCCGTGATCAGCCAGACCTCATTCCCATCCCAGAAGGGCCCGGTGGCATTGTACATCGCCCGGCGCTTGCCCTCGTCCTTGCCCAGGAAGGGAAGCAGCATCCCGATGCCGAGGTCGAAGCCATCGGTCACGAAGTACACGGCCCACAGCAGTCCCCACAGGAAGAACCAGATGGACTCCAGCATCATGCTGTCTCCCCTCCCCTCTCGGCGGCGTCATCCCCGTCGGCCTCCGATGGGCCGGCCTTGGCTGCCTTCGCCATCAGCCCGAACCCCAACAACCCCAGGAGACCATACACGATCACGAAGGCCACGAGGGTCACCGCGACCTGCTGCGGGTTGATGGGCGAGGCCGCGTCGCTGGTGCGCATGACGTTGTAGACGATCCAGGGCTGCCGGCCGACCTCGGTGACCGTCCAGCCGAGCGTGCAGGCGATGTACGGCAGCGGGATCGCCAGGAGCATGATCTTCAGGAACCAGGGAGTGCTCTCCAGCCGCTTGCGCAGCAGGAAGCCCAGCGCGGTCAGCGCGCAGAACAGGAACCCCAGGGCCACCATCAGCCGGAACGAGGCGTACGTCACCAGGACCGGCGGGCGATCCTCTGCCGGGAAGTCGGCCAGCCCCTTCACCTCGGCGCTCGGCGAGTGGTAGGCCAGCATGCTCAGGGCGCCGGGAATCGCCACGAACTGCAGGCGGTTGCGTGCGTTCTGCTCGTCCGGCAGGGCGAACAGGTAGATCGGCGCGTTCGTCTGCGTCTCCCAGTGGGTCTCCATGGCCGCGAGCTTCGTCGGCTGCACCTTCGCGAGGTCCGCGCCGTGCATGTGCCCTTCCACCACGGCAACGAACGAGAAGACGAGCCCGAAGGTCAGCGCGAGGCGGAAGGACTTGCCGAAGAACTCCGTGTGCTGCTTCCGCAGGAGGTGATAGGCGCTGATGCCCATCACGAAGAACGCGGCGACGATGTACGCCGCCGTAACCGTGTGGGCGATGGTCAGCAGGCCCGTGGGATTCGTCAGCACCGCCATGAAGTCCGTCAGCTCGGCCCGGCCGTTGCGGATCTCGTAACCCACGGGGTGCTGCATCCACGCGTTGGCGGTGAGAATCCAGATCGCCGAGAGGTTCGCGGCTCCGGCGACGAGCCACATCACGATGGCGTGAGCCTTCGGGGAGAGCTTCTGCCACCCGAACACCCACACGCCGATGAACGTAGACTCCAGGAAGAACGCCGCCGTCGCCTCAATCGCGAGCAGGGACCCGAAGACGTCGCCCACATACTCGGAGTAGCGCGACCAGTTCGTCCCGAACTGGAACTCCAGCGTGATGCCGGTGACGATCCCGACGGCGAAGTTGATGAGGAACAGCTTGCCCCAGAACTTCGCCATCCGCCGGTACTCCTCATCGCGCCGGCGGACGTACAGCGTCTCCATGATCGCGATGAGGACCGACAGGCCTAGCGTCACCGGCACGAACAGGAAGTGGAAGTACGTCGCGGCGGCAAACTGCAGGCGCGACAGCAGGACTACGTCCAAGGGACCTCCTCCTCCCCGACCGAGGTGCGCGAGCTTACGGCAAGAACACGCGCGCTTCGGCGACCGGTTCCCGGCGAGGGCCCCGAGCGGCCTGGAGGAACGTCCGGCCCTCGGCGTCTACTTCAGGTCCAGACAGGCCAGGGTCTGCTTGTTGCGGACGAGCAGGCGGCCCTGCGCCACAACCGGCGCCGTCCAGCTCTGTCCGCCAAGGGGCTGGAACCGACCGAGTTCCTGGTAGGAGTCCGGGGAAGCCGCCACCATGACGAGGTCGCCATTCCCCCCGTTGAAGGCGATGATGACGCCATCCACGAGGACCAGGCCGCCCTTCTCGAAGCCGCTCTGGCGCCAGACCGCCTTCCCGCTGCCCGGGGCCAGACAGACGAGGTCGCCGGGATCGGTGGTCCCGAAGATGTGGCCCTTGTAGAGCACCGGCGAGCTGAAGTGGGAGTGCATCTCCATGTTGAACCAGACCTTCTGCGCGCTGCTCCGACCGACGTGGAACAGGCCGCAGCCGAAGTTGTAGTTGCTCGTCGCGAACACGCGGTCGTCGATGACGAGGGGCATCGCCGCGTTTACGCTGCACGCGTTCTCCCACGGCACCTGCCACAGCAGCTGCCCGTTGTCGGCCTTCACGCCCGTCAGCGCCTTGCCGGCGAACACGATGTACTGCTTGACCCCGTCGATCGTCGCGATGGTGGGGGTCGCGTGACCGGCGGCGAACGTCCCGCCCCCCTTCCAGATCGTCTCGCCGGTTGCCTTGTTCAGCACCGCCACGTTGGCGTCCGGCCCGCCCGGAAGCACGACGAGACGGTCGCCGTCCACCACCGGTGAGGCCGCGTAGTTCCACCCCGGGGGGCTCCCTCCGAAGTCGTTGCGGAAGTCCTTCGACCACAGCGACGTGCCATCGGCGGCGTTGATGGCGTTCAGCTGCCCGGTGCGCCCTACCGTGAACACCCGCCCCTCGTCGTAGCAGGGGGTCGAGTGGGCGTAGCCGTAGTTGGCGCCACCGGGGTCGGCGTAGCGGAAGGACCACACATCCTGTCCCCCGGCCAAGTCGATGGCCCGGACCACATCCTCCTGGCCCTGGTGGTCGATGATGAACACCTTCCCGTCCGCGACGCAAGGGCCCGCAAAGCCGTCATCGCTGAGGCTCGTCTGCCACAGGGCCTGTGGCGGCCGGCTTGTCCAGTCCTTGTTGATCCCCGTTTCCGTTGAGATCCCATCGCCGTTCGGTCCCCGGAACCGGGGCCAATCGGCGCCCCCCGTCATCGGGCTCCCCTGTCCGGCGCCACTCGGTGGGGCCTCCGGGGCCGGGGTCTGTGCAGCCGTCTGCGCCTGCCCGCTGCCCGCAGCCTCCTTCGCCCCCTCCTTGGGGGCGCAGGACACGATCAACGCAATGGCAAGCACGCTCAGGCCAAGCACAAGAGGGTGACGCACGAGGGGCTCTCCCTTCGATGATGGTCCACAACACTGCGCGCTGTTCGCCGCCTCGGAGGAGGATGCCTGCTGGGGCCCCGCGCTCCCGCCGCTCAGGGCCAACAGGCGGCGTGGACCTTGTCGCGGTCCCAGGGGTTCCACTTGACGTGGCCGTCCGCGAAGGCGGCGTTGACGCCGTTGTTGTGGCGGCGGTTCGGCCAGTCGCCCGCGGGAACGTCGAAGTAGCCGTCGTTGGCGGTGCCGTGGTCGTCCTCGGGGATGAGCAGGAGGGTGTCGGCCGGCATGGGGATCAGCGCGACCGAGCCCCAGCGCAGGTAGCCGTTGAGCTCGTAGCTGCAGCCGCTCCGGGTATGGTCGTCCGGGCAGATGTAGATCTGCGTGTTGCACGTGTAGGGGTGCAGCGCGCCTCGCGTGACGTCGAAGTACCCTGGCCCGGGAACCCCGAAGGTCGCGTACCAGACCCAGCCGCCGTAGACCCCGTTGCCCCCGTTGCCGTTCGGCGCGCCGGGCATCATCTCATCATAGTCCGTCGTGTACATCTCGATGGCGGTGGCGAGCTGCTTGAGGTTGCTCGCGCAGTTGGCCTGTCGCGCCTTGGCGCGCGCCCGCGAGAACACCGGGAAGAGGATTGCCGCCAGAATCGCGATGATCGCAATGACCACCAGGATCTCGATCAGTGTGAATCCCCTGCGCATCCTCAGCCCTCCCAGAAGGCGGCGTCGGTTCCCGCGTTGATAGACGCTGCCGATGCCCGGCAGGTTGCACGGTTCTTGCCAGGGGGCGGGATCGGGCGCTACTCCCGGACGCGTTCGAGCAGCTGCGTGTAGTCGGTGCCCATCTGGATCATGTCCGGCACACGGGTGCCGTCAGGGAGCGGCGTCTCGAGGAGGAAGTACTGCCACCAGTCCTCCTCACTGGCGCTGCCGAGGATGCCCTCTCTGAAGGCCTCGGTGTACCTACGCGTGTCCTCGTCGCGCGATGCCACATGGCTGTAGGGCAGCTTGCGGGCGTAGTCCACGGCCGCCTGGCCGGACATGCCGCGCAAATCGAGGACCAGCTTCCAGCCGACCCAGACGTCTCGGTAGATCGCGAGGGCCCTCTCCACCGGCCAGCGGCCGTGCAACGGTGCGTTGGCGAGGTCGAGCAGGTAGTCGACGAGGTAGAGCGTCTCCTGTTCGGTGGCGCCACGCAGGATCACGTGCGTGTGACTGGGCTCGGCTGAGCGCGCGACGATGCTGCCGGCGTTCCCCTGCGGGAGCGGCCCTAGCCTCAAAGCCTGCACGTACGGCTCTGCATCAGGCGGCAAGAGGATGATCGCGCTGCGGTGCGCCAGGGCCTCCGCGAGCTGATCTGCCGAAACGCGGCGGACGAACTGCACGACTGTCTTGTCGGGCTGCGGCCCGCCCTTGAGCGTGGCCGATCGCCGAGCGGCCCGCAGCAGCTCCATGCCGAGGACCTGCGCCGCACGCTCAACGGGCCAATGGACCTCCTCCGGGATCAGCACCAGCGCGTCATCTTCGGCAAGCGTCAGCAGCTTGTCGTTCGCCGGGAGCAGCTCGCCGAGGTTCGGCTCAACTAGCGTGTTGATGGCAGTCGCCACGTAGCCGTAGAACGCCGCGTCCTGCGCCGCGCCGTTGATCAGCTCCTCCACGCACACCGCCTTCACGCCCGCGGGGTCGCGCAGGCGGAGTTCGGGCGTGCCAAGGCTGGCGGGGTCGAGCATGTCCAGCGCGATGAAGGTTGCGTACCACCGCGCGTACTCGTCGAAGTCGGTGAAGGTCCAGCCGACGGGCTTGCGCAGGAGGTCGGGCGCTACGTACTGCTTCACGCTTGGCAGCGAGTCGAAGTACGCGTTCGTGCTCCCCTGGTACTTGCGCCAGACTTCGGCGGCGTACCCGGGCTCGGGCAGGCGGAGCACGGTGTCCTTGGCAGTGCCCTTCAGGTGCTCGTAGTAGACTTCCGTGGTCTCGGAGGGCACCTGGAGGCTCTCGTAGCGCTTCGGGATGAGCCGCTTGCGAGCGTCGCCCGGGCGGTGGTACCAGGCTGCCGAATGGGCGATGCAGGCGCGGTCGGTGAGGTAGTGCGTCGCGGCCGAGGCGAAGAAGAGCCCCTTGGGCACGTCCCCCGCGCGCAGAGCGTCGATGGCCTCCAGCGTGAAGAGCCGGCGCAGATACCCGTCCCGATCGTGCCCCACCGCCTGGTCTTGCATCGCGTCCGGGTACCCAGCGAACAGGCAGAGGTCGGGGTGGGACGCGAACGGCTCAGGTGACACCGTCGCGGCCAGCCACGAGGAGTCATCATGGCCGACACCCCAGGCCCAGGCGAGGCTGTGAGTGGAGAAGACCGTGAGCGTGATCAGCAGCGCCTGGCGCGACAGGTTTGCCATCCCGCGGACCTCCTCACTGTGGGTAGCCGACCGCTGCCATCTGCCGCAGGGCCGTCACGTAGTCGGCAATCTCCTCGGGCAGGAGGGCGCGCTGGAAGATCGCGACCTCGTCGATGAAGGCGCGGGTGCCCCAGAAGCTGCCGATGCGCAGGTCGCGGAGCTGGTCCTCGGGCAGGAAGTCGCGCCCGTTGTTGCGGGTCTCGAAGACCTTGGCGCCATCGGTGTAGACCTCCGTCAGCGACGCGCCGCGGATCACGATGGCTGCGTGGTGCCACACGCCCGCGCGCAGATCGAGCTTGCTCAGGAGGTCGCCCTCGTAGATCCCGTTCACGTTGGCGATCCCGTCGAGGTAGTAGACCTGCAGGACGCCGACAGGGTGCTGGAGCGCGCACCACTCGCCCTTCCCGCGCGAGAAGTGGGAGATGAACCCGCGCGCGCCGGCGAGATGGAGCAGGCCGAAGACCCCGTCGATCTTCGCGTCCTCGCTCAGCGCCCACCAGAAGGAGGCGGTGAACGGCCGATGCGGCGAGAAGGCCTCGCTGTTGAGGTGCAGGCCGGTGTCCTGCGGGCCGAGGGCGCAGCGTCCGCGGAAGCCGGTCGGCTGGAGTTCAAGCGCGTTCGGTACGGCGCCGGTTACGTTCACCTCCGGCGCGCCATCCGGGGAGTCGAAGGACTGATAGTAGATCAGCCTATCCTCGAAGGCGGGCGGCAGGGAGACGGTCGGCACCAGTTCGGTGAACGCCGGCGTCGTGCGGACCGGGTCGGCGGCGGCCGATAGCCCCAAGGCGAGAAGTATGGCAGGCATCATCTCACCTCCGGCGCGATCCGCAGCTCGCGGACGTCGTGCTTCTTGAGCGGGAAGGAGACCGTGTTGCCCTGCACGGGCAGCGTCTCGCCACCCACAACATCGGTCACGATGTAGGTCCCCGCGAACCCGAGCGCGACCGGGTCGATGGTGAGCTTCGCGGTGACGTCCGACTCGGCGTAGCTCGTGACTCCCACGAGCGCCTGCTTGCCCTTCAGCGAGTAGACGATCGTCGGTAGGTCCGGGCTGTCCGCGACGACGGGCTGCGGGCGCTCGTCCCAGCAGCGGTAGACCTCCACGCCCGGCGTGTCGAGCAGCTGGTGGATCGGCTTGAACAGGGGCTCCCACACGTCCTGGCGGCCCCAGCAGTCCAGCTCGTGCACGAGGCAGACGCCGGCGAAGGTGCGTTGGGTCCAAGGGTCGTCGGCGAGGTTCCCGTGGTCGCCGAGGAGCACCGGCCACGTGCCGGCGAGTTCGCCGTTGGAGACGAGCAGAATGTACTCGCGCGGGAAGCGGTACTGTACGTCACCCTCGGAGTACTTCCACTCCCAATCGTACTGGACGGTGCAGAAGGAAAGGAGCGGGAGAATGTCCGTCGAGGTCATGTGGGCCATGGTGATGGGCGTCATGCCGCGCTCGCTCATGTACTGGAACGTGCGCTTGGCCAACTCGCGGAGGCCCCAGAGGCCGCTCGAGGGCACGACAGAGCCGTCGGGGCGCGGGTAGGCGCCGGTCGTGACCGTGTTGTAGGAGCCCGCGAAGAACCAGTTGTCCCAGTAGACGCCCTGACTGCCGGCGACGTCGAAGGCCTTGCCGTACCAGTGGAGCGCGTGGTCGATGTACGAATCGGTGGGCACGATCTTGATCTCCCAGATGCCGTTGCCCGGGCCGACCGTACGGTAGTCGGTCATGCCCCACTCGTCCTGGAAGGTCTGGAACTCGTCGGCCAACTGGAAGCTCGCGCGGTTGTAGTACAGCACCATCTTCATCCCATTGCGCGCGCGGAGGTTGTAGCGGACATGGCGCTCCCAGCTCTCCACACGGTCAGGTCCGTAGGGCTCGAAGTAGGGTCGCCCGCGGTCGATGGTCCTCTGCACGTCTTCGTCCGAGAGCTGCTCCGCGTTGCCACGCTTGAGCATCTCCCACAGGTATAGGTCCTTGTGTGCGGGATACACGGACCCGCAGTCGCCCAGGGCGAACCAGTTTATGTCGGTGCCCAGGAGCGTGTACCGATCGCGAACCCACCGGTACCGCCAGTCGCCCAGCCTCGGCTTCACTGGCGCCGCCTGCAAGCCGAAGGTGATCGTGCGGGGCGCGGTGACCTCCAGGGGCTTGTTGATGAGGCTGACGCTCAGGGACACGTCCTCGCCTGACTCCACGACCGCATTCGGCGTGCTCGGGTCCCACGACCAGCCGCGGTCGTTCTCGGCGAACCATGCCAACCCGCGCTTCGGCGTGCCGACGAAGAGGTAGCTGCAGAAGTTGCGCGGCAGGTCGTTCACCGCGACCTTCGTGCTGTCCCAGCGCTCGCCGGGCTTCGGCACGGCCTCGTAGATCGTGTTGCGGATGCCGTCGCCCATCGCGTGGAAGAGCGTTGCCTCCTCGCGACGGAGGGGAATGCTGAGGACCAGGCCTTCCACCTTGTGCCCGGGGTTGGGTTGCAGCTCCAGATCGACTCGCATCATCCCGTCATAGTCCCAGGTGCACGTCACGCTCGCGCTCAGGCCCTCTCCGCTGAGTGTCGTCTTGGCGAGGGCCTCGTTGCCCTCGGTCTTCGTGAAGCGCAGCGGCCCGCTCTTCAGCGTGACGTCTCGTCCATCGACCCGCGCGACGAAGCTCATCGGGCGCGCCAGCAGCGGCTGGCCGGCGGCGGTCACCTGATCCCAAAGGCCCTGGTCGTTCATCGTGTGCTCACGCAGCACCGTCGAGACGCGCTTGCCCTGCACCTGGATCGGGGTGAATGGCGGGTAGACCTTGGCGCTCGTGCCGAGGCCCTTGCGTTCCCACTCGTAGACCGTGCGCTCGAAGGGCTTCACCAGCTCCCCGGGCGGGACGTTCTCGCCCTCGGCGCGCATCGCGATCTCATAGCTCCCGTTCAAAGGAGGCAGGTCGAAGGTCTGCTCCTGCCGACCGTTGACGAACTCCCCGAAGGCGACGGTCTTCACCGGTTCGGCGGCGCCCTTCTTGCGGATGGTGCACACGAGACGCCTCAGTCTCGCCTCGGGGCTGAGGTTCGACACGTCCGCCAGCACGCGCATTCGGTTCAGGTACGGGTAGTAGCCAAACTGGAAGTCGATCGGCAGCACTTCGGGCTTCGCGGTCGTCCACTTCCAGGGCTCGCCGCGCTGCCACGCGTAGGAGCGCTCGTACAGGACCGTCTGGCCGTCGGCTGACATGACGCGCGCGTTGAGGGTGAAGCGCTTGGTCGAGGCGTCGCTCGTCTTCAGGGCAACCGCCTTCGTCTCGCCGGGCGCGAGCGTCAGCGTCTCGGAGGCCGCGAGTTCGGGCATCACGTCGCGGGTGACCCTCAGGTCAGCCTTCACCTCCGCCGGTTGGGCGCCCGGGTTGGTGACGAGCAGTTGCGTATCGATCTCGCCGAGGAACGGGTCGCCAGAGGTCTCGTGGCGGATCGGGAGGGCGTCCTTGGCGAAGGTGAAGCGGATGCCCTCGGGCGCGTACGGGCCGCCGCCGGTCGAGCTGAACGCCCACGGGTTCTTCCAGTTGCGGCACAGGTTGATTCCCCACGCGCCCTGATCGGCGGTTCGGCCGGGCGCGATTCCCGCGATGGGGACCGCGACCTCGCTCTGCCACTCGCCCTCGTGGAAGCCGTTGGCGACCTGCCAGTCGCCGCGCCAGGCAGGCTCGTCCTTCTCGTTGCCGCGCGGGTGGACGTCCCAGCCGCAGCGCCCCGCCGGGTTCGCGAGCATCTGGTACGTCCTCCCATGGTCGCTGCCGGGCGTGGGGTCGATCCAGACCTCGACGGAGTCGTCATACACGATCTTCACGGTGTCCACCGCGACCTGCGCCACCAACACGCCTTCATCCGGGAGCTGCGAGCGGAAGGCGAAGTAGAGCGTGCTCTCGGTCGCGCCCACGTAGGCGCGAACCCGCCGGCGTTCGAGCTGCCCGCTGAAGGCGAACCCGTCGAAGCCGGCCGAGAGCCGCCACTCATCCGGCTGCACCTGTCCGTCGATCGTCGGTGCGTGCGCCATGAGTGGCACGCGGTACTCCGCCGCGTGAGCCGGGCACAGTGCTCCCATGAGACCCAGAGTCGCGATCACGAGGGTCGTCCTCCGTTGTCAGGGCCTACCGGGTCGAGCCCGCGCCCATGTTCTGCAGGATCACGCCCAGGATGCGCAGCTTCTTCTCGGCATTGGCCTTCACCGGCTCGTCGGCCATGAACTTGAGCTGATTCAGGAACAGGCCGCCCTTGCCCTGCGGGAAGGCGACCAGTCCGCCCACGCTGTCGAGGAAGACGGCGCCCTTGGGCGGCTCGGCGCGAAGGAACTGCACGTTGTCGATGCCCACCAGGCGTTGAGGCACGCCGCTGCGCTCGCGCCAGGAACGGATCTGCAGCGTGATCGTGCGCTCCACACGCCGCGGCTGCGGGAGCTTCACCGTGGTCGGATCGGCGGAGTCCGGAAGCACCGCACCGACCTTCGTCGCCTCGTCGCCATCGAAGATGAGTTCGAGGTCCTGGATGGTCCAGTAGGCCTCGTTGTTCCAGACCCTCACTTCAGCGATGGTCTCGGGTCGGCGGAGAGTGAACGTGAGCGGCTCGGCGCCGGCTTCGGGCACCCAGATCTGGCGGATGTAGCGCCAGAAGTCGCTGCTCAGCATCCCGTTGACGAAGTTGTACGGGTCCTTGTCGTCCTTGGTGGGCTGATAGACGAACGGGTCTTCCGGGCCGCCGGGCATCTGGCAGAAGGGCGCGATGTCGGCGCCGTCGATCACGTAGGTGTACACATCCCCCGACTGCCAGTACTGCCCGCGCCAGGCGGCGATGGCCTCAGCCGTGTACATCGACAGGTCGCGGTTGCCCAGCGTCGCGGCGAGCGCGTAGTTCGGGCTCTCCAGCGTCACGCGCTCGATGCGGGAGGGCCGCAGGAGGTGGTCCCCCTTCACGAGCCCGTTGAACGCGTCCATCCCGTCGCGGTCCAGGCCGCACAGCATGACCCACCCGCCGGCCGCCGTGAAGGCGCTCACCTTTGCGCTCGCAGCGTCCAGAGCCGCGAGGTTCTGGGCCGTGGCGTGGACGACGGCAACGCGATGTTGCTTCGGGTCGAGGGCCTGGTCGAGGGTGCCGGCCTCCGCTGTCAGGACGCCGGTGTCCTTGACCTTCTGCGTCAGGAGGGCGTTGCCGGGAGCGTAGACCGCCACGACTCCCGTCGCGGGCCTGTAGTCTGCGTAGACCTCGATCAGGTTGCGCAGGAGCGCGTCGGCCGCCGGGTCGAGGCCCAGCTTGGCTCCCACACGAAGCTGGCAGAGCAGGATGACGCCCCGGCCGCACGGCAGCTCGATCAGCGGAGATAGCTTCAGCAACTCCCCGCACTCGGCCAGCGCCCGCCCCCCTTGGAGGGGCTTCTCGTAGGCGTTCTTGTAGGTTGGGTGATCGCCCGCCCAGTCGATGAGGTCGTCCTTGCCCAGATCGCCGAACAGCGGCGTTCCGAGGGCCTTGGGGTGAGCGTACCCGCCGTAGTGGGTGGTGCTCGTCAGGGGCGCAGGCAGGTTGGCGCCGCCGACGGGGTTCTCTTGCTCCAATACGACGACACTCCCGCCCTGTGTCGCGAAGGTCAGCAGGTCCTGCCCGCCGGCCTCGTCCGCGGTCAGCGTGTCCGGGCCGATCAGCAACAAGCCGCGCCTGCCCTGCGCTTCGGCGAGTGACGCGATTCTCTGGACCCCAGCATCGCTGAGGAAGCCGTCCAGGCGCCCGGAGCGATCGAGCAGGAGCACGGGTGCCTTCGCCTTGAGTCCCTTCACCTCCGGCATCGCGGGGACCGAACGTGCGTCCACGTAGTCCTGCGCCCCCGGCTGCGTCGCCTTCAGCGTCAGCGTGCCCTCGCGGCGCTCCGTTACGACAGGGGGCGTGATAGCGAGGGTCTGCTCCTGGCCGAAGCCCGGCTTGATGCTCAACGTGTGCTTCTCGCCGGCGATGCGCTTGCCGCCGAGGTCGTAGGTCCACTCGAAGGTGACGGGCGCATCGCTGAGGGTGTCGTTCATCACCTTCACGAGGACCTGGGTCTGCCGGCCGCCGTACAGGCGGTACGTCTGCTTGCGCGGGATGACACACAGGTCGCTGAAGACCTGCCGCCCGTCCTCGTACCGGGCGAGGTTGTCCCACGGGAAGAAGCCCGCGATGCCGGCCCAGCGGAACCCGCCGTAGCACATGCGCACGAAGCGGGCTTTGGCGCGCTTGGCGTCGTCGGCGCTGCGGAAGGCCTCGTCGCCGAGGGCGTAGGAGCCGAGTTCGAGTTCCGCCGCGTAGAGGCTCTCGCCCGGCATCCAGGGCTTGTCCCGCTTCCAGGGCCAGCCGCTCACCTTCGGCGTCAGCCGGTCGAGCGTGTAAGCGTTCTCCGGATACCAGTCCACCTCGCCCTCAGGGTAGTGCGGGCAGTTGATCTCCAGGCGCCCGCTCAGGTCGCCCGCGCCGCCCACAGTGAACGGACGCGTCGGATCGACCTTGCGGGCCGCTTCGATCGCGTCGGCCATTAGGGCCTCGATCGCCGGCAGGTGGCCGCCGTAGAGGTTCATGCCGGTGATGTAGACCAGCTCGTTCTCGGCCTGGTAGAAGATGACGGATGGGTGGTTGCGGTAGGCCTTGGCAAGCTGGGTCAGGTGCCGCTCGAAGCCCTCCCAAACCGGCGCGTTCGGGACGAAGACGTCCCTTCCGTTCGCGTCCCTCTCACCGCGGCCCAGCACGCGGTTGATGAACATGCCGTCGATCATCGAGCAGAGCCGCCCGGCGATTCCGTTGCGGTCGTAGAACTCCAGTTGGTCCTCGCGGCACGGGAGCACGCGTGAGATCGACAGGTCAGTTGAGAA
>VGFC01000067.1 GCA_016869045.1 Armatimonadota bacterium
ACGGTGCGGCGGGGATCAAGGACCTGGCGCAGGCGGCGGCGCGGTGGGAGATGCCGGCCCTGGCGATGACGGACCACAACAACGTCTCGGCGGCGGTGCAGTTTCACCAGGCGTGTGAGGCGGAGGGACTCAAGCCGATCATCGGCGCTGAGCTGACGCTGGTCGGGGGGAATCACCTCACACTCCTGGCCGAGAATCCCCGAGGGTATGCGAACCTCTGCCGCCTGCTCAGTCACGCACATCTGTCGCAGCCCCGCCGGCAACCCGCCGCGTCACTCGAAGCGCTGCGCGAGCACCGTGAGGGGTTGATCTGCCTATCCGGCTGCCGACGCGGGCGCGTGCCGTCGCTGATCCTCGGCAGGCGGCTAGAGGAGGCGCTGGAGGCGGCGCGGGAGCTGCTCGGCATCTTCGGACCGGAGCGCCTCTTCCTGGAGCTGCAGCGGGTCGGTCTGCCGGGCACGAGGCGGCTGCACGAGCACCTGATCGAACTGGGCGAGCGTCTGGGGATCGGCCTGGTCGCGACCAACAACGTCCACCATCTGCGGCGCGAGGACTTTCCGGTCCATGATGTGCTCACATGCGCCCGCACGCTCACCGTGCTGGATGACGTGCACCCCGAGCGGCGGCTCAACGCGCAGGCGTACTTCCGGTCCCCGGCGGAGATGCGGGAGTGCTTCGCCGATCACCCGCAGGCCCTCGCGAACGCCGCCCGCCTCGCCGAGCGCTGCGAGCCGGGCCTGCGGCCGGGGGAGTACCGCTTCCCGGCCTACCAGCTGCCGCCGGGTGAGACCGCGCCGGGCCTGTTACGCAAGCTCGTCTGGGAGGGCGCGAAGAGGCGCTACGGGCGAGTCACGCGCGTCGTGAAAGAACGCCTCGAACACGAGTTGGGCGTGATCGGCAAGCTCGGCTTCGATGAGTACTTCCTGGTGGTCTGGGACCTGTTGCGTTTCGCGCGCGAGAAGGGCATTCGGTTTGCCGGGCGGGGCTCGGCGGCCGACAGCGCGGTCGCCTACTGCCTGGGGATCGCCAATGTCGATGCCATCGCGCGGCGGCTGCTGTTCGAGCGGTTCATGAGTCTCGAACGCGCCGCCATGCCCGACATCGACATCGACTTCGAGGCCGAGCGCCGCGATGACGTGATGGCCTATGTGATCGAGCGTTACGGGCGCGACCACGTGGCGATGGTCGCGACCTACAACACCTTCCAGGCGCGCAGCGCGGTACGCGACCTTGGCAAGGCGATGGGCTTCCCGCTCTCCGACGTCGATCGCCTGGCGCGGCACCTGCCGTACATCTCCGCAAGGGAGATCGACGAGGCCTTCGAGCGAATCCCCGAGTTGCGCGACAGCGGCCTTCCCAAGAAGCGCTACACGGAGTTGATCGAGATCGCGCACGCCGTCGCGGGCTTCCCGCGACACCTGTCCACTCACCTCGGCGGCATCGTCGTGACGCGCGAGCCGCTGATGGAGATCACCCCCGTGCAGATGGCCGCCAAGGGCCTGCCGGTGATCCAGTTCGACAAGGACGACGTGGAGGACCTTGGGCTGGTGAAACTCGACCTGCTGTGCCTGCGGATGCTGGGCGCGGTGGAAGACACGGTGCAGGCCGTTCGCGCGCGGGAGCCGGGCTTCGACTACGATACGATCCCCGACGACGACCCCGCGTCGTACGAACTTGTCGCCGCGTCGGACACGGTGGGCGTCTTCCAACTCGAAAGCCCGGCGCAGAAGGCCCTGCACGCGCGCTTGCAGCCGGACCGCTTCGAGGACCTGATCGCGGCGGTCGCGATCATCCGCCCGGGGCCGATCCTGGCGAACATGGTGGACCCGTACATCCAGCGCCGGCAGGGCAAGGCGCCCGTCTCGTATCTGCACCCCTCTCTGGAGCGCATCCTGGGGAAGACGTATGGGGTGGTGCTGTTTCAGGAGCAGGTGATCGAGATCGCGACCGAGATCGCGGGCTTCACGCCGGGGGAGTCGGACCAACTGCGCCGCGCGATGACCCACAACCGCTCGTGGGAGGAGATGGAGCGGATCGGCCGGCACTTCATCGCGCAGGCGATGGCCCGCGGAGTGCAGGCGTCGATTGCGAAGGAGATCTTCTCGTACATCCAGGCTTACGCGGGCTACGGATTCTGCGAGGCCCATGCAGCCGCCTTTGCCGATACGGCCTACAAGACCGCCTACCTGAAGCGCCACTACCCGGCGGAGTTCTTCGCGGCGCTGCTCTCCAATCAGCCGATGGGCTACTACCCGCCCAACACGCTCCTTTGGGAGGCGAAGCGCAAGGGCATCCGCGTGCTCGGCCCGGACATCAACGCCAGCGCCGCGAAGTACACGATCGAGGCGGGCGCCATCCGCGTCGGCCTCGAGCAAATTCGCGGCATCGGCAAGTCCGCTCTCGATCGGATCCTCCAGGCCCGGGAGGCAGCTGGGCCGTTCCTCTCGCTCGCGGACTTCTGCCGCCGCACGCGCCTGGACCGCGATGCGATCCGCGACCTCATCCTCACCGGCGCGTTCGATTCGCTGTGCTCCAACCGCCGACAACTGCTCTGGGACCTCGCCGCCCTCGGCGATCCCACACGCCTCGATGCGCAACTCTCCTTCCCCTCACCCAATCATGTCGGGGCCTGCTCCCCGACACTCGATCGTGTCGGGGCCTGCCCCCCGGCACTCGATCATGTAGGGGCGCCATTCATGGCGCCCAATTACGTAGGGGCGCGATTCATCGCGCCCAACTCCAAGGCACAGGACTTCCTCCCCGACTTCTCTGCGAATGAGAAGTGGTGGCAGGAGCTGGATCGGCTGGGGCTTGCGCTCAGCCGACACCCGCTGGACATCGCGCGCGAGTCACTAAGGCAACAGGGCGTGCTGACCTGCGCCGAGGTGCGCGAGGCCCGAACGGGCGCGACCGTGAAGGTGGCCGGCCTGATCATCCGCCCGCATCGGCCGCCCACGAAGAGCGGGCGCACGGTCGTGTTCTTCTCGCTGGAGGATGAGACCGAGGTCCTCGAGGTGACGGTCTTCGAGTCCGTCTATCAGAAGTGCGGGCGGGCGATCTTCACGCAGCCCCTGCTGCTCGCCACCGGTCGCCTCGACCGCCGCGGTCCGCCGAGCACAGCCGCCTCCCTGGTCGCCAGCCACGTCGAGGGGTACAGCATGAACGCTCATCCCAGCCCCACCAGCACGCCCTGGCCTGCTTCGAGACTCAGCGTCAGCCGGCGATCCGGCCCAAGGCGCTGCTCACGCGGCGACGGGCCGCCGAAGACCTGAACCGCGCGGACCGCCTCGCTGAACTCCACCGCAACCAGCCGAGCCGCCGGCTCAGGATCGCCCGCTTTGACCGTGCGCTTGTCCACCACCATCAGCCGGTCCGGGCGCGGGTCCTCGGCCGAGAAGCGCTCCTCGAGCACCAGCAGCCCGACCATCAGCGCATCCGTCATCCCCGTCACGAGCTGATCCGGCCCCGGCGTGAGCGCGCCGGCGGGAGTCTCGGCGTCCGGGAAGTGGTAGACACCTGCGCAGCGCCGGCCGATGACCTGCGCTCCCACGGAGGCGAGGTACCGGTTGCACTCCTGCGCCGCAGCGTACAGCGGTCCGGGCTTCTCGTCCTTCGGGTCCCAGACGTTGTCGTTGTAGTGGAAGTACCAGATGCCCTGCGACCCATAGGCGACGCACGCGTTCTCCTGGAAGCGAAGCTGCGAGGGGCTGACACTGCCGGAGCAGTCCAGGAACGGCCAAAGCGCCATGTTCAGCTTGTTCGCGGACTGCCGGTCGATCTCCAGGCGGTCGCAGTAGGCCTTCCGCTTCACGGGCTCGGGGTCGTTCACCTGATAGAGGAAGGGGTAGTTCTGCGTGGTCAGCAGCGGCATCGGGACGGCGCCCTGTTCGTCGATGCTCGGGTTCGTGGACATCCAGGGGAAGAGGTCCGGCCGCTGCTCCAGCAGGTACCGCGCGTTCTGGGCCATGTAGTCGTGCAGGCCACAGTTGTCACCGAACAGGATGCCGGCCAGCACCGGGCTCTTCCCGTAGCGGTCGAGGAGCCACTTCAGCTGCGCCAGGCGGGCGGGATGGTGTGTCGGGTGCTCCGAGGGCGGGTCAGGTGCAATGCCGCCCCACGGGGTGTCGTTCTTCATGTACGTGTCGAGCATCACCCACAGCTTGAGCTTCTCGGCAAGCTCGAACTCGAGGTCCGGGTTCTGGTAGTCGGGACCGTACTTCGCGTTGGCGCGATTGCGGTAGTTCATCAGCACGTTGAACCCCGCGTCCTGGTAGGCGCGGTAGTCCTCCTCGCTCGGGTCAGGCCCCCACCACGCGCCGATCACGAAGTCCTTCACGCGGAAGCGCTCCATGCACGCGAGGGGCTTGGCCGAGGCCGCCGAGGCCAGGACCAGACCGGCGTATGCGCACACGACCACTGACACGACTACCCTCATCATCAGATACACCTCACTGTGGCCTGGCGCCGGGCGCCGGGTAGTCTCTGGCGGCGTCATCCAGTACGAGCACCCAGTCCTGGCCGTCGCCGCTCGTGGGCGGCGCGAACTCGCGCTCGCCGTGGCGCTCGCACTCACGGGCCGGCGTCGCGGCCCCGGTTCGCGGGTCGTACCACCAGACGCTGAGCCGGTCGCCGGAGAGCCTGTCGAGCGCGAGGGTCACCGGCTTGCCGCGCGGTGAGTAGACCATGGCGTAGGTGCCGTCGGCCGCTCGCGTCGCGACAACATGGTCCAGCCCGCCGCCGGGCGACCCCACCACCAGCGACGGGTCGGGAAGGCGGTCGAGGAGGGGACGCGACTCCATGAGGAACCGCACATGCTTCATCTGCGTTGCGCCCTCGGCGTCGATGGCTGTCCGCCAGTCGTGCCGGCCCGGTCCCTGGGGCAGCCTCGATGACCGTTCGGGATGCGCGGGATCGCAGAAGGGGTACACATCGTTGTGCCCGTACGTATGGCCGCACGCGCCGGCGAAGACCGCCCAGTAGGCCTTTCGCCTGACGGCGGCGCCGTTCGCGCGCAGGCCGTCGGTGTTCTGCACCGCCCACACGCCGTCCGGCGTGTCCTCGTAGATCGGCTCGCCGTCGAGGACCGGCTTGGTTGGCTGCAATGCGTAGTCGTGCGCGATCAGGGCATGGTTCTCGGGCTGCCAGTAGGCCTCGCAATCGATCATGTGCCCTGACTGCAGCATGTTGAAGTCGAGCCAGCCGTCGGTATGGAAGTCCAGGGAGGAGGTGCGAGCGGCCCCGGGGTGGATGGTCATGAGCTGGGTCCCATGGTGTGAGTCACGCAGGCCCTCTGCCGCAGCGTTGATCACGGCCTTCTGCCCCGCACTGATCGGCAGGCGGAACCCGTTGATCGCGTCATACTCGCCGCTGGCGACCCACAGGACGTGGCTGGGCCCTGCGTAGCGGCCGCCGATCCACCGGCCGAAGCGCCGAGCCCTCTCTGCGTCGGCGCCGAAGGCCTTGCCGTACTCCTGGCCCCACATGGGCACCAGCGCAACGTGTAACCCGTGCGTGCGCGCCTTGGCCACGATGTCGTCGATGTGCGCCCAGAAGGCCTCGTTGGGCCGATCCGGGTCGTTCTCCAGGAAAGGCCGATTGCCCGCATAGTCAGGGTACTCGAAGCCGGGATGAACCTGGATCACGTTGAACGCATGGCGGGCGCGGTTGTCCAGGTAGGCCTCGACCTCATCCGGCGCCAGGACGCTCAGCCGCCACGCGGTGTCGCCGAGCCAGAAGAAGGGTCGGCCCTCCTCGGTGACCAGGAAGCGCCGGTTCTCGCTCACTCTCAAGGGCGACACGGTCCTCACCTCGTCCCGATCTGTCTGCGCCCCGGCCGCACAGATGCACAGCATCGGCAGCAGCGCCCCCAGCCTCCCCTGCAGCATGGCGCTCACCCTTCGCCCAGCTCCCTATCGCAGAGCACCTCGTTCGTCTTCGCGTCGCGGATGGTCAGGTGGGAGAACAGGGGGCTCTCCCCGGCGAGGCGTACCGCGACCTCCGTGCCGGACAGCCTGACGACGAGCGTCGCCCCTGTGGGATCAGACTGGTGCACAACCTCCGGCCACACTGTTGACCCGCCCTCGGAGGTCGCCAGAACGTTCAGGAAGCGGTACTGCGTGTCCGGCGCCTTGGGCGCCAGCTCCAGGCGCCACTGGCCGGCCTCAGCGGGGTCGTACTCTTTCCCCGGCGCGTAGTTGACACCGTTGACTTCGAACTCGTGCCCGGGGCCCCCAACCACTGTGATGTCCCGGCTCGGGGCGAACGGGACCACGGTCTGCATGACCAGCCGTCCGCCGTCGCCGATGATCTCAACTCGATCCCCCTCGACCTTGGGCTCGGTCACGGAGTGCAACAGCCAGCGCACCCGATCCGCGTTCGGGGCGACCCTCACCAGATCGCCGATGATGAAGCAGTCCGGCGGCACGAACAGAAAGGCGCGCGTGAACTCCTTCATCTTGCTCGGTGAGTACGACCGCGTGGCGTCTCCTACCACGAGCACGTAGCGGTCGGTCGCCTCGTAGGTGACGATGCGGCCGCGGTGGTACTGGTCGCCGGGCTGCACCTCGGTGACGAAGTCCGGCCCCGTGTTGTAGAGCTGCCCGCCGTCGTTGGGGCCCTGGCCCGGCGCGCCATAGCCCCAGGTTCCGCCGGCGAACTGCTCGGCGGGGTCGGTGACGGTGATCGTGTTGTGGGCGACGGTGCGGGCGTAGTAGCGACCGCGGTGGTTCGTCTCGGCGTCGTAGACGCCGCTGTCGAGCGCCAGCCAGCCGCCCTTGCCGATCACGAAGCCGTTGTTGTCGCAGTGCTGGTGGCCTCCGAGCCACAGCGGCGCGCAGGTGAAGAGCGCGAAGGTGCCGTCGGGTTGCCAGGAGCTGCGCATCGAGACCCAGCCGATGCCGCCGAAGTGGCGACTCAGCGGCAACGTATCGCGCGCGACCGGCGTGACGCTGGGGTCGTGCCAGAGCAGGTACTCCCACCACTTGCCGTCGCCGAGGATGTACTGCCGGCCAGCGGCGTGCCGGCGGGCGGATTCCTGCCGGATCTGCTCGCCCCACCAGGCGGCAACGCCGTCGCGCTTGCGCAGGGCGAGCAAGGGCATGTAGTCGGTGATCTGGCCGTCGAAGGAGTCATAGTCGCCGATGTCGGCCATCGCCACGCGGCCACTGTCCCACGGTCGCGCGCAGTAGGCCAGCCACGCAGCGTCGTTGTCCAGGCCGGTGAACGTCTCCCACAGGTTCTCGCCGCTCGCGGAGGACCACAGCTCCACAAGCTGCGCGAACTCGTAGGTGAAGAAGGCGTGGTAGCTCATGCTCTCGTGCCAGCCGCCCTGGCCCTGGGTCACGAGTTCGTGCGCGGGGAGCATGTGGTTGAGCAGCAGGTCCAGCCCGTCGAGCGCGAGCTGCCGCGCCGCCGCGTCGTCGATCCCCTCATTCTGCAGCGCGATTCCGGCGTAGAGGACGGGGCCATACTCCAGGTAGAGGTGGTTGTTGAACTCCGAGTGGCGCCACGTCTTGTAGCACTGCTGCGCCGCGTTGATGGCCGCCCGCCCGTAGCGCTGCTTCTGTTCGGGAGAGAGGTCGTCGTAGAGCCAGTCGTACGCCATCGCCAGGGCCTTGGTGATTCGCGGCCACGTCCAGCCGTCGCCCTGGGCCTGGGCGAGGTAGTCGGCGATGGCGATGGCGTGCTTCAGCATCGCAGGATCGCGGTCCGCGAGGCGATAGGCGATCACGCAGCCCTGAAGCTGGGTCGGCGTGGCCCACAGGTTCTGGTAGTAGTGGTTGCCGCGGGCCCAGGGCTCGATCCAGCCCCACACTTCGCGCGAGACGGGATCGGTCGCACAGCGCTGCCTGATGGCCTCGATCTCCTGCTCCGTGCAGAAGATGCGCGGGTGCTCGCGCCGGATCAGCGCGAGCTTCGGCGCCAAAGCCTGTTGGCGCACCGCATCGCGTCCGCGCAGGTCCGGCCAGTCGGCGGTCGCCCGACTTCCAGCGAGCACACCAACGGCAGCCAACGTACTCACGGCGAAGCGTCGCATCTCGCAGACCCCCTCGTAGGTCGCCGCCAAACAGCTCCTGAGTATTCGCAGGAGGAGGCCGCCCGACCTGCGAAACCTACGGTCTGCCGCGAAGCGGCACGGGCGGAGGCTATCACGATGGCAGCCTATGCGCTGGCAGTTGCGCTCTTGACGTCGGGCACATCCGTTACGGCTCAACCAAGGGGGAGTCGGCAGATGGACGCAGGCTTTGCTCGGGTCAGCATCGCGCCGCCGATCGGGACGCGCATGATGGGCTTCGGCGGGCGCGACATGGAGCACGGGTGCACCGGCATCCATGACGACGTGTTCGTGCGCGCGTTGTACGTGAAGCAGGGCGACGAGCAGGCGCTCATCCTCGCGTATGACCTGTGCTTCATCGGCGCGGCGGAGACGCAGCGCTTCAAGGCGGCGCTCCGAGGCGAGATGGGCCTGCTGCCGCGGCAGGTGCTCCTGAACGCCTCGCACAGCCATGTCGGCCCGTCGGTCGGGACCTGGTACCGCGCGCCCACCGACCAGGGGTACATCAGCCAACTGGAGGCCGCCACGCTCAGGGCAGCACGCGAGGCGCGCGACGCAGCCCAGCCGGTTACCCTCCAGGCGGGAGTGGGCCGCTCCACGGTGCCGATGAACCGGCGCAAGACCGAGGACGGGCAGACCGTGCTCGCGCCCAACCCGAACGGGTTCGTATACGACAAGCTGCCCGTCGTCATCTTCCGCGGCGCAGACGGGGCGCCGGCCTGCGTGCTCTTCTCCATCTCCTGCCACCCGTCGATGATGTCCGGTTGGGAGATCTCCGGCGAGTACCCCGGCGCGGCGATGGCGAAGATCGACGAGCACTTCGGCCGCCCGTGCAGCCTGTTCCTGCAGGGCGTCGGCGGCGACGCGAAGCCGCGCCTGATGGGCGAGGGCCGAGAGCGCTTCCAGGCCGGCACGTGGGAGGACATGGACCGCGTCGGCGAGATTGCGGCCGGCGAGGTCCTCGGCTGCACCGACCTTGCCGACGTTCGGCCCCGCCTGTCCTCGGCAGTCACCGAGGTGGACTGGCCGCTGGAGAAGCCGCTGTCACGCGATGAGTATGCGGCCATCGCGGCCGACGCGGGTGCGGGAGAAGTCCGACAGGGCTGGGCGGAGGACATTGTCGATGCGCTGGACGCGGGCAAGGCGCTTCCTAAGGCTGTCGCCCTGACGCTACAGGGCATCCGCCTGGGTGAGGGCCTGCGCATCGTCGGGATCGAGGGCGAGGCGACGGCGCCGTGGGGGCCGATCATGGAGGGCTTCTACGGCGAAGGGATCAGCGTTCCGCTCGGCTACTGCAACGGGGAGGGCCTCTATCTGCCGACCTCCGAGCAGATTCCCGAAGGAGGCTACGAGGTCTACAGCTTCTGGGAGTACGGCCTCCCGGCGCAACTGGCGCCCGGGTTCGAGGGCGTTCTGCGAGCAGGCCTGCGACGCCTGCGCAGCGAAGGTGTGGAATGAGAGACGCACCAGAGCCCAACGGGAGAGATTCATGAGGCAGACTCACTGGATTGCAGGACTCCTCGCCGGGGTCGCCGTGGCGTGCGCATCGCAGGCGGGGAGCCAGCCCAGCAAGCCCTACTCGCAGATGGTCGTCGTGGCGTGGGACGGCGCGCAGTTCGCACACGTTCAGGACATGATGCGCGAGGGCAAGCTCCCGGAGCTGAGCAAGCTGGTCAGCGAGGGCGGCATGGCGCCGACGTGGGTGACGACCCACTGCACGGCGACGCTGGCGGGGTTCGCGGAGATTCTCTGCGGCTACCCGCCGGAGATCACGGGCTGCTACGGCGTCAACCGCCACCAGCCCATTCGGCGCGACCTGACGGTGTTCTACCGCCTGAAGGAGCACTTCAACCGCAACATCACCACCCTCCTGATCGCCGGCAAGGGTCGCCGCATGAGCGCCGAACCCGGAGGTCCGTACTATGAGGCCGTGCCCGATATGGACGTGTGCATCGCTCAGGGCGCGCACGCGAGCCCGATAGTCGGGAAGCTGGCGATGCAGTACCTCGACCAGTACGCGAAGCCGAACGCACGCTTCTTCTACTTCATCCACTTCAAGGAGCCGGACTCCTACGGCCATCGGTACAACGAGGACTCCGCCGAGTACGAAGGCGCGATCATGGAACTGGACGGGTGGCTGGGCAAGATCCGCGCGAAGCTCGCTGAGCTGGGCGTCGCCGACACGACGGCGCTGTGCGTGCTCACCGACCACGGCTTCGACGAGGGCCGGCGGACGCACCTGAACGCTCCCGACGCGTGGCTGGCAACCAACTGGACCACGCTTCGCGAGGGCGACCAGGCGGATGTCGCTCCGACGATCCTCGCGGCCTTCGGGATCGACCTGAAGCAGTTCACCGACCCCCCGCTGCCGGGGCGCCCACTGTGGCCTGGCGCGGGGTCGGCCCCGCAGCTGAAGTTCGCCGGCAGTCCGGGGATGGAGGACGGGGTGAGCCCCAACACCGGGTCTGCCGACACCACGCCCTTCGTCTTCCGCGTCATCTACCAGGACACGGAGGGCGATGCCCCCCAGTTCGTGCGCCTGATCCTGCGGCGAGACGGCGCGTACTACCGCACGCTCGCCATGGTGCCCAAGGATGCGGGCGGAGACCCGCGGCTTGGTGTGGCCTACCTGTGCCGGCGGAAGCTCCTGGCGGGTGAGTACCAGTATCGCTTCGAGGCTCGGGACGTAGACGGTGAGGCGGTCGGTCCGCCCACCACAATGCGAGGCGGGCTTCAGGCAACCGGCCCCGAGCCGGCGCTGGCCCTGGCGAATCTTGCGGCCCTTCCGACCAAGGTCGGCGCCCAGATCACCTTCGTCCTGACCGCCGACGCGCAGGTCGAGGCGCAGCTGCTCAACATCGCGGGTCGGCGGATCGGCACGATCTGCCGCGCAAGAGACTGCCCCGCCGGCGCCAACACACTGGTCTGGAGCGGACGGAACGACGCGGGCCTCGCCGTGCCGAACGGGACCTACCTCATTGAGCTACTCGCAAAGGCGCCAGATGGGACGCAGACCAAGGCGCTCGTGCAGGTGAGGCTGAACCGCTAGACGCACCCTCACCACCCCATCGTCTGGCGGATGTGCTCGCGGCTGAGTCTGAGGCTCTCGCGCAGGGGGCGCGTCGGCTCGAAGTCGCTCTCCCACGCGAGTTCGATCGAGGCGATTCCGTCGAACCGAGCCTCCTTGAGCGCGCCAGCGATCGCAGCGAAGTCCTCGTCGCCCTCACCGACGCTCTCCACCCAGCGCCCGTCCTTCCGCGCATCGCGCAAGTGCAGGAAGATGATCCGCCTGCCGTAGCTGCGGATGAAGGCGACGGGATCGATCCCCGCGCGGGTCAGCCAGTTCAGGTCGGGTCCGAGCTTCGCCTCCGGGAAGCGTGAGAGCGTGCCGCGCAGGTCGTACTCCCCGTCCTCCACCTCATAGGTGTGGTTGTGTAGGTTCATGCGGATGCCCCGCTGGGTGCACATCGCGTCGATCTCGCGAAGCACTTTCGCCTGCACATCGAACTGCTCGGGCGTCCTCTTGCCGGGCGCCTTGCCGACGGACACCCCGAGCGCCTTCCCGCCGAGGGCCTGCAGGCGAGCGGTCACGACGTAGGCGTCCTGGATCACCTTCTCGGCCTGCTCGGAATCCCACATGGCCCCGCCGAAGGACGATCCGATGACCGGCAGGCCCTCCCGTTCGCTCGCCGCGGCAATGCGTTCGACCGCCCCGTCCTGCATGAGCACGGTGTGCATCAGCTCGATTCCGTCGAGGCCGGCGTAGGCCATGTCGGCGATGATCTCTTCGATGATCGGGAAGACGTCGTACCCCTCGCGACGCGAGGCGTAGACCCACGGGTGAGCGGCGACGGGAATGCGGTCGGGCATCGGGACCCTCCTGGGTGGGCGAGATTGCGGCGGGTGTATGCTGCGGGACGGAAGGGAGGACCTTCCCCGCGAGGGAAGGTGCAGTCAGTGAGGACTCGCCGAGCGCACTTGTCGAAGGGGGCCGCCACGCATGACGCTTTCGCTGGGCCCGATCGATCTTGCGATCATCGCCCTGTATATGGCGATCGTGGTCACGCTCGGCGTCATCATGAAGCGCCGGGCGGAGCGCAGCCTTGGCTCGTACTTCCTCGGTGAGCGCGAGCTGCCGTGGTGGGCCTTGGCGATGTCCGGGAGTTCCTCGTACTTCGACATCACCGGGACGATGTGGATCGTCGGGCTCTTCTTCACCATCGGGCTGCGCGGGATGTGGGTGCAGTGGATCTGGGGCTTCCCGATCACCGTGTTCTACATGGCGTACATGGGGGCGTGGATTCGGCGCTCGAAGGTGATGACCGGCGCCGAGTGGATGGAGACGCGCTTTGGCAGCGGCAAGCCCGGAGAGTGGGCGCGGCTCGCGTACACGATCTATGCGGTCCTGACGATCACCGCCTTCCTCGCGTATGGCTCCGTGGGGATGGGCAAGTTCGGCAACGTGTACCTGGGTCTGCCGGAGTGGTTGTGCGCGGTCGCGATCATCGGCGTGACGGGAGTCTACGTGGTTCTCGGCGGCTTCCGGGGCGTGGTGCTGGTCGAGATCTTCCAGACGGTCGTCCTCAGCGCGGGCGCACTGCTGATCGCGTACATCGGGTTCCGGCATGTGTCTTGGGACGCGGTCATCGCCAACCGCCCCGAGGGCTGGGGCTCCATGGCGCCGCAGTGGCGGATCGGCTATCTGCAGGGCACGGAGTACTACTTCTTCGGCTTGCTGGCGCTCGTGTGGGTGACGAAAGGGCTGCTGCTCGACCTCTCGGGGCCGGAGCAGCTCTATGACTTCCAGCGGTTCCTGGCGGCTCGCAGCCCGCGCGAGGCCTCGAAGCTCGGGGCGCTCTGGGGCGTGATTCACACGATCCGCTGGCCGATGGCGATGGCAATCGCGGCGATGGCCATCGTCGGATTGCACGGCGTGGATGACCCCGAGAAGGTGCTCCCGATGGTGCTCAGCCGCGCGCTGCCGGTCGGCCTGCGGGGCCTCGCCGTGGCCGCGCTGCTGTCGGGATTCCTGGCGACCTTCAACTCGACGGTCAACGGCGGCAGCTCCTACCTCGTGAAGGACATCTTCCACAAGTACCTTCGCCCCGATGCGAGCAATCGCACGCTCATCCGCGCGAGCTGGGTGTCGTCGGCGTTGCTGATTGTGCTGGGGCTGCTGGTCGGGTACTTCCCCGAACTCATGCGCGCCGCGTTCCACAACCTCGCGCCGGCGCTGGCCAAGATGGGCGGCCGCACCATCGACCAGATGTTCACGTGGATCATGGGTACGCTCGGCGCGGGTGTGCTGCTGCCGAACGTGCTGCGCTGGTACTGGTGGCGCGTCAACGGCACGGGCTACGCGGCCGGCGCGATCTCGGGGATGGCGCTGTCGCTGATCCAGGCGCTCGTGCCGCCCTTCGCGAAGGCGCCGCTGTTCGTCACCTTCCCCCTCATCGCCGGCGCCGTGCTCGTCATTACCGCCACCGTCACGCTCCTGACGAAGCCGACCGACGAGGAGACCCTCGTGCGCTTCTACCGCGAAGTGCAGCCGGCCGGCTTCTGGGGGCCCGTCGTGCGGCGCGTGCAGGAACTCGATCCGGAGTTCCGGCGGCATTCGCCGTTCACGATGGACGTCACCAACGTGCTCGTGGGCCTGCCCTGTCTGCTGGCGATGTACGTCGCCCCGATCTACCTCGTCCTGCATCGATACGACATTGCGGCGGGGTTGCTCGCCGTGGTGCTCTACACAGGTCTGGTCCTCTACATGACGTGGTACAAGCGGCTATCCGAGACGTGCCCGCAGGACGGTACGGAGGAACGAAAGGGAGAAGATCCGAAGACCTGAAGAACGGCGGAAGACGACAACGGCAATGAGGTGAGGAGATGAGAATGCTCGTCTGGCTGTGCTTGGCAGCACTGGGCGCGAGTGCGTCGACCCAAGAACTCTGGCGCATCGGCGAGTTCGACAACTCCTACGACGAGTTCGCGTGCGCGCGGAGGTACAATGCGTTCGCGGGGGCGTTTCCGCAGGACCCTGTGTTCCGGATCGGCACGAGCAACGCGAAGACGGACTGGAGCTTCGTGAACCCGGGGCCGAACGACTACTGGGCGGGGTCACGGGTGCACCCGTTCACGATCGAGTTCGACCTGCCGGAAGCGCCAAAGACGGCGCTGAGGCTGAGGGTGGACCTCGTGGATGTGCAGGGGTTCGCGCCGACGAGCATGGGGGTGAGGGTGAACGATACGGAGGGCGTCTTCCGGCTGCGGAACGGGAACGAGGCGAGCATCCATGACCCGGCCGCCGGCAAGGAGCAGGTCATCTCGCTGCTGCTCGCGCCCTCGCTGCTGCGGGCGGGCACGAACCGGGTCGTGCTGTGGTCAACGGGCTCGTGGTTTCTCTACGACGCCATCAGCCTCTCGGCCGAAGGGGGCGCGGACATGACGCCCAAGGTGCGGAGTCTCACGTTGGAGCCGACGGTCTTCTACAAGCGACTGCCCGGCGGCGGCCTCGCACAGGTTGTCCTCGCGCGGGTCGAGGTCGAGGGCGCGCCGGAAGGGCTGACGATCACCGCCCGGGCCGGCGGCGGGATGACGGTGACACCCGTGAAGGCGGCGCTCACGTTCGGGACCCTCGAGCAAGAGATGCTCATCCCTGCGGTGACCGCCGAGACGCCTGTCGAGGTCGAGGCGGAACTGGCAGGCGCGACAACCCGCGCGGAGACCGTGCTGAAGCCCGCGCGAAAGTGGCGGATCTACGTGGCGCCGTCGGTGCATACCGACATCGGCTACACCGACCTGCAGCCTCGCGTGGCCCGGCTCCACAACGACAACACCGACCGGGCGATCGAGTACTGCGCGAAGTACCCGGCCTTCGGTTGGACCCTCGAGACGGCCTGGCAAGCGGACATCTACCGCCACGACCGCGCGCGGGAGCAGTCCGAGAAGCTCTACGAGCTGGCGCGTCAGGGGCGGATCGGGGTCGAGGCGAGCTACCTGAACATGCTGACCGGGCTGTGCTCCCATGAGGAGCTGAACCGGTGGCTCTACTACGCGCACGCGCTGAAGCGCCGCTACGGCGTGCCCTTCGAGTCGGCGCTGACCAGCGACGTGCCCACGCAGGCCTGGAGCCTGCCTTCCACCCTCGCCGCGGCGGGCATTCGGTACTTCGCGACCGGAATCAACACGACGAGGGGCTACACTTTCAACAGGCTCATGACCGGGCACCCGTACTGGTGGGAGGGGCCGGATGGGAGCCGCGTGCTTGCGTACTTCTCCCCCGGCTACGCGCACGCGGTCGGCCCGTTTGCTTCCCTCGACGACCTGCGCAACTGGGTCATCGCCAACACGCGGACGCGCCAGGACTTCCCGTATGACGCGCTCTACCTCTACGGCGGCTTCGGCGATAACCAGGCGATCCAGGAGAACGTCGCCGCGACCGCTCAGCAGTGGGCCGACACCTACGAGTTCCCGAAGGTCATCGTCGGCCCGAACGCGGAGTACTTCCGGTACATGGAGGAGACGTACGGCGACCAGCTCCCGACCGTCAGGGGCGACGGCGGCTACTACTGGGAGGACGGTGCGGCGTCTAGCGCCTACGAGACAGCGATCAACCGCCGGGCGCACGAGTGCGCCTCGGCGGCAGACGCGCTCTTCGCCTTCGCGCACAGCGCGGGAGGCTCGCGGCCCCCGAAGTCGAGGCTGAGCGGCCTGTGGCGCAACATCCTCCTCTACGATGAGCACACGTGGGGCGCCTACTCGTCGATCTCCGACCCAAACAACCCCTTCTCCACCGAGCAGTGGCGGATCAAGGCGAGCTTCGCGCAAGATGCGGACCGGCAGAGCAAGGAGCTGCTGGATCAGAGCCTGGCGGGCCTGGCGAAACTGATCGAGACCGATGGGCCGGCGCTGGTGCTGTTCAACGCGACAGGCTGGGAGCGGGAGGCGGAGATGGTGCGGGTGACCGGCCTGGAGGGGGAGGTGCCCCTCGACCCGCGCACGGGACAGCCGTTGCCCGCCGTGCGACCCGAAGACCCGGGAATGGGCCAAGGCCCGGTCGGCCCGCCGGAGACGGTCTTCCGCGCGCCCAGGATTCCGCCGTGGGGATGTGTCGTCTGCCCGCTGGGGAAAGGGCAGCCGGCGGCGATGGAGGAGATCCAGGGGGCCGACTTGAGCCTGGAGAACGCGCACCTGCGGGTCACCTTCGACCCGGGAACCGGCGGCATCGGGAGCCTCATCGACAAGGCGACGGGACGTGAATGCGTCGATCAGAACGCGCCCTACCGGCTCAACGAGTACCTGTATGTCTCGGGCGGCGACGGCACGAACATCGTGGACATCGGTGCGAACAAGCCCGCCGACCTGACGGTCCACGAGCCGACCGATGTGCGCATCATGAAGGCGGTCTTCCCGGGGCTCGGGACGGGCGTGATGGTCCTGGCGAAGTGCGAGAAGACGCCGAGCCTCATGTCACTCGTGGTGCTGGGCGACGACTCGCGCATACTGCACGTCGGCAACCGGCTGCAGCGCGAACCGGAGCGGAAGAAGGAGGCTGCCTACTTCGCCTTCCCCTTCGCGGCGACGAACCCGGAGGTGCGCCTGGAGATACCGAACGGCGTGATGCGCCCGGAGATCGACCAGCTCCCGGGCGCCTGCAAGGAGTGGTATGCACTACAGCACTTCGCGCGGATCAGGAGCGATGAGGGTGAGATTGCTTGGGCCTCGGTCGATGCGCCGCTCGTGTGTGTGGGGGACATCAACCGCGGCCTGTGGCCGGAGAAGCTCGAGGTGAAGAACGGCCACCTCTACTCATACGTGATGAACAACTACTGGTTCACGAACTACAAGGCCGACCAGGAAGGCGCCATGCAGTTCGACTACGCGATCACCCCTGCCACGGCCGGCGATGCGGAGGCGGCGAGGTTCGGCTGGCAGGCGTCGATGCCGGTGCACACGGTGCGCATCGCCGGCGCGCAGGATGGCCCCCTCCCCTCGACGCCCACCAGCCTGTGCCGGGTGAGCCCCGAGTCGGTGGCAATCACCGCGATCAAGACGCCCGAAGTCGGGTCGGGGCTGGTCGTACGGCTCATGTCCTACGCGGACAGGCCGGCGGTAGCCACGGTGAAGCTCGGCCTGCCCGGCCTCACGAGAGCCGAGTTGTGCAACCTGGTGGAGGAGCCGATCAGAGAGCTGACGCTGCGAGACGGCGAGGTCCGAGTGCCCGTGAGGCCGCTGACGCCTACGACCGTCTTGGTCCGCCGCTGACAGGAACACAGCGCACTCCCCGCTCCGGTCAGTGACCGTGGGGGAGTGCGCTGTGTTCGTGCGAGACGACAAGGCGACCCGACTGCGCCGCCCCGCGGGCCTACTTGCCGCCGCCTGCAGGCGGCGTCCAGCCGGCCGGCGGAGGCAGATCCGGCCCGGCCGACGTGCTGGGCCCGGTCGCCCCCTTCCCTTCAGTGTCTTTGGTGTCTGTGGCGGTGGGCTCGGGGCCTGAGGGGCCTTTCTTCGGGCCAAAGGTCTTGTAGCCCATGTAGGCCGCGAAGGCGATGGCCACGACCAGGACCACAACCACAACAATGGTCTTCGTATTCATCCGGCGGTAACCTCCCTTGACTGCCGTACGGTCCGTCTTCGTTGGCCGCCCTTGGCCCACGGGGCGACCTTCCGCTTCAGTAGCCGTGGTGCATCACCGGGCTGCACGGGTAGCCGGCGTAGGCGCCCACCGTCCTCGCACTGTTGTTCTGCATGAAGTACTCCCCTTTCACCCACTTGGCGTGCCCATCGCAGAACCCGAGGTTCATCCCCTCGTTGTGCCGGTAGAAGTTGGCGTTGGTGGGGGTAGCGCTGAACCCGGTGGTGGCCGCCGACCCGAACATGAGGCCCGTCACGGGGTCGTAGGTGATCATGTACCCCTCGATGAGGTAGGCCGCGTCAGCCGGGTGGATCGAGCGGGTGAGGGAAGCCCAGTAGCCCCACGGCCGGGCCGGGTTTGCCGACGCGGCTCGGGTGGGGAAGCCGGCGAACATGATGGTGTTCCACCAGTTGTAGTAGTCGTACCCGATCCAGAACGGCCAGCAGTATGAAGACGCCACGCGGTTGGCGGTGCCGGTATAGCCGTAGCTGGCCGGGCTGGTGGGGGCGCTGGGACAGATGAACAACTGCGAGTTCTTGACGTAGGGGTTGGTCATCTCCATCCAGGTTGCCCAGCCCACACCGGTGATGTTGTACCAGCCGTAGTCGGGGCCCAGCTCGTCGTAGTCCTGGGCGTACATGAGGGTGGCCAGGGTAACCTGCTTCAGGTTGCTCAGGCAGCTTGTCTGCCTTGCCTTCTCCCGAGCCCTTGCGAAGACGGGGAACAGAATGGCGGCGAGGATCGCAATGATCGCGATCACGACCAACAGCTCGATGAGAGTGAAACCGGACTTTCGCAACGGATCTCACCTCGTTGCTGCGACCGAATGGGCCCGCACCCACCTGGCCGCTGGATTAGGCCCGGTCACCGGGGCGTCGGTGGAGCGACAGCCGCGCCGCTAGCGCCCTCCGGAGCCCCAAACCGGTGCCGCAACAACACGACTAGGTCGGCTATTCGACGCGAAGGGGCGCAACACCTTCTTGGCGCAACAACAATTACTGGAGAAATTCGCGGAGCCGGTAGACGCCCTGCAGGGCGGCGTTCTGATGAGGCCATAATGCATATCCGCCAACTCCGGTCAGAAACGCTAGCATTCATCGAGCGCCACCGGTTCCCCCACGAACGCGGCGCGAGCTACCGATTCTCCGTCTCCTCAACGCGACTGACGCTTTACAGCTCCTGCTACGCGGCGGCGCTCCGGTCGCTGTACGGCGACCTCGGACAACTGACCGAAGCCGAGCGCGGCGAGTGGGTCGCCTGCCTGAATGCGCACCAGGATCCAGATGGCCTGTACCGTGATCCGGTCATCTTCGATCAGGGCTGGTATGCGGGCGACCCGTTCTGGTGCGGCAGGCCACACCTCACGTGCCACGTGATCATCGCGCTGACGGCGTTGAGGGGCGTTGCCGAGCGCCCCTTCCGATTGGCCGAGAAGTTCGGGGACCTGCGGCGGCTGGAGGAGTGGCTCGACCGCCGCGACTTCGGCGCGCGCGTCGCGTGGAGCGGGAACGAGATCATGAACCTGGGGACGCTGCTGCAGTACGCGCGGGACTTCCACAACGATGCCCGCGCCGGGCGGGCCGTCGCCTTCCTGCTGAACTGGCTCGATACCCATCACCTCGACGCGGCGACAGGCGTCTGGGGCAGCCTCGACATCACCGATCCGATCAACCGCTCCCACGCCGTGCAGGCGGCCTACCACTGGTGGCCGCTGTACTTCTACGACGGACGCCCGGTTCCCCACCTCGAGCGCGCCATCGACACCGTGCTGGCGACCCAGAACCCGCTGGGCGGATTCGGCTGGGGCGTACACAATCCGGAGGAGCCCTACGTCAGCAGCGCGTGTGAGGACATCGACTCCATCGATCCCCTTGCGCGGACGATGCATCTCACCGACTACCGTCGGGACGAAGTGAAGGCCGCGCTGGAACGCGCGACGGCGTGGGTCCTGCTGAACCGCGCGGAGGACGGAGGGTTCGTGTTCATCCGGAACCGTCGCTTCGAGTACGGCCACCCCGAGTTCGCGGCGGAACCGGGCGTGGGCTCCATGTTCCCCACCTGGTTCCGCACGCTCTCGCTGGCGATCATCGGGCGGGCCATGCCCGAGAGCGCCGTGGGCGGGTACGGCTGGCACTTCATCGACTGCCCCGGGTACCAGTTCTAGACGCAAGTCCGCGTTTCCCGTCCTCGCTGCCCTCATGTAGGGGCGTGATTCATCACGCCCACCACGTAGGGGCGCGATTTCATCGCGCCCGAGGCTCGGAACCGCGAACTCCTATCTGGAGATGAGGCTCTGGCCGGTCATCTCAGGGGGCTGCGGAACCGCCAACAAGTCCAGGATCGTGGGAGCGACATCCGCCAGGATGCCCGGCCGGAGCCCCGCCCGCAAGCGAGGCTTGGACACCAGCGCGAAGTGCACGCGGTTGGAGGTGTGAGCGGTAAACGGGCTGCCGTCCTCGTCAATCATGCGCTCGGCGTTACCGTGGTCGGCAGTGACGAGCGCAACACCCCGGGCGCTCTCCACCGCGTTCAGCACCCGTCCCACGCACTCATCCACCGTCTCGATGGCCCGGATCGCGGCCGGCAGAACCCCGGTATGCCCCACCATGTCCGGGTTGGCGTAGTTGAGGACGATGACACCATAGGCGCCCGACTCGATGCGGGCGATCGCCTCGTCGGTCACGCCGGGCGCACTCATCTCCGGCTGCAGATCGTAGGTAGCCACCTTCGGTGAGGGGATCAGGCAGCGGTCCTCGCCGCTCACGACCGTCTCCTCGCCCCCGCTGAAGAAGAAGGTCACGTGCGCGTACTTCTCCGTCTCCGCGATGCGAAGCTGGCGGAGGTTGCGGTCGGCGAGGACGTGGGCGAGGATGTTGGTCAGCGTGTGCTGAGGGAAGGCGATGGGCAGGTCGAACGTCTCGTCGTACTCGGTGAGGCACACGAACTGGACGCGAGGATGCCGGCCGCGCTCGAAGTCCGCGAAGTCGTCCTCCGTGATCGCGCGCGTGATCTCGCGGGCACGGTCGGCGCGGAAGTTGAAGAAGATGAACCCGTCCCCGTCACGCAGCCGGCCCTCCGCCACCGACAGCCCGCCGTTGCCGATGACCGTCGGGGGCAGGAACTCGTCGGTCTTACCTTCGGAGTACCACTGGCGCACAGCCGCGACAGGGTCCTCGCGGACGGTCCCCTCTCCCGTCACGAGCGCCCGATACGCCTGGGAGACGCGCTCCCAGCGCCGGTCGCGGTCCATCGCGTAGTAGCGCCCGATGATCGAGGCGATCCGGCCCACGCCGATGTGCGACGCACGCTCCTGCACCTGCGCCACGTATTCGGCCCCCGAAGTCGGCGACGTGTCGCGCCCGTCCATCAGGCAGTGGATGAACACGTCCTTCATCCCGGCCCGGCGACTGAGTTCCAGCAGCGCGTACAGGTGGTCGAGGTGGCTGTGGACCCCCCCGTCCGAGCACAGCCCCATGAGGTGCAGGCGCGAACCGGCGGCCTTGACTTGGCTCAGCACCTCGGTGAAAGCAGGCACCTCGAAGAAGCTGCCATCCTCAATGGCCCGCGAGATTCGGGTGATCTCCTGATACACGATCCGGCCGGCGCCCATGTTGAGGTGGCCGACCTCGGAGTTCCCCATCTGCCCCGCAGGCAGGCCGACCGCCTCCCCCGCGGCCCCCATCAGGACCCAGGGGTACTTGGCAAACAGTTTGTCATGGACGGGCGTCCGAGCCAGCAGCGTCGCGTTGCCCTCCTTCTCCACCATGCTCGGAGGACTCGCACTCACCCCCCACCCGTCGCGAATGAGCAGAACCACGGGCCCCGGTCGGGCCCTCTTCTTACCCGCCATACCTGTCTGTATCGAACCTCGGCTTTCCGTGGTGCGGCTCAAAGGGCCACAACACCCTCTCGGCACGCGGAGTTGAGTATACGTGCCCGGCTTCGGCGGGGTCAAGCAGAACGGGACGGAGAGGGGATCGCGCCCTCTGCGCCGAACCGGCGCTAGCCGCGCCAGCCGCCCGCCCGGGCGGAGACTCGCGAGGGCTTGCCAAGTGCCGAACATCGAGGGAACGACTCACACGGAGGACTGCATCGTCGAGTACTCGACCCTCGACACGGTGCTGTCGAATCTGCCTTATGCGGTGGTCGTTCTGCTCGGGGCCGCGATCATCGTGGTCGGCCTGGGCGGCCACGCCTGGACGTGGGTCGCAGCGGTCGGGTTCGTGCTTTACGGGGCGGCCGGCACGTTCTGGATCATCATCGGCCTCTGCCCGTACTGCCCCAGCTACGGACAGCGGTCGTGCCCTTGCGGTTACGGCATCGTGGCTGCGCGCCTCAAGCCGAAGGGCGATTCCGCCGACTTCAGCCGACGGTTCCGCCTGACCATCCCCGCCATCGTGCCGCTGTGGTTCATCCCCGTGGTGATCGCCGCCATCGCCCTGACAAAGGCCTTCGCGCTGCCCCTGGCGATCCTGGCCGGCCTCTTCGCGCTCGATGCGTTCATCCTCCTGCCCTGGCTGTCGAGAGGCCACGGCTGCAAGGCCTGCCCCCAGCGCGACCTGTGCCCGTGGTGGACCCGCAAGGCCGATGGCCAGGCCGCGGCGGGATGAGCTTGAGCGACCGCTCCGGGAATCGTGACCTCGTGCTTGGCCGGCCACGAGGCGCGGAGGGCGTCCTGGTAGAGGCCGATCTGCTCGACCGGGATGCGCTGGAAGCCGAGGGCCCAGGCGGGTGAGTCCTCGCGGAGCTGGAAGTCCAGGTTCGCCTCGTCCACGAACTTCGGGTCCTGCTCGACGAGGTTGTCCTCGACCAGCACGTGCGGCCGGGCCTTCTCCTCGAAGGCGTCGAACTGCCCGCACTTCCACACGATGTTGCGCCGCACGATGTTCCCCTTCGGCACCGCAGGCTCATCGTCGAGGTACGTGAGGAGCTGCGGAAAGCGCGTGCGCCACGGCTCCTCCTGGTAGGGCATCTCCGCCAGGCGGGTCTTGAGGTTCTCCACACCCGCAGCGGCCCAGCCAAGCGCGCGGGCATCCACGTGTACGGCGATCTTGCAGTTCACGAAGACGTTGTTCTCGACCAGGTTGTCGCGCCCGCCGCCCAGCAGCACGGCCCTGTAGACCTCGTAGAAGACGTTGCCGTACGTCTCGGCGGAGCAGAACATGTCGTCCAGGTAGACCCCGTTGCACCCGCCCTTCTCGTACCCGTAGAGATGGTGGAAGTAGTTGTAGCGGATCACGTTGCCCCGCATCGTGGGGTTGTAGCCCGCGTAGATCGCGCCGGCGTCGTTGGCGTTGAGGTCCACGCTGTGGATCTCATTGAACTCGAAGAGGTGATCGTTGCCGCCGAACAGGACCGCCTTGTGCGGCGCGTTCTCGATGAGGTTGTGGGCGACTCGCTGGCCGACGCCGTCCACCTGCACCGCGGCCTTGAGGATCGGGTTCCAGCGCCCGTAGTGGTGGATGTGGCAGTTCTCCACGTAGTTGCCGGCGGGCGTGAGAGTCCTGCGGTCGCCCCCGGATAGGACCACGCCCCCGTCGCCGACCTGGTAGATGTCGCAGCCGATGAGGCCGTTGCTCGTGCCCCCGCCGACGGAAGCGCCATAGCCTCCGACGTTGCGGATGACACACGCGGCGAGGCGGGAGTGCGTGCCTCCCGAGATGCTGACTGCCGTCCCCCGAGAGCACTCGAAGATGAGCCCCCTGATAGTCACGAACGCCGTGTCCGTCATCTTCAGCAGCGGCCCGCTCAGCAGCGAGATCCGAACATCCGTCCTCTTCAGTGCCTCCGCCGTTCCGCCGTCTCCCTTCTCCTGACTCCTGACTCCTGGCTCCTGACTCCTGCCATCCGGCGGCCAGAAGTAGAGGATGCCCGCCTCGCGGTCGCAGTACCACTCGCCCGGCCGGTCCAGCTCAGGCAGCAGGTTGTACGCGTAGTACCACTGGCCCGTGCGGTAGCCGAAGTCGTGGTCGGGCTTTGCGAGCGTGATGACACGCCTCTCGGTGTCGATCGACTCCACCTTCTGGCGCTGATCGGCCCAGTCCCAGAACCAGTAGCCGTGCAGCATGACGTCCGGCTGCCCGACCCAGCGGCTCGGCCGGTCGCCCTCGTAGACGAACATGCCCTCGTTGCAGCCCTTCGTCCCGCGCACATCGCGCAAGGTCGGCCCAGCCACGTCCACGATCTTCACGTACCCCTCGTTGGGCCATCGGGCGAGCGTCATCGGTCGGTCGTTGAAGAGCAGCTCCAGCCCCGGCTCCGATGTCGCCCAACGCGGCCCCGGCGTCATCTCACCGAAGTCGGTGATGTCTTGTGCGCGCAGGTTCGTTTGCAGCACAGAGCCGCGGGCCGACTCGTCCATCCGCGCCAGCACCGCCGCATCGGTCACGGGCTGCCAACCGGTCAACGTGCGCCCGCCCGTAATCCGGACCTTTTCCCCCAGGCGCGGGCGGTACGTGATCGGCGACTCGTTGCTGCCGCTGTCCTCGGCGGTTAGCTCGAATGGCTGCGTGAGCTCGTAGGTGCCGCCGACCACCTCAACATCCACTCCCGTGGCGGGCAATGGCCCCGCGGCCTTCAGCTTCCTGATCTCATCGCGCGCCCGTTCCAGCGTCGCGAACGGCCCGTCCGTCTGCGCACCATTGGCCTCGGGCAACGTGCCGGACCAGGCATCGCTGCCGGTCCGCGAGACCCAAAACGTCTTGACGGGCGCCCCGGCCGACACCGCGGCGACGGAGGCGAGGACGAGAATGGCGCAGGTGAAGTGGGTGGGCATTCGGGGCCTCCTGACCTCGCGAGCCGAGGTGCGTAATGGGTGAGCGTCGAACGGGTACGGCAAGCGCCCCGGAGGTTGTCACATGAGCCCGCTGAACCGCCAGCCGAACGTCATAGTCGTGCTGACCGACGACCAGGGCCCGTGGGCGATGGGCTGCGCGGGCAACCCCGAGATTCGGACGCCGAACCTGGATCGGCTCGCCGCGACGGGTGTGCGCTTCGACAACTGGTTCTGCACTTCCCCGGTTTGCTCTCCGGCGCGCGCATCCCTTCTCACGGGGCGGATTCCGTCCTCCCACGGCATCCACGATTGGCTGCGCGGCGGGAACATGGCGAACGAGGGTGACCGCGCCATCGAA
>VGFC01000068.1 GCA_016869045.1 Armatimonadota bacterium
TCCCTCCCGCCCAAGTCTCCCCCGACTCTCCCAGTCTACCACACTCGATTCCCTCAGGGGAATCCCTGACTTTAGGGACAGGCTGAAGATGTCCGCGCTCCCGGCAACGGCAACGCTTTGCCTGCCGACCGGAGGCTCGGATGCGGTTTGAGATCGACGCGCACGATCCGCACTCGCTCGCCCGGGCGGGGCGCCTGTACACGGCGCATGGCGTGCTGAAGACGCCGGTCTTCATCGCCTCGGCGACCCATGCGACGATCAAGGGCCTCTCTCCCGAGGAGGTCGCACACGCGGGCATCCAGATCGTCGCGGTGAACGGCTACCACCTGTGGCTGCGGCCGGGCGTGGAGCTGATCGCCAAGGCCGGCGGCGTGCACAAGTTCATGCGGTGGAAGCGCCCGATCCTGTCGGACAGCGGCGGCTTTCAGGTCTTCTCCCTCGCCCAGAGCCGCGAGATCACCCGCAAGGGCGTCCGCTTCAAGAGCCACATCGACGGTTCGCCGCGGTTCATGACGCCGGAGGCCTCCATCGAGGCGCAAAACGCCCTCGGCACCGACAGCGCGATGATCTTCGATGAGTGCGTCGCGTACCCCTCAGCCAAGGAGTACGTTCGGGAGTCCGTAGAGTTGACGCTACAGTGGGCCCGGCGCAGCAAGGCTGCGCACAACAACCCTCACCAGCACCTCTTCGGGATCGTGCAGGGAGGCACGTTCGAGGACCTGCGGCTGCGGTCGGCGGAGGAGACGGTGAAGATCGGCTTCCCCGGGTATGCGCTCGGGGGGCTTTCGGTCGGCGAGCCGCGTGAGGAGATGCTCCGCGTGATCCAGGCCACCTTGCCTGCGCTTCCCGAGGAGCGCCCGCGCTACGTGATGGGAGTCGGCACGCCCGCCGACATGCTCGCCTGCATGAGACTGGGGATCGACGTGTTCGACTGCGTCCTGCCGAACAAGAACGCGCGCCACGGCAGCCTCTTCACCTCCCAGGGCGTGCTGAAGATCAAGAACGCGCGCTTCCGCGAGGACGAGCGCCCGCTCGATCCCTCCTGCGATTGCGAGGCGTGCACCAAGTACACGCGCGCCTACCTGCGGCACCTCTGGATGGCCGAGGAGCCTTTCGGTGCGCGCCTCCTGACGCTGCACAACCTGCGCCACTACGCCGTCTTCATGGAGCGCGCCCGCGAGGCGATCGTGAACGGGACGCTTTCGCGGATGCACGTCTCGGAGGGACGCGCGGACTGATGGCCCGCTACTGCGCGACGGCGGTGGGAGGGCTGGAGCGCATTGTGCGCAGTGAGATCGCGGAGCGGCTCCCGGGCAGCCATATTGTCTTTACAGAGCCTGATTGCTTGAATGTTTCACGTGAAACATCTGTTCGATTAGACGAGCCTGCCACTGCGCCCGAGTGGGGCCGCACATACTTCGACTACGACGGCCCACCGACCGACGTACTCAGCCTGCGGTCCGTGGAGAACGTCTTCGCGGCGGCCGGGCAGTTCGAAGGGCTGCCGGCCAACAAGAGCGCGTTGGCGCTGATCCGCTCTTTCGCAGCCTCCTGCGACCTCGCTGAGGCGACTGCCGTTCACGCCGCAATCTACGGGCCTCGCGCCGATCCCTCATTCCGCTGCACCAGCAAACGCACGGGGCAGCACGTCTACGGCTCGATGGACATCATGGCTGCCGCCGGGGCCGGCGTACAGGACAGGTACGGCTGGACGGTCGACCTCGAAGGGTATGACTACGACATCCACGTGGATGTCACGGGGGATCGCCTGACGGTCGCCCTGCGGCTGACTCCCGAGACCCTCCGCCATCGCGGTCGCGTCGCGCACGTCGCCGCGTCACTCAACCCCACCCTGGGCTACGCGATGTGCGTGCTGACCGATCCGCAGCCCGACGAGGTCTTCGTCGATCCCACCTGCGGCGCGGGCACCGTTCTGCTGGAGCGGGCCGCGTTCGGCCCCGTGCGCATGATCGCCGGCGACCTGTTCACCAAACCCATCGAGGCCGCCCAACAGAACCTGCGGGAGAACAACGTGCAGGCGCACCTGCTCCGCTGGGACGCCCGAAAGCTGCCGCTCGCCCCCGATTCCGTGGACAAGCTCTGCGCGAACCTCCCCTGGGGCCGCCGCGCGGGCTCGCACCTCGTGAACAAGCACCTCTACCCGCCGCTCGTCCGCGAGATCGCGCGCGTCCTCCGCGTCGGCGGCCTGGCCGTGCTCCTCAGCCTCGAAAAGCGCATGCTGGGCGACTGCCTCGAGCGCCACGGTTGGCTGCGCATCACCGACTGCTTCGTCGTCAGCGTCGGCGGCCTCAAACCCGTGGTGTTCGTCGTCCGCAAGTGGCGCGGGCAGGAGAGGCCGGACGAGCGTCAGGAGGCTGGCTCGTAGAGCTTCCGCCCAATCAGAGCGCAGATGGGTCGGAAGTGCTTGAGGTTGGTTGTGAAGATGTGGTCGTCGGGGGAAGCTTCGGCGGCGATCACGCAATCCGACAGGTGCTTGTGGCAGTTGTTCCCGTGAGGCGTGCCGCGACCTGTGCGGATGGCCGCAGCGGTCTCCGCCGCCTTCGCCAGGTCGTCGGGCAGGTGCTCCGCCCCATCGGCCACTGCCGCAAGCTCAACTGCGTGAGTCTCCCAGAAGGGCCGAATCCCACACGGAGGAGGCTTCGCCGCGGTACATGTGGGTCTGAACCGATAGGTGGGGCCCTCACGCCGCGGGGGCGGGCCGCCATGCCTGCAGTCCGTCTCTCTCAGCGTCGCCTCGCGGTCCAGTCCGCTCCAGAAGCGGTCCTCCAGCCCCCCCTCGATCAGGTTCTCCAGTGCCCCTCGGAGGTCGTCAACGGAAGCGGCCCAGCTCTGAATGAGCCTACGGAAGACCTGTCGGATCCTGGCTTGACTTCGAGGCGGCGTCGGGTATGTATCGGCGCGCTCCAGCGCCCGCGCTACGTCCCAACCCTCCTCCGAAAGAAGCCGATGGAACAGCACAGCGTCTCGGAGGTAGGTGCAGCGGAACTCCTCCCACACGTACTGGGAGGTGCGGGCCTGCTGTCTGGAGATGAGAGCATAGATCTCATCGCGGCGCCGACCGAAGACGCGCTCCCCTTGGGCGCTCGTGTCCAGGAAGATCAACTCTCGTCATCCTCCGGGATGTCCACGACCGGCACCCAGTTGAGGCCCGCCGACAGGAGTTGTCGGTCAATCTCCCGCAGATCGTCAGAGGCCGGGTCACGACTTGCGAGACGGCCAAGCACTCCTTCCAGGGCCGTCAGGTGTCCAGCCTCCAGCTCCTCCGCGCGGAGATGGGCGACGGCATCCCGAACCATCATCAGCGCCTTGCCCAGATTCCGCAGGCCTCTGGCACGCGCTCTTGTGACAGCCGAGCCGACGGCCACACGGAAGCCGGCGAGCGCATCCAGGCGGTCGTACGGATCGTCGGCGTCAGCCAGGGCCGCGAACTCCTCGGACAGCCGCGCCACAATGGTCTCCCGGGAGGTTGCCTCGCCCTGTGCGGCACGCAAGTGACCTGCATTCAGGTCGGCGCGCTCGATCAGTTCCCGGAAAGTCGCTGGGCCCTTCAATGTCGGGAACCAGGACAGGTCGGGGATCTCGTCTTGAAGCGCAACGCGGAGGCGATCGGCAGTCACGCCGTGACGCTCGGCAGCCTGCCGCAGGGCCGACTCGTCCATCTCGAAACGGAATCCCCCTTGGGCTGCGGCGAAGATGAGTGGATGCCCGCTATCGATCAGTTCCAGCACGGCATCCACACACCGACCGAACTCCTCATCCCCCGGTTCGGCCGCCAACGCTGTCTCTTCCTTGCTCACACCCATCCCACGTCACCTCGCTTGCTGCCGCCTGCATCGGTCTGCTATCCCTCACCTACCGCAGTGGTTCCACATTCGGGCCGAACCTCCTGCTGTCACGCAGCCCGTCACCCATCCAGCTCCGACGTGCAGTTCGGGCACCGTGTCGCCTTGAGCGGTACCGTCGAGAGGCAGTGCGGGCACTCCTTGGTCTCGGGGGCGGCTTCCTCTTGCTTGCGGCGGAGGCGGTTGACGGTCTTCACGAGCAGGAAGACGGCGAGTGCCACGATGAGGAAACTCAGGATGTTGTTGAGGAACGCGCCGTAGGCGATGACGGCGGCGCCGGCCTTCTTGGCCTCGGCCACCGACGCCACCGGCCCGCCGGACAGGTTGACGAACAGGTTGCTGAAGTCGACCTTCCCCAGCAGCAGGCCGATCGGCGGCATGATGATGTCATCCACGAGGGACTTCACTACCGTACCGAATGCCGCACCGATGATGATCCCCACCGCCATGTCCAGCACGTTGCCCTTGAGGGCGAACTCCTTGAACTCCTTGAACATGGGCCATGCCTCCTGTCAGATTCGAGAGCGGATCGAGATCAGCCTGACTGCCGTCGGCGCGAGGCGTCGTTCGGTCTCCGTTAGTGGGCGACACCGTTCGTAGGCCGCCAGCGCCTGCTGCCCGAACGCGTGAGCGAGAGCCGCGACGTCCACCAGCAGCGGTGCCCACCGGCACTCGTTGAGGCCTGTGACCCACGCCTCGCCCTTGGCGTCGCGCAGGAGGTTCTCCGGGCGAACGTCCCCGTGGACCATCCCTGCAGGTAGGTCCGCGTGCCTCAACTCACCGGCTGCCTCCGCCAGCGCCTCCCCCAACTCCCGCACCGACTCGGTCACCTCCGGCGCGGGCAGGTATGTCTGCATCTGCTGCTCGCGGCGGCGCAATCGCTCCAGGTCGTGTTCGATGCCCCACGGGTCCCGCTCCGCCCCCGCACCGGGCGGCGCGAAGTCGGCCGCCGCAAGGTGCAGTCGCGCCAGAGTCTCACCCGCAAGCGCGGCGTCCTCCGGGTCTTCCGTGCGCAGCGGCCACCCGTCCACCTCAGTCCTCACGGAGCCCCGCACGCGCAGGCCCCTTGAGATGAGGTGCTCAACGAAGGCGTGACGGACAGCATCCCTGGCGTCGTCGTTACCCATGGCGCATCCGAGACAGGTTCGCCGCCACCGGCCGTTCCCCCCTCTCCCCTTGGGAGAGGGGATGGGGGTGAGGGCCGGGAGTGGCGAAGGGGGTGAGGGGCGAACAGAGGGGAAGGGGGTGAGGCCGCCGAAGAAGCCTCCTGTGATCTACCGCACGCGCCGAGGCGAGCGACCGATCCAGGCGTCCATTCAGTCAGGTGAGCAACACCATGCCGAGGTTCCGCTACGAGGCGCGAGACGTGACGGGCGCCGCGGTCGCCGGCGAGATCGACGCGACAAACCGGGGTCACGCACTGGTGCTGCTGAGGGATCGGGGGCTTGCCGTGGATGCCCTCGTCGATGCGGCTCGGGCGGCGCGCAGCCGGACCGCCTCCTGGGGCCAAGGGCCGCTGTACCCGCTCTGGCCGATGCGTCCGTCCAGTGTCGCCCTGTTCTTCGACCAGCTCGGCAGGCTGCTGTCGGCGGGCGTCACGCCCCACGAGGCCTTCACCGCTCTGCAGGACCGCGTCGGAGGCAGGCTGCGCCGCGTGGCGCGCGAGGGCGCCGAGACGTTCTCGCGCGGCGGGAGCATCTCCAGCCACCTGGAGCGCTACCCGCGCTTCTTCCCGCCGCACCTCGTTGCCGTTTTCCGCGCGGGGGAGCGGTCGGGGCAGTACGCCGACGCCTGCAAGGAGGTCGTCGCCCAGTGCGATACCGAGACCAAGACCCGCCGCTTCGTCACGCTGCTCAAGGTCTACCTCGTGATCATGCTGGCGCCGTGCATCCTGATCCCCAGCTTCCCACGCATCATCAGCACGGTCGTCGCGGCGAACCCCAACCAGATGACGGCGCCCCGGACCCTCCACGAAATCTGGGTCTACCTGCGTCCCGGTTTGGAGGCCTACTGGCACCATGTGCTCTTCGGCATCCTGCCCTGGGTGCTCCTGGCCTACGTTCTCGTCAAGGTCGCGGCGGTCATCCTGCACCTCCCATCGATGACCGGGCTGCGCGATCGGCTCACGCTTCACACGCCGCTGCTGTCCATGCACACCCGGAGGGCGGCCGTCGCGCGCTTCGCCCGCGTACTGGAACTCATGCAGCGCGCCGCGGCACCCCTGGGCGACGCCGTCCGCGAGGCCGCCCGCGCGACGGGGAACCGGCTCGTAGCCCAGCGCGTGGTGGAGCCGGCGGAGCGCCTCGACCGTGGCGGGCGACTGAGCGAGGTGCTGCACGCCAGCGGCATCTTCAGCCCATCTCAGGTCAGCCAGATCGTCACTGCGGAGGAGTCGGGGACGCTCGCCGATGGTCTTGGCCGCATCGCCGAGGGCGCCCGCCAGAGCCGCGAGCAGTTCCTGAAGGGTGCAGGCCTGGGCGGGTGCTTCACCGCCTTCGCCATCGCCGCGGTCTTCACACTCATTGCCGCCATCGCCGGCTGGACGGCGATCTACGACGAGATCTACAAGGTCTTCGAGAGCCCCACCTGGCAGCCGTGAGACCGCAGTGCGAAGTGCGAAATGCTAAGTGCGAAGTGAGAAGCGTGGCGTGGCGCACCGCGCGGGGCCTACTGCCGGCCGCGTGCTGGTCACTCATCACTTCGCACTCATCACTTCGCACTGCCGTCCACCAGCGGCTCCAGCGTATCGTAGTAGATTCGCGCCTGGTCTTCGGGGCTCGGGCCGCCGGGCAGCGACCCGGGCATGACGGTGACCGGGCCGTCGAAGCCGATTGCGCGCAGCCCTCGGAACGCGCTCATAAGGTCCGGCGACCCCGGCGCACCCGGCAAGCACGCCCCCCAGTCCTTCCCGTGGATGCGAATCGGCCCGCCATAGCAGTCCGTCTCGTCATATGCCTTGTAGGCCTGCACGGACACCGTCATGGTGTGATCGGCGAGCGCCTTGACCGCCTCCTCGCCGTGCTCCGGCTGCGAGGCCATGACGAGGTGTGAGGCCTCGAACGCGACTCCGTAGTTCGGGTGCGCAATCTCCTGCATCGCGTTCAGGCAGTCGGGCACGGTCTCGAACATCGTGCCATTGTGGATCTGCGAGATGATCCTGATTCCTCGCTCACTCGCGTAGTCGGCAACCTCCCGGTAGCGCGGCACGTTCGCCCCGCTCGCTCCGCCGCACCGCACCGCGAACGCCCCAATGACCTGCGCGATGTCGATCACCCGCTTGAAGCGCGCCGTCGTCTCCTCATCCTCCGGCTCACCCCCCAGGCAGAAGCTGCACCGCAAGCCACGCCCCTTCAGCAGCCCCGCAATCCGCTCGGCCTCGGAGTCGCTCGTATCGGGGCTCACATGCCCCGTCCTCAACTCCACGCCCGCATAGCCAACCCCCGCCGCGAACTCCAGGAACTCATCCACCGTCTTGCTGATTCCACCGGGGATCTCGAACTGACGACCTGAGAGACAAAGCCACATCGGGTGCTGCCCCCTTCCCCGCGACCCGCCAAAGGAAGACTTGCGGGATGTCACGGCGAAGTGCTATGTTCGTTCGGAGACGTTGGGCACCTGCTCCCCTCACCAGGAGCGCCCAAGGAGGCGAACGGTGCGTCTGCGCCAGGAGGTCGTGAACGTGGTTCTCGCCGAATGCCTGCAGGACGCGGGTCTCACGGCCGTGCCCGAGCAGATCATCCGGGCAGCCGCTTCAGGGGATGTGCGGCTCCCGGACGTGATTGTCGACTTCCAGGGCCTCCGGCTCGCTATCGAGGGCGAGTTCGCCACGACGCCCGATGCCGAGGCCAAGGCTATCGCCAAGGCGACGAGCCGGGTGGAGGAGGGGTTGGCTCACCTCGGGATCGGCGTCGTCTATCCGGCCGAGGCAGCCTCGTGGACCTTCCCTGAACTCCGAGAGCGTCTCCCCCATGCGCGCCTCGCCTTCGGTGTTGCCTCAGAGCTTCCAGAGAGGCCCTCGTTGACGGAGGGTGACGTCGGGCACCTCGGGGAGGGCTTGCGCCGCGCATATGAGACGTTGGTCGAAGATGAGGCGCTCCAGCGTGCGGTCGCGGTGCTTGAGGTGGCGGTTGACGAGTGGGTGCGTGCCCTCCAAGGGCAGCCGGGGAGCACGGGTCGCTACGCGGCAGTGCTCGGCATTCACGAGACCCCCAAGGGCGGCTCTGGACCCCATGGGCCAGCCCTGACCGCCGAGGAGCGGGTCGCTGTCAACCGTGTGGCGGGGCTCGTGTTGACCAACGCGCTGATCTTCCAGGAGATACTCTCGCGGACCGACAACCGGGTCTCGTCCATCGCCGTTGCGGAGGACGACGGCCCCGCCCATGCCGCCCTGCCTGCCCACTGGCGGTTCATCCTCGACGAGGTGAACTACGCTCCGATCTTCCACCTGGCGCGCGGGGTCTTGGTCAGCACGAGCGCGAGCCATCTTGTGGACCACGCACTCCGCGCGCTGGTCGGCAGCGCCCTACAGATCGTCCGTTGGCGAGCTGCCCTGCGACATGACCTGATGGGGCGCTTGTACCACCGCCTCCTCCCGACCCCGAAGTACCTCGGTGCCTACTACACGTCGGTCTCCGCCGCCGTGCTTCTCCTGAAGTTGGCGCTCGGGCGCGGGGCAGTTCGGGTAGACTGGAGTGACCTGACGACGGTCTCCCAGCTGCGGGTCGCGGACTTGGCCTGTGGGACCGGAACTCTTCTGATGGCTGCAGCCGACGCGTGCATCGACAACCACGTCCGTGACTGCGTTGTGCAGCACAGACAGGTTGAGATGGCGGAGCTGCAAAGGCTGCTCCTGGGCCACGTTATCTGGGGCTATGATGTACTGCCGTCTGCGGTGCACCTTACCGCTTCGACGTTGATGCTGAGACACCCCGAAGTACCTGTCAACGTCACGAACCTACACAGCCTGCCCCTGGGCGGCGATCACCACGAGTTGGGGACACTGGAGTTCCTGTTCGCCAACCGGATCGGGCGAGCCACGCCCTTGTTGGGTCCGGGCCGGCGACCCCAGCGCGTCAGAGGGAAGGGGGAGCCGGAAGTCGGGTCTGCAGAGCTGCCGTTGCTGGACGTGTGCGTCATGAATCCCCCCTTCACCCGCACCGCCGGCGAGAACCTCCTCTTCGGCAACCTCCCGAAGGACCAGCGGCCCAAGATGCAGAAGCGCCTCCAGAAGGGAGTGCGCATGGCCCCGCCGCGGCCGGGCAGCGGCGCGCGCGGCCTCTCCGCCAGCATCACCGCGGGTCTCGGTTCGGTCTTCGTCGCGCTTGCCGACCGGCGTCTGAAGCCGGGCGGCACCATGGCGCTTGTGCTGCCGCAGGGGCTGCTCTCCGGCGTGGCGTGGGCCAAAACGCGGGACCTGCTGGAGCGCGACTATGACCTGGACTGCATCGTCGTCTCCCACGAACCCGACCGCTGGAACTTCTCTGACAACACGGACCTCAGCGAGTGCCTCGTGGTGGCGCGTAGACGCGAGGTGAACGGAGAGTCCGAGGGGTCGGTGACGTGCGTGAACCTATGGCGCAACCCGCGCAACCCCACGGAGGCCTTGGCCGTTGCGCGCTCTCTCGGGGAAGCGTACGTACCCGATGCGCTCGGCGACCAAGGCGCCCTACAGCTTCGGCTCGGCAGCCTGAAGATGGGCGAGGCGGTGGCAATCCCCCAGCGCACGCTGAGACAGGGGCTGTGGCAGTTCGGCTGCGCCTATGCCCAATCGGAACTCCTGCGCGCGTTCATGCATCTGCGGGAGCGCCGTCTGTACCTGCCGGGACGAGGCGTATGCGCGGAAGTGCCGTTGGCGGCTCTGTCGTCGTTCGCGGCGGTCGGTCCCGATCGTCGGGACGTGCACGATGGCTTCGAGGAAGCCAGCGGCGAGACTCCCTTCCCGGCCTTTTGGAACCACGATTCGGAGCGCGTCCTGACGCTCAACCAGGTCCCGAACCGGCACCTCTCCCCCCTGCCCAAGGCGAAGCCTGGCCGTCACTTGCGCAAGGCCCACGACCTGTGGCCTCGTGCGGGACGCCTGCTGATCGCAGAGAAGTTCTGGCTCAACACGGATCGGCTCGCTGCCGTCTATCTCCCTCTTCCGGTCCTGTCCAACGTGTGGTGGCCCACACGCCTGAACCATCGCGGGGAACAGGCGGAGCAGGTCGCGGCTCTGTGGCTGAACTCGACGTTGGGGCTTACCATGGTACTGGGACATCGTGGGGAAACGCGGGGTGCGTGGTGTCAGCTCAAGAAGCCGATCGTAGAGCAGATGCCGGTCCTGGACCTTGACCGCCTCAAGCGACGGCAGTGGAGAGCCCTGCTCGAGTGCTTCGAACAGGTTGCCGATGCCACCCTCCAGCCGTTCCCCGGAATGGAGGATGACCCCGTGCGGGCGGCCATTGACGAGGCCATTTCGGGAGCCTTGGGCCTGCCCGATGTAGCCCCCCTCCGGGCGATGTTGGCCCGCGAGCCCGTAGTCACCCTCGATCCTGACCGTCTGACCCGACACCCCTACTGAGCGCAGGCCGGGGCGCTATCACCCGTCCAGCGTCCTCAGCACAAACTCCTCGATCGCCTGCGCCTGGCGGTCCCAGGTGAAGTGCAGGGAGTGTTCGCGGCTGGCTTCGCCGGCGCGGCGGCAGAGGTCCGGGTCGGCGGCGAGGGCGTCGAGCTTCGCGGCGATGGCGGGGGGGTCGTACGGCACGGCGAAGCCGCTCACGCCGTCCTCGAGCAAGCCGGGCGCGGCGTGGCCCTCGGCGAGGATCAGCGGGAGGCCGGAGGCGGCGGCCTCCAGGGTCACGAGCGCCAGGCCCTCGGTCTCGCTGAGGAATGTGAAGCAGTCCGCCATCGCGTAGTAGCGCTCGGGGTGCGGGCGCCGGCCGGTGAAAGTGAGCTTCTCCTTCACCCCCAGCCGCTCGGCCTGCGCGGTCCACTTGTCCGCGTCGCCGCTGCCGACCACGACCAGCCGGAAGTCCTCATGCCGCACGTGTGGCAGCGCCTCGATCACCCACGACAGCCCCTTCTCCTCCCAGCGGCTTCCGAGGAAGAGCGCCACAAACGTCTCCTCCGTGAGGCCTAGCTCGGCGCAAATCGGCGCCCGCCATTCCTCGCGCAGGCCCGGGTGGAAGACGGTGTGGTCCACGCCGTTGTGCGCGACGATGATGTCCTCGTCGCTCAGTCCGTAATACTCGATCAGGTTCTGCTTCGGGTCGTCGCCAACCGCGATGATCCGGCCCCGGCTGCGGCGGGCCATGCGCCGCTCGAGCCGCAACAGGATGGCGTCGCGAATCGCGAACTCCAGGCGCTTCAACAGGCCGGGTGGGTTCTGTCTCCACTGTACTGCGCGGCGGTTGTGGCTGCGCTGCGCATGGCAGGTGTGGGCAATCACGTGCGTGGGCCTCCACAGGTTGCAGCCCTGCGAGATGACGGCGTCGAACCGCCCGGGTCGGGCCTTCAGGCTCCCGGGCACGATGAACCACAGCGACCGGAAGAAGAGCGAGAACCGTCCGGGGTCGAACACGCGGACCACGCGCACCGACTCGGGGATCTCCTCGGCGCCGAAGCAGACGAGGCTGATCTCGTGTCGGTCCGCCAGCCGCCACAGCAGCTCGCAGATGACGCGCTCCTGCCCGCCGCGGCGGTTCACGTCCTCAATCCCGATGGCGATGCGCGCCATCTCGTCTCCTCCGGGGAAAATGGGACGGAGGCATTTTTGCTGACGTCACAGAAAATGCCTCCGTCCCATTTTTCACTATCTCGTCACTCCACGAACGTCACGATTCCAAACTCATACGGGTCCCAGCGCGGCAGCAGGCCGCCGCCCCAGGTCATCTGGGCTGCGCGACCGGCGCCGTCGTTATCGTTGAGCTCCACCGAGAAGCCGAGCTTCGTCCCGAGAGCGCCCGTCACGCCCGTCTCGGTCAGGGGAACCCGCAGCTCGTAGGTGCACATTCCCTCTCCCTCGCCGATGGCCATGTCGTAGACCGAGGAGTCCCGGAAGAGGTGGCCTGCGGGCCGCCCGCCGCTGTGCTCCTGGGGTCTCAGCAGCGTGTGCTTTCCGCTCCCACCGCCGGGGGTGGTTGAGGCGAGGCAGTATGCGAACGCCTGCCTGTCTGCATCCGGCCCGCGGCGCGTCGGGTCGAGACCCAGCAGGAGGCTGTCCCCCGCCAGGAAGGCCTCGGCGGTCTGCTGGCCGGAGCCGGTCGCGTGGTGCGCGTCGTCGCGAACTTCGAAGGCCACGTACAGGTTCGCCTCATCCCACATGACGTGGCCGACCGCGCTCAGGTTGGCGGGCGTCCAGGCGTAGCCCTCGGCCTTGGTCGCGAGCTGGTTGGGACCGATGAGCGGGATGGGACAGCGCGTCACCCAGTCGTCGAGCTTCCCGTCGATCTTCGGCGGCGTGGGCGTGCGGTGCGCCTCGGCGGCGAAGTCGCTGCCCTCGAAGGTCGTCACCCGCAGGTTGTCGTACTCGGCCCAGCCCGACCCCTTCGCCACGGGCGTGAAGGCCACGCGCTCCGTGCCGGCCGGCATCTCCTTGCGGCACGTGAACACGCGCCAGTACGGGTTGTTGTTGCCGCACACGAAGACCTGCGTGTCGTACAGCCGTACCTCGCTGCCATCCGCGAGCATCTGCGTCATGTTCGACCCGCAGTCCATGTCCCGGTCGCGCACCCACGCGGTGTACAGGTACGTCTGCCCGCCGCGCAGCGGGATTGCCCGGCCGCAGTGCTCCCACTCCGTGCAGCCCTCGAAGCGCAGCACCTTGCGGCCCACGCCCGGCGTTCCGTCGGCGTCGGACCAGCTCTTCGTCTTGCCGTTCACCGTGAAGCCCTCGGGCCCGGTCCCCGCGGCGTCGGCGGCCTCGAGGTCACCGTTGGGCATCAGGTTCCCGAGCATGTCGGGCGAGAGGACCGACAGCACCACGGGCTTCTCGACCCTCGGCAGCTTCCCGCCCAGGTCGAACACGAACCTCGCTGCGTAGTCCTTCGCCTCGGCCTCCTTCGGGACCGGCACCGCAATCTCCCGCACCTCGTCTCGCCCCTTGCCCACCGGAATGGATGTCGCAGGCGGCGCCTGCCAGCCCGCCGGCGGCTCGAAGCGCGCTGTCGCCGTCAGCGGCCGGTCGTAGAGGTTCCGCAGGCGAACCGTGACCTTCCCCTCCGCGCCCACGAGCAACGTGACGCGCGGAGCCATCCGCCGAGAGCTGCCCACATTGGCCGACGTGCCCGAGCCGACCCGTGCCACCTGAACCTCGGGCACCACGTAGGCCTTGAGCGTATCGAGGTCTCCGCCCTCGATGAAGCGCGGGAGCGTCGCCAGGTTGAGTTCCGCCTCGCCCGCGGCGGGAGCGACGGTCGTCTCGTTGCCCTGGTAATCCGTCACCGTCAGCGGCGCCGCGCCGACGTGCAGCCGAACGGTCTCGCCGCCTTCGTCGTAGGTGGACCCGACCAGCACCGCCCGGCCCTCGCGCTCGAACAGGTGGAACAGGCCGCCGTCCCCCAGCAGGAACACGCCCAGCGGACGCGCGCCGGTGAGCTTGCTGGCGAGCACCGCGAGCGTTGCGGCGACCGGACGCGGGCTCAGGTCGTCCATCAGGTAGCCCCAGCCTCCCGTCGCATCTCCCGGCCCGCCGAAGTAGATGATCCTCTCGCAACCCGCGGCCAGCTCGTCGGTCCACTGCCGCAGGACCCACTGGCTCTGCTCCGTGTTCTGCAGCTCCTCCAGCGTCGGCACGCCCCACGCGTTCACGCCGCGCGCGGACTCGTCCTCCCACACCGCCACGCGCGAGCACCCGGCCGAGTCCAGGTCCTGGCGCGCTTCGGCGATCCCGTCCCCGTTCTGGTGGTGCACAGGCAGCGCGTCGATGTACTGCCCCACGCCGGCGGTGAGGACGGCCTTGCGGAAGTCGCGCGGGTACAGCCCACCGGCGAGGATGGTGACGACGTTCGGGTCGATGGCCTTCGCCGTCTGTGTCCCGATCCGGCACATCTCGACATACGTGCCGACCGGGTCCGCGCAGCCGCCCGGCGTGATCTCGTTCAGCCACTCCCAGCCCAGCAGCTTGCCTTTCAGCCGCTTTGTGCTGGTTCGGACGAAGTCCTGCCATGCGGCGGGGTCGAACTCGAAGGCCCGATAGCTGACCATCTCCGGCTTCCCCGCGAAGGCGAACGCGGGGGCATCCACGAGGCAGAGCCACTCGCGGATGCCGTACTTCGCCGAGGTGTCCAACTCGCGCGCCAGGTCGTCGAGCTTGTAGACACCCGGACCCGGCTCCAGCCGATACCAGCGCGTGAATCGCCGGCACCAGGACAGCCCCAGGCGTTGGGCGATGGCCCAGACCTCCTCCGGCGGCGCGTCCCAATGGGTGGTCAGCCCAAATGGCGTGGGCTTCCCGCGCGTGATGGCCGCGACGTCCGGGATGCGTCCGACGCTCGTCTGGCGCGTCTCCCAGCCGGGCACGTCGATCTTCACCGAGAACACGCCGCGCGTCTTCAGGTCGAGGTCAATGGCGACGCGCTGCCCGTCCTGCTCGACGGTGAACTCCTGCTGCCCCTCAGCCGCGACTGCGCCCGTTGTGCCGTGGACCGTGTACCGGAGCGTCTTCTTCTCGCCGGGCTGCCGCACGTTCTTCAGGCGGAGGAACAGGCGCACCGGCTCGACGTAGGTGAACAGATGGCCGGGCACGTCGCTCTCGATCTCGAAGAAGCCCTGCTTCCGAACGAAGCTGTTGTTGGCGCGCACGTTCCAGGGCCACTCCTGCCCGGCGGCATCGCGGAAACCGGCAATGAGCAGGACGGGGTTGTTCTCCCGCACGAGCGGCAGCTCAGGGGGGACCGTGAAGGTGAAGACGTGGCGGCCCGGGCCGGGCTCGGTCAGCTCCACCCGTCCGCCGAGGCCCGGGTAGGCGATGTGCCCGCGCTCCTTGGTGTACTTGCCGTCGGGCACGTCGATGAACGGACCGGTGCCCCAGATCCAGAGGGTGGTCTTCTGGTAGTGGTCGGCCGGGTCGAGGTAGTACTCGACCGGCACCTCCCACCGGTCCCCCGAGACCAGCGGCTTCCCGCCGTTCGAGGCGTCGATGTAGATCCAGCTCTTCTTGTAGGTGAGGTCAACCAGGGGCGAGCGGCCGGTGATCGGCACCAGCGGCGTGGAGGCCGTCGCGAAGGCCTTCTGCCAGTCGTCGTCTTGGCTGCGGGTCAGATAGAGGAGGCCATAGACCGATGCCAGGTTCGCCGCGTCCCCCACGAGCAGGCGGTAGGTCGTCTCGCCGCCGGCTTCCAGCTCTCGCGGCGGCCCGCCCCATCGCACCATCGCGTGGTCTTGGGTCTTCAGGTCGCAGCAGAGGAAGGCCTTCCCCTCTACATGGGTCACCTTGACCCGAATCTCGACCTCCTCGCCGACCTTCACCCCCGCCGGCACCGTGATCTCGCACCAGTCCGTCTTGGCCGTCCGGCTGTCCGTCTGCTGTGCGAGACACGCCCGACCGGCAAGCAGCCCGGCCAGCACGCAGCCTGCCGCGACCCATCGGCCGCCCATGCGCCGCCTCCCTTGGCTGGGGCCTGGTGGCTCGTTAGCCGTGATGTGTGCCGTGGTGGTTCGTGCCTGCAGCTCACCAGAGCTGCGACGTTACTGAGTCTCGTGTAGATAGGGAAACTCGTGGGGCGGGCATTCTTGCCCGCCACGGGCCATTGGCGGGCAAGAATGCCCGCCCCACGAGTTCGCTCCTTGTTCCCCAAGATACACGAGACTCAGTAGGTCGTCCCACGACACACGTCTACGTCAACGTCGCAGCTCTGGTGAGCTGCAGGCACGGAACGGCTCACGGCCAGCAGAGCATTACAGCCCCAGCTTCTTCAGGTACGCCATGCTCTCGGCGATCGAGACCTTGGGTTCGAGTTCGGACTTGTCCTGCTCGCACACGATCCACTCCGCGCCCGCGGTGAGCGCGGCCTTCGTCGCGGCGGGCAGATCGACGGTGCCCTTCCCCAGCTCGACGAACGAGCCGGGGGCGCCGTCCTTGAAGTGGTAGTAGCCCGCGCGGTCGGCGTAGCGGGCGATGAACTCGGCGGGGTCCTCCTTGCCGATCATGACCCAGTACACGTCGGTGCAGAGCTTCACCCAGGCGGGGTCGGTCAGCTCCATGAGCCGGTGGATGCCCTTCACGCCGTCGAAGGCCTCGAACTCCCAGGCGTGGTTGTGGTAGCAGAACGCGACCCCCGCGTCCACGCACAGAGCGCCGATCCGGTTGAACGTCGCGGCGGCGGTCTCGTAGGCCGCGATATCCTCGCCGGGCGCCACGCCCGAGCAGATCAGGTACTTCGCGCCACAGGCCTTCAGGTTCTCGATGTGCTGCTTCACCTTCTCCAGGTCGGTGAACTCACCATACCCCGAGTGCATGCCGGCCAGCTGCAGGTCCGCCTGCCACATCGCGGCCTTGAGGCTCTCCACCCCTGGGTCCGCGAACATGCCCACACCCCCCTCAAAGCCCGCGTACCCCGCCGCGGAGACCTCCTCCAGCACGCCGATCAGGTCGCGCGCCTGCCGCCCACCATACACGATCAACTGCAAGCCCAGCTTCGGTTGTCCCATTGGCCGATCCCTCCGTCTGACGGTCATCTGCTTCGCACACGTTCACCCGCCGCCTCACACCGACCTTTGCCCCCACCGTCGGTGTTTGTGCTATAATGCAGCTCCGGCCGGGATGCTGCCGGCCGATCACAGCGGATGCCCTCGGTCAGCTGATGGTGCGGCACAACCTCGCGAAGCCCCGCTTGCTGGTCCCGCTCGTGCTCTGCTCCCTCGGCGGTGCGGCGGTTGCTGACACCTCCCCGCTTGTCCGCGGCGCGCAGTTGCTGACACAAGCCAGACCTGCCGCCGCGCTGCGGGAGTTCGCTGCGGCGGTGGAGGCGGACCCGGAGTGCTCGGAGGCGCGGGTGGGTCTGGGCGCAGCGTACTTACACCAGGGCGACGTCACTCGTGCGCTGGAGTGCTTCAACCAGGCGCTCGAGCTGAACAAGACCTCGCCCCCGGCGCGGCTCGGCGTCGCTTCGGCCTTCTTCCTGGACGGACGGTATGACCAGGCTCTCCCTCAGTACCGCTACTGCCTGGCTTTCGACTGCGCTGAGCGGCCGGCGGTAAGGGCCGCGGCGGCCTGCTCCGCGTGCCTGCTGGGGCTTTATGAGGCGGCCGAGGCGGAGGCCTCAACCGCGCTGGAGGATGACCCCTCGTGCGAACTCGCGCGGGTCGTGGCCGGGGCGGCGCGCGTGGCGCGTGGCGATCCGCAGGGCGCCTCCGCGGTGCTCGCTGGGAACGTCTCGTCCGCCGCGGCCGACCAGTTGCCGCCTCGGTTCGCCTTGGTCGCGCCTTCACCGCTGTTCTCGCCCAAGGCTCATTACCTCATCGCCCACCAGATGAGCGATGAGCAGCGGCTGGCCTTCCTGGGTGCGGGCGCCGCCAGCGGTGCGCCCGGCCTGCCGCCCCTCGGGGAGGAGACCGGTCCCCAGACGGCGGTTCAGGGCGTGCCCGAGAGCATCGAGGAGGGGTTCCGCATCGTGCGACCGAGGCCCGGGTCGGTCGTCTCCGGGACGGCCTCGGTGGTGCTTGAGATACCCGACAACCTTCCGATTGCGTACGTGGCGCTGCTGGTGGACGACGAGTTCCGCTCGATGACGAATGCGCCCCCGTTCCGGCTGTCGGTGGAGGCGGATCGCCTTGCGGCGGGCGCGCACCAGATCCGGGTGGACGGCTACGGCCCGAACGGGGAGCGCATCGGCACGGCTGCCGTGCTGGTGTCGGCAGGCGAGCCGCGCGAGAGAACGCTGTCCTACGAAGAGCAGATGGCGCGCAGCTCGGTGAGCCGACAGCTTGAGCATCTGCTGGTGATCCGGGCGCCGGCCGGCGGGCGCTGCCAACTGCTCGGCCATGCCCTGCGCGAGCAGGGGAATCTCGACCAGGCGGTAGCGGCGTTCGAGGAGGCCTTCTGCGCGCAGCCTACGGCGCCGGGCATTCGGGCCGATCTCCTGACCGCCTACCGCGACCAGGGCCTCCAAGTGGGCACGGAGAGCCGCGAGCTTCATACCGCCGCCGACGGGCAGCAGGTCTGTCTGACCTTCGACGACGGGCCGCACCCGATCATCACGCCGCGCATCCTCGACATCCTCGACCGGTACTCCGTGAGGGCCACCTTCTTCCTCGTCGGCAAGCAGGTTGAGCTGTACCCGGAGCTGGCCGCCGAGATCGTGCGGCGCGGGCACGAGATCGGCTCACACTCGTACAGCCACTCGAACCTGCGCCGGTTCCCGAAGGTCTACGTCGAGCGGGAACTCGTGAAGAGCCGGGCCGCCATCCGCCGCGCGACAGGCCGGACTGTGACCCTCTTCCGACCGCCTGGCGGGAACTACGACCAGGACGTGCGGGACGCCGCGGCCGAGACGGGCTTCACCACCGTCTTCTGGACCTCGAACATCGGCAACTGCCCGGGCTGGAAGCCGCAGGACGTTGCGGACAAGTTCATCGCGGAGCTGATCAACGGAGGCCTGGTGCTGCTACACAACGGCGAGGATGGCTCGCCGGACGTCCTGCCTCTTTTGCTGGACGCCTTGGCCAAGGATCAGCGCCTGGTTGGGACGGTCGGCTCACTGCCGGAGCCGCGACCTACCGCGGGACCCGTGCCGGGGTACTGACAGCGTAGGGCGGTGCGCGGGCGGGCGCCATGAATGGCGCCCCTACATGACCGGGCGCGATGAATCGCGCCCCTACATTGGAGACGCCCCGATGTCGCCGTCATGTAGGGGCACGATTCATCGTGCCCCAGTGTAGGGGCGTGATTCATCACGCCCCATGCCGTGTCTCCCGCGCACCCTCCGATTCATGCCGATGGCCGTCTCCCGGCGTGAGGAGCGTGCGGGTTGGGACTGCCGCGTTGTGCCATCTGCCCGGCAACCGCTAGCCTCTGGGCCGCGGGTCTTTGCCTGCTGGCGACCGGCGCCTTCGCCCAACCCTCGGCCGCGCCGCTTCCCGGTATCTCCGCCGAGGTCTCGCCACCCATCCTGGACCCTAACGCCGCGCCATTCCCGGCCTCGAGCCTCGCCGACTTCTCTGCAGCACTCGATCCGCCCGCCGGCAAGCACGGCTTCGCCTTCGTGGGGACCGATGGGCACTTCTACTTCCAGGACGGGTTGCGTGCGCGCTTCTGGGGGATCAACGTCGCCAAAGACTCCGTCTTCGTCCCCCACGAGACCATCGACCAGGCGGCTGACGCCATCGCCCGTGCCGGCGTCAACCTCGTTCGCCTGCATCACACCGACGGGGTTGAGGGGCTGCTGCCGCCCGAGAGGGCCGGCACCCAGGAGCGCCTCGAGCCCGGCAAGCTTGACGCCGTCTTCTACTGGGTCCACGCCCTCAAACAGCGCGGCATTCACACCTACCTGGACCTCCTGGACTTCCGCACGTTCCAGGAAGCCGAGGGCGTGGCGCAGGCGCAGGCTCTCGGGCGTGGCGCCAAGCCCGCGGCCGTCTTCAACGAACGCCTGATCGAGCTGCAGGTCGCCTACGCGCGCGATCTCCTGTTTGGGCAAGCGAACCCGTACACCAACTTGCCCCTCGGCGCGGACCCCGCGGTGGCGCTGGTCGAGCTGTGCGATGAGAACGGCCTCTTCGCCCGGTGGGACCACTGGGACGAGATGCCCCAGGTCTACCGCGACGAGCTGCAGGCGCGCTGGAACCTCTGGCTGCGCGCAGCCTACGGCAACACCGAGGCCCTCGCGCAAGCCTGGCAGGATGCCGATGGTCGTTCGGCGCTCGGCTTCGACGAGCGGCTGGAGGACGCGTCGGTGAGGCTCATGGGGCTCGGCGCGGAGGAGATGGACTTCCCCTCGCCCACGGGCGCGCCGCGCCTCGGCGCCATGACCTCCGTGCGCAAAGCCGACCTGTATCGCTTCTGCTACACGGTGCACCGTGAGTACTTCGCCGAGATGAAGCGCGCCCTGCGGGAGATGGGCCTGCGCGCACCCCTCACGGCAGTCACCGATTGGCAGGTACCGGCGGACCTGCGCGCGGTCGCCGACGAGTTGGACTTCACTGGCTGCAACTGGTACTACGACCACCCCGTCTTCAGCGCCGGTCGGGAGTGGCGCGTGCCCAGTTTCTTCACCAACACGAACCCCATCGCCGACGAGACCGGCCAGGACTTCACCTCCTGCGCGCTGCAGGCGGCCGTCAGCGGCAAGCCCCTCGTGCTGCGCGAGTGGGGCGCGTGCTGGCCGAGCAAGTTCCGGGGTGTCGGCCTGCTGGAGGCGACGGCGTACGCGGCCCTGCAGGACATCGACGCCATGATCCTGTTCACCTACAACACGCAGCCCGCGGTGCATCGGATCGAGTACTTCGATGTGAGCAGCGACCCTGTCCGCTGGAGTCTCGCCGGCCTAGCCGGGCAGGTGTTCCGCACGCGGGCGCTGGACGCCGCGCGGTCGCGGATCGCCATCGCGCGCACGGACGGCCAGTGCTTCGCCCCGGACACCTCCGCGCCCCTCGCGCTGCTGCGCCTCGGCTGGGTCTCGCGGATGACGCAGGTCTTCTCGAACGAGCCGACGCTCACCGGCTACGATCGCATCCTCAGCCCCACCGAGCGGCCGGAGGGCACGAGCGACGTGGCTGCCTACGTCTCCGACACCGGGCAGATCCGCCGGCTTATCGACGAGGAGCGGCTGGTCCTCGATGCCCCGCGCGTGCAGGCCGTCGCCGGCGCGCTGACGGAGAAGCCCATGCGCACATCGAGCGCCGCGTTCGCCTCAGCCTCGCCCATCGGCGTGATCGCCCTACTCAGCCTTAACGACAAGCCGGTGTCCGAGACGGACGTCCTCCTGCTGAAGATGGTGACCGTCGCCGCGAACACGGGCGAGCAGAAGGGCACGCGCGCAGCGCCGCCCGGTTCGCCGCAGTTCCAGCTCGACGCCTTCGGCGACGCGCCGGTGCTCACGCACGGCAAGCCGAGCGACCAGCCGACAACCATCGACCTCGCCGGCAAGCCGCTGCTGTTCGCCTACCTGGGGAACGGGACGTGGGAGGCCCTGCTCAAGGGCGGCACGTGGTATGTCTGGTGCGACACGCCGGGCGTGCGGTTCTCGCTCCCGCGCCTGGCGGGGGATGTCTCGGTGACCCCCTTCACGGCCGCGGGCGCCGGCGAAGCCAAACGTACGGCGCAACCCTTCGTGTATCCCAAGGGCTGCCTGTTCGTGCGCATCACCGCCGGTTGAGGAGGTCGCGATGCCCCGCTACGCCACCGTTGCCGGCCTTACGCTCGCTCTCGCCGGGGCTTGTGCGGCCGCGCCGGCCCTCGATGTCTACGGCGTCGCGCCTATCACCAAGCTCGCCCGCGATGCCGCTCCCTCCAACGAGTGGACCACGGGGAAGATGGACCTCGACTGCGCACGGAACGAATGGGAGGCCTTCCAGGTCGTGGTTCGCTCTCCCGAAGCCGCCTCCGACCTCGCCATCCAGCTGACCGACCTCCGCGGCCCGGGTGGCGCGACGATTCCCGCAGCCGGGGTGCGTGTCTACAAGGTCGAGTGGGTGGACATCAACGCGCCCTACGAGCCGGACAAGCCCTCGGAGAAGCCCAACCTCCGGCCTGACCCGCTCCCGCCCGTGGACCCGGCCAAGGGCCGCTTCACCGTCGAGCCGGGGAAGAACCTCGTCTTCTGGCTGTCCGTCTCGGTCCCCGAGACCGCACGCTCGGGCATGTACACCGGCGAGGTGCGCATCCTGCAGGGGAGTGCACCGGCGGCCTCCCTGGCGCTGCGCCTCCGCGTGCGCAGCTTCGCGTTGCCGAAGCGCCCGATCTTGCAGAGCATGATCAGCTTCGCGGAGGGGAACATCTACAAGGCGCATGGCTGCAAGACGCCGGAGGACAAGGAGAAGATCATCCGGCTGTACTTCGACGAGTACATCCGCGCCCGGCTTTCGCCGTTCCTCTATGCGCCGGGCACGATGGCCTTCAACCCGCTGCCCGGCGGCGCGATCCGGTGGGAGTTCACGCTGGGCGCCGATGGCAAGCCGACCGGCGAGGCCACGCTGGACTTCACCGGGTTCGACCGCGAGGCCGCGTACTACCTCGATGAGCGCGACGCCTTCAGCGCCTTCAACATCGCGCCCTACATCTGGGGCCGTCGCGAGGTGGAGGGCAAGCAGCAGGTCTTCCTCTACTTCGCCGACTCGAAGGGCACGGCTGTGGAGCGCCTGAACCCGGACGGGTCGGTGAACCCCGTGTTCGACCGGCTGGTGGTGAGCGTGTTCCGGGGGATCGCCGAGCACCTCGCCGCGAAGGGCTGGCTCGACCGGGCGGTCTACTATGTGACCGACGAGCCCTCGGATGAAGACACGCCCGCGCTGATGCAGATCTGCCGGCTCATCCGCGAAGCCGACCCGCGCCTGCGAACCGCGCTAACCTACGACCCGGCCAACCGGCCGCGCCTCGCGGAGCTCGTAGACGGCGGCCGCTCGCTCATCTCCCTCTGGGTCCCTTACTGCACGATGTACCGGGAGGACGTGGCCGCCGAGCAGCGCGCGAAGGGCGCGAAGTACTGGCTGTACGATGTCAGCACCAACTGCCTGATCCCCCACAGCGGACAGCAGAACCGCGCGATGTTCTGGAACGTCTGGCAGCGCAACGCGAACGGCTACCTATACTACCTCTCGACGTGGTGGGGGCGCGATGCCACGCCCTGGGACCGGCCGAGCTTCAAGCTCCCCGAGTACACCTACCAGTACCGCCAGGGCGACGGGTACTTCTTCTACCCGCCGCTGAAGACGTACGACCCGCCGACGCCGATCCTCGACCACGTCGTGCCGACGATCCGCTGGGAACTGATGCGCGAGGGAGCGGAGGACTACGACTACCTGCGGATGCTCGAAGGCCTCGTCGCGCAAGCCGAGAAGCGCAAGCTGCCTGCCGCCGACCGCGGCCGGAAGGCTCTCGACGCGGCTCACGAGCTAGCCGAGTCGCTCTCCGGCGCCGCGACGAGTTACGGTATCCGCGACCTCACCTTTCAGGCGACCGAGGGCTGGACGTTCGGCCTGGAGGAGGGCTGGCTGCACCACCAGGCGGGCAAACGCTCCGACCTGCCCATCGAGGTGAGGACCACGCTATCGGATGGCCGCTACGAGCTGGTGCTGAATGTCTACGACGACACCGACTACGGCGGCAAGCCGTACTCGCACTTCCTGGTCGACGGTCGCCCGTACGCGACGTCGGCCTCCGGCGCGAAGGGGGCCGAAAACGTGGTCGCCGGCGCGGTCGAAGTGCGCGACGGGAAGTGCACGTTCACCATCTCGTCGACCGACGACGGCTCCGGCGTGATCGTCTACCGCGTCGGCCTCAAGCGCCTCGTCGAGGAAACTACTGGCGGCCTCTACGCCGTCCGCGCCCAAGTGGCCGACGCCATCGAGGCACTGCAGGCGGCACTCAGCAAACCGTGAGGAGTGGCAATGAACCCCATCATCGAGAACCTGAGACGACTGAACCGCAAGGAGCGGTTCCATCTCCTGCAGTCGGTCCTCGGCGGGGGATCGCCGGGGAGCGACAGCTTCACGCTATCGGACGAGTTCCGCGAGAACCTGGGCAGAGAGCTCGGGCTGACAGTGCCCTCCGACGCCTTCGCCGCCATGGACTACCAGCTCGACTGGATCTACGTCGCGCTCTACCTGGCCCTCCGCAACCCCGAGGAAGGCGCTCTCGTGCCCAAGCCCGATGGGGACTGGTTCAACAGCAACCAGGAGGATACCGACCTCTTGGTCGCCTTCGAGTGCTCTGACGAGCCCGGCGTCTGCCACCTCGTGCTGGTCGAGGCCAAGTGCGAGACGGGCTGGACGAACAAGCAAGTGCAGTCGAAGCTCTCGCGGCTGCAGCACATCCACGAGGAACTGCAGCTGGCTGAGAACTCCGGGGTCCGCTTCCACTGGGTAGCGACCTCACCTGAACGGTCTGAGGGCCTACGCCCGAAGTGGCCGCCGTGGCTCGACTGGGGCAGCGACGAGGGCGGCGATCACTGGATCAGGATGCCCGTCGGGCCGCACTGCCGGGCCGTGCGCTGCAACGAGCGGGGCAAACCCGACAGGCAGGGCAGCTTCTGGCAGCTCATGCGCGGGTAGGCCGTCGCCCGTCGTGCACTTCGGCGCCTTCTGTCGCCCCTTCGGGGCTTCGGGGAGGTGTGGGGGGCCCTTGTCCGTGGGCTTGCGCCCACGGCTACGCTTCTTCCGCCCCTTCCGGGGCGATACGCCGGCCAACGGCCCCGAAGGGGCCGAAGACGAATAGCCGTGGGCGCAAGCCCACGGACACGGGCGGCCTTCCCTTCTCAAGCCCCGAAGGGGCGGCACGCCGGCCAACGGCCCCGAAGGGGCCGAAGACGAATAGCCGTGGGCGCAAGCCCACGGACACGGGCGGCCTTCCCTTCTCAAGCCCCGAAGGGGCGGCACGCCGGCCAACGGCCCCGAAGGGGCCG